>JAZFSZ010000001.1:0-20956 GCA_036446455.1 Acidiferrobacterales bacterium
GGAAGATGAGTGGGACGACATCATGGAGACCAACCTTACGTCTCTGTATCGTGTGACCAAGGCCTGCCTGCGCCCGATGATGAAGGCCAGGGCCGGTAGAATCATTAGTATCGGTTCAGTGGTTGGCGCCACTGGCAATCCTGGTCAGTGCAATTACTCGGCTGCCAAGGCCGGTGCGATGGGCTTTAGCAAGGCATTGGCGCGCGAGATAGGATCCCGGGGCATTACCGTTAACGTGGTTGCGCCCGGCTTCATTGATACCGATATGACCCGGGCCTTGCCGGAAGAGCAGCGCCAGACCCTCTTGAGCCAGATTCCCTTGGGAAGACTGGGGCAGACTAGCGAAATAGCGCATGCCGTGGCATTTCTGGCATCACCGCAAGCGCGGTACATAACCGGACAAACGTTGCATGTCAATGGCGGCATGCACATGAATTGATCCGAAATGGATCAAAAAAGACTTTATGATACAAGTAGTTAAATATAGTCTCTTGGGTGCTGGACGGCATTGCACATTGTGTGATAATTATGCGCCCACCTGAAACAAGGCCAGTTACTGCAATACCGGAGGAAACAAGAATATGAGCAGTGTAGATGAACGCGTCACGAAAATTGTCGCTGAACAACTGGGGGTCGCTGAAGGTGAAATTTCCAACAGCTCCTCATTCGTGGACGACCTTGGCGCGGATTCACTCGACACCGTCGAGCTGGTGATGGCCCTGGAAGAGGAATTTGATACCGAAATTCCAGACGAAGAGGCAGAAAAGATTACGACCGTCCAACTTGCAATTGACTATATCAACGCAAATCAGAACTAGATTGATACTGGGTAGCGGAGGGGTCGTTGGCACCATTTGCCGACGACCCCTCGTTTTTTCTCATGTTTCATTTCGTTATTGGTAAAATATTCCATACGAGGTAAAGCGAGTGCCAAAGCGTCGTGTCGTTATAACGGGTATGGGTATAGTCTCGCCCGTGGGTCTCAATCTGGATCAAAACTGGACTAATATCATTGCCGGTAACAGCGGCATTGATCAAATCACCCGGTTTGATGCTACCGGCTATCCATCAACTATTGCCGGTGAGGTCAGAAATCTCGATATCAACGATTATTTGCCGGCCAAAGACGCTCGTCGGATGGATCGCTTTATTCAACTCGGCATCATTGCCGGTATGCAGGCGATGGAAGACTCCGGACTGGAAGTAACTGATGAAAATCGTTACCGCATCGGTGTTCACATCGGATCCGGTATCGGCGGTCTTGATTCCATCGAAAACACCACGCTTACCCTGCATGAGAAAGGCGTTCGTCGTGTCTCACCGTTTTATGTTCCCGGTTCCATCATCAACATGATATCCGGCAACCTGTCTATCAAATACGGCCTTAAGGGCCCAAATCTGGCGATGGTCACCGCCTGTTCGACAGCAACCCACGCCATCGGCGATGCCGGCCGCTTGATCGAATATGGTGATGTTGATGTGATGGTCGCCGGTGGCTCAGAGGCGCCGGTTACCCCCACGGGTCTGGCCGGCTTTGGCAATGCCAAGGCCTTGTCGTCCCGTAACGATGATCCCCAAACAGCCAGCCGTCCCTGGGACACCGACCGCGATGGCTTTGTGATCAGCGAGGGCGGCGGCGTAGTGGTACTCGAGGAGCTGGAGCATGCCAAAACACGTGGTGCACGAATCTATGCGGAACTTATTGGCTTCGGCTTGAGTGGTGATGCATTTCACATTACCAGTCCGGTCGAAGACGGCGAGGGCGCGGCGCGTTGCATGACCAATGCCCTGCGCAATGCAGGTATTAACCCTGATAGTGTTGATTACATCAATGCACACGGTACTTCGACACCGCTGGGTGATGCCGCTGAGACCCGGGCCGTGAAAGCATGTTTTGGTGCTGCCGCCAGCAAACTCGCTATTAGCTCGACCAAGTCGATGACCGGTCACTTGCTCGGCGCCGCTGGCGGCATCGAAGCCATCTACACCGCCATGGCGATATACAAGCGGATCGCGCCGCCGACGATTAATCTCGACAACCCGGACCCTGACTGTGACCTCGATTTCGTGCCAGGCAGTGCCCGGGAACTGGAGATAAAAGTTGCGCTGTCAAACTCATTTGGATTTGGCGGTACCAATGGCACGCTGGTTCTGCGGCGCTACGAGTAAACACCTTGACACACCGGTCGCCTCCATCTCCGTCTGATTTTCAAGAGACCGGAAGCGGTTACCGCTATCTGCAGCTCAAAGGCGCCAGTGACTTGTCGCGCTTGCAACAACAAAACCCTTCCCGTTATCCCTTTTTGCTGGAAAGCCCGTCAAGAGGGCCCAATGGACGTTATGACATCCTGTTCAGTTTTCCCGGCGATCGTCTGGAACTCATTGCACCGAACGAATTACGGTTAAACGGCCGAAAAATACACGGCCGCTTTTTTGACCTGCTTAAGGCGCGCGTTGATGCCGAAAAAATTATCACCACCGAGCGGGATCTCATCCACCTGCCTTTTAGCGGTGGCTGGTTTGTCTACCTTGGCTATGAAATGGCACGAGAGATCGAGCCTACCCTGGCGGACCTGCCAACAGATGAATCCTTGCCAGTGGCGATGGCGCAACGCATTCCCATGGGCATCGTGGTGGATCGTGCCAACGCCACCACCACAATAATTGGCGACCCGGGTGTCAGCAGTGAGCAACTTGAACAAGGCCTGCGGGATCTCCAGAAAGAATTGCCTGCCGATAAAAGCTATCGAAATGAATTGAGCCATGTTAATGAGGAAGCACCAGACACCTATCTTGCCTCAGTTCAGCAGGCGAAACGCTACATCCACGACGGGGATATTTTCCAAGCCAATTTATCGAGGCGCTGGCTAGGGCGGTTCAGGCGTCCGGTCAACCCGCACCGGCTCTACGAAAACCTTAAAATCAGCAATCCGGCGCCCTTTGCCGGTTTGGTGCTGTTGGCAGATCAGACTGCGATTATCAGTTCATCTCCTGAAAGACTGGTCAGCGCAAGCAAAGGTATCGTTGCCACCCGACCCATTGCCGGGACCTACCCGCGGGGCAATAATGCACGGCAAGACAAGGCGTTGTCAGAAGCGCTGTTAAGGCACCCGAAGGAAAAAGCGGAACACATCATGTTGATTGACCTTGAGCGCAACGATCTTGGTCGTGTGTGTGAGCCTGGTAGCGTCCACGTTAATGAGTTAATGGTGCTGGAGACCTATACCTATGTACATCATATCGTGTCAGAGATAACAGGTCGTTTGCGTCCCGATGTTGGCCCGGTCGATGTCATCATGGCGGTATTCCCGGGTGGCACTATCACCGGCTGTCCCAAGGTCAGATGCATGGAAATCATTAACGAGCTGGAACACAGTCCCCGCGGCGCCTACACCGGTTCTATGGGATATATCAATCGTGACGGTTCACTGGATTTGAATATCCTGATTCGTACCCTGGTAAGTCACGGCGACACGACAATACTCAGGGCCGGTGCCGGCATCGTCGCTGACTCGGTTCCCGAGCGGGAACTGGCTGAAACCCGCGCCAAAGCCAAAGGTATGTTGCGGGCCATGGAGGCGAAGTGAGCACGGGCAGCGGCAGTCTGGTAAACGGAAAGATGGCCGATCATGTCTCTATTAATGATCGGGGGCTGCAATATGGCGACGGCTGCTTCGAGACCATCGCTGTTCAGCACGGGCAGGCGCTTCTTTGGGATGAACATATGCAACGTCTGGAAACCGGCTGTGCACGCCTCGGAATCAAACTAAACGGTATTACGGAGAAGTTAGCACATGAAGCAGAAAAACTTGTTCGCGACACACCAACAGGCGTGCTCAAACTGATCATTACCCGCGGACAGGGTGGACGCGGTTATCGCCCGGACCAGGCGCTGAACCCGACACGTATTCTGTCATTAACGCCATGGCCACAATATCCGAAGGACTATCGCGCTGAAGGCATTGCGATGCGACTATGCGATACTCGGTTGTCTGAAAATAAAACACTCGCCGGAATAAAACACCTTAACCGGCTTGAGCAGGTATTGGCGCGTTCAGAGTGGCAGGACGATTACCAGGAAGGTCTGATGCTAAATCAAGCTGGTTATGTGATTGAGGGGACGATGTCAAACATCTTTATGCAAATCGAAAACGAAGTGATCACACCAGCGATGGAGAATTGCGGAGTTGCAGGAGTAATGCGTGATGTCATTTTGCACAAGCTGTCGGACGCAAACATTGTCTGCCAGCAAAGCCGAATAGACCTGGAAAGTTTATACCAGGCCGATGCCATTTTTGTCTGTAACAGTCTTATAGGTTTGTGGCCAGTGACATCGCTGGAAAACAAATCCTTTCCCATTACCGATCTGGAAAGGGAGCTTCAGGACGCAATAAGCGATGTCTGTGTTGTTACAGAATAAAATAATCAGACAAAGTGTAATCGGCATTGGTGGTGTAATTGCCGTTGCAATAATTTATTTACTGGTAACCTGGAACACCGGCCTTGATACCGGCGACAAGATCTATATTGTAAAAAAGGGTGACTCGTTAAAGCGATTTGCCACGGACTTGTATCGCGACGGGATATTGCCCAACCGCTATTCTATTGTCTGGCTTGCTTATTTACGTGGTCAGCATCGTGGACTGAAGGCCGGAGAGTACCGGTTTGAGACCGGTATCTCGCAACGCCAGTTGCTGGACAAGGTAGTCAGCGGAGACTCGATCAAGTACATCTTGCTGATTCCTGAAGGCTGGAATTTCTTTGAACTCATGCGCAAGCTTAATGATGCCGATAAAATTAAACATACACTGAAGGATCTCGCGCCTGACGCCATTATGGCGCGCCTTGGACTTGCCGGTATGCATCCGGAGGGCCGCTTCTTTCCTGACACGTACCAGTACACTGCCGGTACCCGCGACATCGTCATTCTCAGGAACGCGTTTGAGCGCATGGAGAAACATCTAAGCCGTCAATGGCAGGATCGCGAACCCGGCCTGCCGTATGATACGTCCTACAAAGCACTTGTCATGGCGTCCATTATTGAAAAAGAAACCGGTATGCCTGATGAAAGGCCAGAAATAGCGGGGGTGTTTGTCAATCGGTTAAGAATGGGTATGCGTTTGCAAACAGACCCAACGGTGATTTATGGTATTGGAGTAAATTTTGATGGCAACATCCGCCGGCGCGATCTGCGGCGCGATACGCCATACAACACCTATACTCGCAAAGGGTTGCCGCCGACACCTATCGCCATGCCGGGCGCTGGCGCCATTTATGCAGCATTGCATCCGGCCAAAACAAAGAATCTCTACTTTGTGTCAAGAGGAAACGGAACCCACAAATTCTCTACCACCTTCAAGGAACACAATCAGGCAGTGAGAAAATATCAATTGGGTGGAAAAGAATGAACACCGGTAAATTTATTACTCTGGAAGGCGGTGAGGGAGCAGGTAAGTCCAGTTGTATCCCGTTGATCGAGGAACAAATAAAAAGTGCTGGATTTGACGTGCTGCTGACACGTGAACCCGGAGGCACCGAACTGGCAGAGCAAATTCGCAACTTATTACTGACGCCGACCAACATAGCGATTTTTGAAGACACTGAACTGTTGTTGATGTTCGCTGCCCGCGCGCAGCACATTAACGAAAAAATTATTCCCGCACTTAAGCAAGGAAAATTTGTATTGTGCGATCGATTTACCGATGCGACCTATGCCTACCAGGGCGGAGGCAGGGGGGTCGCGAAACCACGCATCGCAATGCTTGAACGGTGGGTGCAAGGCGATCTTCACCCCGACCTCACCTTATTGTTTGATATTCCGGTGGCCGAAGGGCTGGCCCGTGCTAATCATCGCAGTGAACCGGATCGCTTTGAGCAGGAGAAGCTGGAATTTTTTGAACGTGTTCGCAAGACTTATCTTGACGCTGCCGGGGCCGAACCAAATCGCTTTCGCGTTATTGATGCCACCAGACCATTTGCCGAAGTCACGTCAAAACTGTCCAGCATCATTTCGGAATTTCTCTCGCAACAGAAGCAATGACTGGAGTTACCGATCGTTATCCCTGGTTAATCGAGCCCTGGCAGCAACTGACCAGGCGTCTTGACCGCATGCCGCATGCCATATTGTTGGCAGGCCCGGTTGGATTGGGGAAAAATCAGTTCGCTATCGACCTTGCCGGAACATTGCTCTGTACTGAATCACAAGATGATAATCCCTGCGGCAAATGTAAAAGCTGCAAATTGTTTTCGGCAAAGACGCATCCGGATATTAGAATCATTACCTTGCTCGAAGAGGCAAAGTCGATCTCTATCGACCAGATACGGGAAATTACATCCTATCTTGCGCTGACGCCGCACACAGCAGACTGCAAGATCCTGATCCTGACGCCTGCCGAGGCCATGACCCTGCAGGCCGCCAACAGTCTGCTAAAACAGCTGGAGGAACCGCCTGGCAATAGCATTTTAATTCTGGTGAGCCCGGCACCTCATCAATTGCCTCAAACCATACGCAGTCGTTGTGCCCGTATTGAAATTAAGGCGCCGCCGGTCGAAGAGGCAACACTCTGGTTGGCAAACCAGAAACTCAGTCAGGAAGATATCACCGTCGTATTATCCGCTGCCGGAGGCGCGCCCCTGGCAGCGTTATCGCTGGCACAGCATGGATACATTGATACACGGCAAAGTCTGCTTGAGCAACTATTGGCAATATCAAACGGTGGCACTCCGTTACGCTGCGCTGAACAATGGCAAAAGACGGGGACGGAACTCGCGCTCCGTTGGTTCTACGGGTTCCTGCTGGATATATTGAAGCTGGCGCTGGGTGCCCGTGAGTTGGAGAATCTGGCCACTACGAAATTTACTTCTGCCGTGAGTACCGCAGCAAATCGTATGCCCGCCAACAAGGTGACAGAGCTGCTGGAAGCGGTAAACGAAGCCCGGCAACTGATTGCGACACCTGTCGAACAGCGCTTGCTTCTCGAAGATATTCTGATACGCTGGAATAAGGTATACGCATAATAATACGCGAGGTTTCATGGCAGGTCCGGTAGTAGGTGGGGCGGCTAAACGGCCGGCAGGACGCCCAGGTGTTCTTTCCCTCACCATCAAAGACAAGCACGCACTCTACGCAGCCTATATGCCCTATTTGAAGAACGGCGGCATATTTGTCCCCAGCAACAAGCCATACAAGATTGGTGCAGAGGTGTTTATGTTGCTGACGCTGATGGATTCCAAGGAGAAAATCCCGGTAGCAGGACAGGTCGTCTGGGTAACACCGCAGGGAGCCCAGGGTAACCGCGCTGCCGGTATTGGTATTCAGTTCAGCGACAAGGACTCCGGTACCGCACGGAATAAAATTGAGACCCTGCTGGGTGGCGCGCTCAAATCAGGGCGACCTACCCACACGATGTAGTACTACCCCCGGTTGTGATCGATCTCGTCGATTCCCATTGCCATATCAATTTTGATCCGCTTGGTCAGGAGATTGATCAGGTAATCCAGCGTGCTCACGAAAGTGGTGTCAATCGTATGCTATGTGTATCCGTCAATATGGAGGATTATCCGCAGGTTCTGGATATTGCCCGGCGCTATGAAAATGTTTTTGCGTCCGTCGGGGTGCATCCCAACGAACAGGAGGGCAGGGAACCGACTGTCGATGAACTGGTTGAGCTGGCCGGGGACAGTCATGTTGTCGCGATTGGTGAGACCGGTCTCGACTATTTTCGTACCGAAAAGAAATCCGAATGGCAGATTAACCGCTTCAAGCGCCACATTGCGGCGGCAAAAATATGCAAGAAACCACTCATCATCCATACGCGTGACTCAGCGGGGGATACCCTTGATATCCTGGAAGAGGAGGGCGCTGGCGATGCCGGCGGCGTTATGCACTGCTTTGTTGAAGACTGGGATATCGCAAAGCGATCTATAGAGTTAGGTTTTCATATATCGTTCTCAGGCATCGTTACCTTCAACAGTGCCAAAGCTCTGCAAGAGGTGGCAAAACAAGTGCCCCTTGACAAGATGCTTGTGGAAACCGACTCGCCTTATCTTGCACCGGTTCCCCATCGAGGCAAGACCAATGAACCCGGCTTTACCAGACATGTTGCGGATTTTATTGCCGAGCTTCGCGGGATACCGGTGGAGCAACTTGCACAGGCGACGACAGAGAATTTCTTTCGCCTGTTCACGGCGTCGGCATAGCGATTCACTTGCCAGGTTGGGCGAGGATGGCTCCAGTACGATGCGAGTGTGGACTGAAAACAGCAAGACCTGCGCGCTCCAGGTTAACCGCTGGTAGGTGGGGGCGGCTATTTACAGGCCTTCAGGCGATAAATTCTTGTAAGTGGTATTGGTATATCCCATCGACATATACCAACTTGTTATTAAAATTTAGGTATATACATTAATATTTTGCTGCTATTTGAACGGCGTTGATGAGCTTTTCTTCCCGGGCATAACAATGAGGCGAGAATCTTATTCCACCGCCCCGAACCGCACACTGAACGCCGTTTTTTACCAGGGTATCGAACAACGCATCAGCGGACTGCGTTTGATGCCGGAAGGTGACAATGCCTGCGACCCGGCCGGGGGAGGAGTCTGATATCAGCTCCAGGCTGGCGTGCTCTTTAATCGCATCAATCAAAATTTCGGCATTCCGGGTCACACGTCGCTCCACTTCATTCATACCAATTTCGTGCAATAGCGATAGACTGGCGGTTAACGCCTGGACCCCCAACATGTTATTGCTGCCGCACTCGAAGCGACGATTACTCGCTGCAGGATCCCAGTCGAGGCTGGAGAAATCAAAGTGGTTTTCAACCATATGCCAGCCGTACTGATGCAGTTTCAATCTGTCGCGCCATTCGTGTGAACAATAAAACACCGCGATACCTTCCGGGCCCAGCATCCACTTGTGCGCATCGGCAACCAGGAAATCGATATACGGCGATTGAACATCCTGTGTGATCGCACCCAGTGACTGAATAGCATCGACACAGAGCGCTACACCGCGTTTCTTGCATTCTTCACCCAGTCGCAGCATATCCATGCGCAATCCGCTGGCGTACTGCACGGCACTGATGGAAAGAATTCGCGTACGATTATCAACGGCGTCGAGAAGGGCGTCTTCCGGTGTCTTTCCATTTGCGAAAGAAACCAGCCGTACCTTTACGCTATATCGTTCAAGCGATTGCCATACGATCCGGTTGGAAGGAAACTCTTCGTCACTGATAACCACATTGTCGCCAGGTTTCCAGGGAAAACCATGCGCCACAACGGAAAGCCCCTCAGAAGTATTTTTAAGAAAAGCAATATTATCGGCACTGGGCGCATTTATTAATTCTGCCACACGTTGACGTAATCTGGATTCAGTTTCCAGCCACGACACAAAATGCCGCGAACCTTCGGCGACGCATTCATTGGCAAAACGATTGATTGCATCTGCGGTTCGTTTTGGCCACGGCGCAATCGCCGCGTGGTTGAGGTAAGTCAGCCCATGCTCGACCGGAAATTCCGCCACGAGTAATTTATCAATATCAATCAAAACGAATTAATTAGGACACCTTTCCAGCTGGACAGCACAAGTGCTGCCAAATACCTTCCCGTGTTGTTTCCATTTAACCTTGATTATGTTATTCAATTTATTGCTTTCCCTGACCTGTTTCTTATCGTCAACCACAATAGTGACATTGTCTACACAAGACAATAATTCAGACGGTACGACGAAAACAATTTTTTCTCCAATTTTCTGTTCTAGCACAAAAAAGGTTGTCAACGGCGCCTTGTCCGGAGTCGAATATATGCCAACGCGATAACTTACTAGAATGTTTTTCGTGCCATATTCATTGGCACTCGCTACAAGTTTCACTTTAAACCGCAACTGATGGGCACAAGCACCGACCTGGACAGGATTTGCATCCACCGGCAGCAGGTCCATCGCGAATACGGTGAAACACGTAGACACACCGAATAACAAACCTGTAAAACCAATAAATATTTGGTTCGATTTCCCCATGTTGTTCAACCCGAATAAGCAGTGGAGAGACCCGAACCCCGAATAGATTAAATCTAGCAAAAAGCGGGTAAGCCGCAATAAATGGCGGTGGCGGCGCTAGTATCATATAGTTCGCATAATGTATATTATGTTATATATAGCCTATGGCAGTTTCTTTAAAATACACCCGCATCTCATTGATCTGATTATAGTAAGGTAAAAACCAGCCGCCGCAGATGGATAAATGACAGGATTTATAGTTGTGTGGGCAATAGTATTTGAGCTTTAAAACTGGTCCGATTTTATTGCAAAAGATTCAAATCAACCCACCAGGATGCGAACCCTCGCCCGGAAGAAACCCCGATACCGACAATTACACTATGTTGTCGGCCAGCAGATACATCAGCGACCGCTAAATAGTACCTTTTTTATGTGGTTAAATTGACTCGCCTAAGGAAAATTTTGGTGACTGCCGATTTCCGATTTGACCTATGTCAATGTGATCTCTCACGCTTCTTGCGACTATGGCGCGCGTCTACGGCCACTGGATATTCCAAGAATATGGTCCCGCGCACCAGCAAACAGCCTGCGAAACGAAGTCCATTTAGATTGGGTGATTTTAGTACTTACCGCTCTTGGCGCCAGAAAAAGCTGAAGAATTATCCAACTTCTGTTGAAGATATTATTGTCGAAATCAATGACCCGCGCGCGCTTACAGCCAATGAGATGTTCCTGATTGTACGTGCGTGCCGTAAAACTAACATGGTGCTGTACCGCAGTCATACCGAAGGCGATGCGGACAAGCAAATTCCGCTGTTGCTTGGGCGGCAATTGGGATTGAAGCAACTGGACCACAACTGGCTCGCTGATAAAGAAGGCGTTACCAGCCTGACTGTACGAAAGGAAGCCGAGCATAACCACTATATCCCCTACACCAATCAACGTATCCGGTGGCATACAGACGGCTACTACAATCCTCTTCATCGACAAATTAGCAGTTTGTTACTGCATTGTGTAAGCAGTGCCGCTAGCGGTGGAGAGAATGCGTTGCTGGATCATGAGATCGTCTATATTAAAATTCGTGATGAAAATCCCGATTATATCCGTGCATTAATGGCTCCCGGCACAATGACGATTCCGGCGAGACTCGATGAATCCGGTGTGGCGCGACCCGATCAGGGCGGGCCGGTGTTTTCTGTCAGTCCAGTTACCGGGAACCTGCACATGCGTTACACAGCACGCACCCGCTCCATCCACTGGAGCGATGAACCCCTTACTCATGAAGCAGTTGAATTCTTGTCGGCCTTTCTCAACAGTGACTCAACTTATATTTTCCGCGGTCGCCTTGAACCCGGTATGGGCCTCATAAGCAACAACGTCTTGCATGATCGCACAAGCTTTGTTGACAATGCTCATTCGCAGCGACTACTGTATCGAGCCAGGTATTTTGAACGAATAAAAGATACGGGGGTGCACGATGTTCCTCTGTTCAGGAGTATCGAGTAGAAAATGACACTCGCCGATCGAGTAACTACATTTGGCCAGTCAATGCTGAGTAAATATGGTGAGCGTGTACACAAAATCGCCATCGATGCCGGATTTACCTGTCCTAATCGCGACGGCCGCATAGGACGTGGTGGATGCACTTTTTGCAACAACACCTCCTTCAGTCCCAATGGTCGCAAACCGCCATCTATTGCAGACCAGATTGCGGCTGGCAAGAAAGTAATACGCAAACGCACTGGCGCGCAAAAATTTATCGCCTATTTTCAGGCCTACACAAACACTTATGCTGATGTTGATTACCTGCGGGCACAATATGACATGGCCCTGTCCGAACCTGATGTCATCGGACTCAGTATTGGGACACGCCCAGACTGCGTGCCACCTTCTGTGCTCGATTTACTGGCAGGCTATCAGGACAAGGGACACGAAGTATGGTTGGAACTTGGTTTACAGTCCGCCTTCGACCATACACTGGCCCGTGTTAACCGTGGACATGGGCGATTGGAATACGAGATCGCCGTACAGAATGCTCAAGCGCGCAATATAAATATCTGCACCCATCTCATTGTCGGGCTGCCAGGTGAAACTGAAAGTCATGTCCGCAGGACGCTTGAATATGTGCTCATGTTGGGAGTGCAAGGCCTCAAATTACACCCATTGCATGTAGTCAAGGGTACACAGCTCGCCAACAGTTGGCGTCAGGGTAATTATCGCCCTATTACATTTCATGAGTATATTTCTATTGCGACCAATCTAATTGAGCGCACACCCGTGGAAGTTATTTACCATCGCGTCACAGGAACAGCGTCTCCCGATATATTGCTCGCACCTGTCTGGTGCTCTCGCAAGTGGAGTGTACTTAACGCTATTGAACTGGAGCTGCGTTTGCGCGGCACGCGACAGGGTTGCAAGAGTTACACAACGTTTTTACCGATTAATCAGGCAATCAACGAGCCCGTCTCCCGGCAGGCCTTATGCTGACACTTGAACAGGACTAACCGTTGGAAAATGCAATACAAAATGTTGAGTTGGTATGCCCTGCAGGCAATATGCCTGCACTAAAGGCGGCAGTGGATAACGGTGCCGACTGCGTTTATTTAGGCTTTCGCGATGGCACCAATGCCCGGAATTTTCCTGGTCTTGGTTTCGACCAGGATGAACTTAAACGTGGTATCCAGTATGCGCACGATGCTGGTCGCAAAGTATATGTTGCGATAAATACCTACCCGCGGCCCCACCAATGGAAGCGTTGGTGCAGCGCAATTGATCGCGCGGCTGCAAATGACGTTGACGCCATCATTCTGGCAGACCCGGGGCTCATGCAGTACACTGCGGCCCGGTATCCCGGTTTGCGATTACATCTGTCGGTTCAGGGTTCGGCTACCAATCATTATGCCATCGATTTCTATAAAAGGCATTTCTCGATCAAGCGGGTGGTTCTGCCGCGCGTTCTGTCCCTTACCCAAGTGAAAAATGTAATCAACAGTACGGATGTCGAAGTTGAGGTATTCGGATTCGGCAGTCTCTGCGTCATGGTGGAAGGCAGATGCACATTGTCGTCCTATGTTACGGGCCGATCGCCAAATTCCCATGGCGTTTGCTCACCCGCAGATTCTGTACGCTGGGTAGAAACCCCCGAAGGCCGGCAGTCCCGGTTGAATGGCGTATTAATAGACGAATATCAACAAGGGGAAAAAGCCGGTTATCCTACCTTGTGCAAAGGCCGCTTCCAGGTTAATGGCAATATTTATTACGCCCTGGAAGAACCCACAAGCCTGAACGTACTGGAAATCCTGCCTGAACTGTTGCGTGGCGGCGTGGCGGCGATCAAGGTAGAAGGAAGGCAGCGCAGTCCAGTCTATGTTGCGCAAGTCACAAAGGTTATGCGTGAAGCACTGGATAGCTGTTTAAGGAATCCTGAGACATATACTGTTGCCTCCAGTTGGATGGCGCAACTGGACAAGGTCGCCGAAGGGACTTGTCATACACTCGGCGCTTATCATCGCCCCTGGCAGTAAAGATCTGCATAACAAAAATACAAAAGTTGCCTATAACGTTATTACCTTGATTTTATGAAAATATCACTTGGACCATTACATTACTTCTGGGACCGGGAAACGGTTTTCAAATTCTACAAGGAAGCTGAATCCTCGGAGGCTGACATCGTCTACCTCGGTGAAACCGTATGCGCCAAACGTCGTGCGCTGCGCCTGGAGGACTGGTTGGAATTGGCTGCATCGCTGGATAAGGCAGGAAAGGAAGTAGCGCTATCAACACTGACACTTATTGAAGCGAGCTCTGATCTTATCCAGGTAAAACGAGTATGCAATAACGGTATATTCAGCGTAGAAGCGAACGACATGGCTGCCGTTAGCTTTCTGGAAGACAGGATACCGTTTATTGCAGGTCCCCATATCAACACCTATAATGCGACAACACTTAGACAGCTTTCAGATTGTGGAGCTTATCGATGGGTGATGCCGCTGGAACTGGATAGTCAAAGTCTGGCGGCACTCCAGCGGTCAAGGCCAACTAATTTAGAAACCGAAGTATTCGTATTCGGTCGCCTGCCGCTGGCGTTTTCTGCTCGTTGCTTTACGGCGAGAGCGCACAATCGGGGAAAGGATAACTGCGAACTCGTCTGCAAGGACTATGATACAGGCATGCTTTTGAACACACGTGACCAGTTGCCCTTTCTGACACTAAACGGAATTCAGGTTCAGTCCGCCCGCACCTACAACCTTGTCGGCAAGCTCTCCCAGCTTGTTGATCTCGGTGTCGACGTCATACGCGTCTCACCACAGCCCCAGGGTACGATGGAAATCATCAAACAGGTTCGACATGCGATCAATACCAGGGACGATATTAAATCAGTGTCGACGGCCCTTGAAAACTTCATGCCTGTTGGCCCCTGTGATGGATATTGGGATATGAAGCCGGGGATGGATAATGAACAGGAACCGGTGGTCACGCACGAAGCCGACGTTTTCTTAAAACAGATTTGATATGTTTCAGAAATCGAAGCATCGGTTCCGGTGGTTGACGTCCGACCACATCGGCAAAGTGAGCCTGCCAGTCATACTCAAGGGCATCGAGTATGTTTTTGACATGTAGCCCTGTTGCGGTATCGCCCTCAATATTAAGGCGACGATTAAAAAACAGGGTATCGGGGTCTTCTGCGCGGGTTGCCAGTAACCAGAAACTGGCCAGTTCCCCACTGATGCGTACATCCCACCCACCCGTAACCGTCCGATATAATTTGCTGTCTCGAATGGTGAACCGAAGATCGACCGGGATATCCGTAACCCGAATACTCAGCTTTTTACCTTCCAGTGCATGAAGTCGATCTCCAAGTGCCTGGCCACGCAGAAAATGATTACTTGCTATGGCAACGATACTGCTATGCAACTGATCTGGAATAATTCTAAGCGGCAATGATACTGCGCTCAAAAATATTGAAGTTTTCATGTCATTCTCGTCTATTGGCAGTCTGGAACACTAAACGGGCCGTTCGATCCGGGCCTTGACCTGGATCAATTGGTTACCGAACGGCAAAGGTGTCTTGTTTATGATGAAATATCGATCATTAAGAGATTTTCTCGCAACTCTGGAACAGCAAGGCGATCTGAAACGTATCGCTGTGGAGGTAAATCCCCGTCTTGAAGTAACCGAAATCTGTCAACGGGTGCTTACATCCGGTGGCCCGGCGCTACTGTTTGAGCACCCTGTGGGCTCAAAATTTCCCATGCTCGGCAACCTTTTTGGCACCACGCGCCGAGTGGCGTTGGGTATGGGCCAGGATTCGCTGGCGGAGCTGCGGGAAATTGGCGAGGTATTGGCTTTCCTCAAGCAGCCGGAATTACCGAGTGGAATCCGCGACTCGTTGAAAAAGGTCTCCGCATTTAAAAAACTGCTCGATGTGACACCAAAGAAACTGGCGGCAGCGGCCTGCCAGGAGACCGTTATCGAGGGGACCGATGTCGATTTATCACAACTGCCAATACAAACTCAGTGGCCCGAGGATGTTGGTCCCCTGATTACGTTTGGCATGGTGATAACACGCGGGCCTTACAAGAATAGAGAAAATATCGGCATATATCGGCAACAGGTTATCGACCGAAACAAGGTCATTATGCGCTGGTTGCCGCACCGCGGCGGTGCCCAGGACTTTCGCGAATGGCAACAAGCCAACCCCGGCAAACGCTTTCCCCTGGCCGTGGTCATTGGTGCGGATCCGGCAACCATACTGGCAGCAGTAACACCCATACCGGATACGTTTTCCGAGCTTCAGTTCGCTGGGCTATTGCGTGGCGCACGTACCGAGGTCGTAAAATGCCTGGGCAACGATCTGGATGTGCCAGCGTCAGCAGAGTTTGTGCTTGAGGGTTACATCCAGCCTGGTGAAGAAGCCGACGAAGGGCCGTTTGGTGACCATACCGGTTATTACAATACCGTTAGCCGCTTCCCTGTCTTCACCATCGAACGCATCACGCATCGGCCTCAGCCAATTTATCACACGACATATATGGGGCGCTCACCTCATGATGAACCTTCCATTCTGGCGATGGCATTGAACGAGATATTCATTCCGCTACTACAAAAACAGTTCCCGGAAATAGTCGACTTCTACTTACCACCAGAGGCCTGTTCCTACCGCATCGCCGTGGTCAGCATCAAGAAAGCTTATCTGGGACACGCCCGGCGAATCATGTTTGGTATTTGGTCTTACTTGCGGCAATTCACCTACACCAAGTTTGTCATCGTGACTGACGACGACATCAATATACGCGACTGGAAAGAGGTTATCTGGGTAATAGCGACACGCATGGATCCGGCCCGGGATACGGTGATGGTGGAAAACACACCCATTGATTATCTTGATTTTGCCAGCCCACAACCGGGTCTGGGATCAAAAATGGGATTTGACGCAACAAATAAATGGCCCGGTGAAACCCAGCGCGAATGGGGACGACCAATACGCATGTCACAGGAAATAGTAAATCATATCGATCAAATGTGGGACGATATGGGATTACACTAAACAGGAAACACAAGAAAGATTATCGAGTTGCGCAACAAACCCGGTTCGCTATTGATAGTACCGTCAAAGTTGTTTTACTCCACCGAGTTGCTGAATAATCCTGTCGGCCACACGAAAAGAATTCGCGTAGATAGTCCATGTATGGGGCACACTCCCTCCGGTGGGCATAAAGCTGCCGTCGGTGACAAAAAGATTCTCGACATCGTAGGCGCGACAATCCGCATCCAGCACTGCGTGTTTTGGATCTGTGCCGAAACGGCAGCCACCGGCTTGCAGATTGGTCGGCGGTGCCGCCGACGCAAACGAAATCACATTCTCGGCCCCCATCCGCTTTAATACTGCTGCGCCTTTTGCAGCCAGGTACCAACCCACCTCCACATTGCGCATATGGAAACCAACTCGAATGCGCGCTGCCGGCAATCCCCATTTGTCCTTAACTTTCGGGTCCAGTGTCACGTGACAGTCTGCATTGGGCAGCCAGTCACAAAATGCTTCAATTTTTATATATTTCCCGTCCTTAAAGTGGCGTTCCAGTTTCCGTTTTAGCGGCTTTCCCCACAGCAAACGGCCACCCTCACGGATCTGCCGGGTACTGCGTACGACCGGATTGGGATGCATGTTTACAAAATCGATGGTGCCGCCCTTTTGCTTTGGGCCGAATTCCTTGTCATTTATCACATACCAGTCCTGCAGCGACCGGTTCAGGAATGGTCCGAACTGGTGTAACTCACTGGCCTTATTTTTACTAAATCTGGAATAAACAAATCGACCGGAGCCAGAACCACCACCCGCGAATATCAGATTGCGACCCACCTGACCGCTGTTGTTCGCAAGCCCATTCTCAAATTTTGGACCGCGTGAGAGAAGCAATAAACGCGAGGTTTCTACCGCCTGACATGCTACGACATATATCCGTGCATCTAACTTTCTTTTGACGTCATACTTATCGAAATACTCTACTGCTACCAGGTGCCCCTTTTTGTTTGTGACCAGTCGACTGACTTTACTATGCGGCTTAATTTTACAGCGGCCGGTCAAAGCCGCGTGATCCAGTAACGCTGCACGCGAACTGCCTTTGGCGCCGGTTGAGCACCCGTAGGCGCCGCAATATCCGCTGTAGTTGCATCCATTCCGTTTACCGACAGGATGAGGCAAGATTGCTCGCGGGGTGGGAACGGAATGTAGTCCCATTCGCCTGCAGGCCTTGTCGAACCAACCGGCAACAGGATGTTCCTGTGTTGGTGGGTAGGGAAAGTTTTTATGGCTACGCGGCTCGGCAAAGGGATGAGCAACCACTCGCCCTGAAACACCGACTTCTTTTTCCACTTTGTCGTAATAGGGTTCGAGATCATCATAACTGATGGGCCAATCCACCACATTTGCATCTTCAATCGGTCCAAAGGTCGAAAGCAGCCTGAAATCGACGGGTTTTAGCCGATGAAAAAACCCACTCATAAAATTGGTGGAGCCACCCACACAGTTACCGTTCCAGAAATCCCAATGGGTTTTGTCGGTAGTCATTGAATGCCACCCTTCTTCATTATCGCCGGTCTCAACCACATGGGGCTCGTCCCGACGATTGGAGGTGTAAACGCTACGCAGGCAACAGGCCAGCTCGTCTTTATAAAAATCCTTCTCCGTTAACCAGGGACCTTTTTCCAGCACCACGACCGAATATCCTGCGTTGGCAAGAGAAAACGCCACCGGACCGCCACCCGCGCCGCTACCGATCACACAGACATCAAAGTCATATCTCATAGGAAGAAGTAGCGTTTGTCGGCAGGCGGACGCGGGAAGCCGGGCGTGTGATCCAGCCAGCGCCAACCGATACCCCCGGGATTGCCACCATACACCGGATCGGTCAGCAGAGCCTCGAGCACATAATCAAGCATGCTGGAAATCCAGCCGCTACCGCCCTGCTCTGTCTCGAAACTGCGCAGCGTTGTTTCCCGTTGCTGGACACTCAGCTCGTTAAAATTTTTGCCAAATTTTTTCTCTGCGAGTTTCGCAAGATTATTCACACCATCTTTAATAAAGATTCTATCCGCCAGGTCGCGACCGGGTTCACCTAGCATCAATCGAAGATACGGCAGTGCATTTACCTCAACAGCCCCCGGAGCATCGGGTTCGGTCGGCAACAGATGCGCCTGCACCGCTTCAAGGATATCCCAGAGTTCTGGTGATAAACCCAGATAATCCCCTGGCGGCGGGTGGAATAGTTTGACCGTGTCAGCACTGGCAATAAATGGTGAGAAAATGGGTGTGCTTGCCAGCACAACTGAAGACCTTACGAGAAAGCGACGTCTGTCCACGACCAATCGTCTTGCCTTTGCAGCTAACGGTGTGCGGAAGGATCCGGGTTATCTGCCACGGCCTCAAGTAGCCAGGCCATCCACTGGGGTTTCAGATAACCACGCCGCTGAATGATCTCGGTACCGTCACCGCTGTATATAACAGTGGTCGGTCTACCCAGTTTTGCATAGCGTCGGGCCAGCGACGGGTATTCAGCTTCATCTGCGCGCACCGGGATGTAGTGACTCTTAATCATGCTGGTGACCCTTTGATCGCGATAGGTAACTTCATCCATTTTCTTACAATATTGGCACCACGTTGCCGTGAGATCGAGCAATACAAGTTTATTTTCCCTTCGCGCCCTGGTGAACGCGGAAGGCGACCATTTCTGCCACACCAGATCAGGATGTTCAACCGGGCGATCTTCCGCCAATACAAAACTACATATTAACGAGAAGAAGATTACTATCCCGCCATGTGCCAACCTGATATTTGGGAAGATAACTGTCAAGAGAAACTCTACTCGGCTTCTTTTGGTCGAAAAATGCGCAATTTATGAAATAATAAATAGTCCAGAGATAGTTTCCCCGGCCCGTGTAATAACATCACCAGTAACATAATGCCCCAGATCTGGTGATCGCGAATACCCGCATCGCTAATATCGGGGTAGGAAATCGCGGCAACAATATTGAACAAAAACAGGACCACAGCACTGAAGCGGCCCGTTAAACCGACTGCAAGCAAAACAGGAAACAATAATTCGATACCGGTACCAATCCAGGCAGCGGCCACCGGTGGCAATAGCGGCACCGCAAACTCATATTCAAACAACATTACTGTTGTTTCAAAACTCTGGATCTTGGTAAGAGCCGAGGCGAAAAAGACATTTGCCACCCACAACCGAAGTATCAGATCGCCGCCCGGGGCGAGCGTGCCCAACAACCTGCTGAAACGACACCAGAGAGACTGGATTCTTCTTACAATGTTACTGGCAGATATCGGCGGCTTGGTGCTCATAAGCTTGTCTTTCACATTTGGTGTAATTCAGGGCTACAGATTCGCAAGCCAACCCGATGCCCCGAATCGACCTGCGGACCCGATGCCATAAAAGTGGCACGAATTATTGTTATTTTTTCTTTGATTTCTTTACGGTGCCGCCAATAATTTTATTGCAGGTGCCTTTTGGAACATATACCCACTCTTCGCCACCATCCTTTTTGGCCTGACCTGAGCATGCATGTTTGCTTGTTCCGCAATCATTCATGCCTGCTTTAGCAATACCGACGCATTTCTCCATTCCTTTTTTACCGGCCATGACTTCACCCGCTGCGATGAACATGCCCAGAGCCATAGCGATAACAACACTTTTAATCCATTTATTATGTGACATAGACTTATCTCCTGGGTTTATTAATATTGTGCGTGGGAACTGACTCATCCGACCTTTAAAAGACCGTCAACTCACGGAATTTCTTACAGATCGACATAAATATTTTTTGCACCAGATCGCAGCTGTAAGAAAAATCCCTAAAACGGGGTCTATATAGGCATATGTCAGCAAGACAATTGCAATTTGAGGCTCTGGTAACAGCCTTTTCCGACGACCTTTACCGCTATGCGCTGTGGCTGTGTCATCGCCGTGAGCTGGCGGAGGATCTGGTGCAAGAGACCTTTGCACGAGCATGGAAGTCGCTGGATGGCCTGCAGGATCATCGTGCCGCCAAAGGGTGGCTACTGACCATATTGCGACGGGAAAACGCACGTTATCACCAGCGAGCGCAAAGAGAAGGCATACCCGTAGACGGTTTTGACCCGGAACAGGCCATTGGTGCTGACCTGGACCCGGGCTCAGCTGAAATTGTCATGCTGCGCAAAGCGCTCATGGAATTGTCAGATGACTACCTTGAGCCGTTGTTGCTGCAGGTAATAGGCGGGTACACCAGCGCAGAGATCGCTGAAACGATGGGTATATCACCGGGTACAGTAACGACGAGATTATTTCGCGCACGCAAGCGCTTGCGCAAGTGCCTGGAAGGAGATGCGCCGGAAAATACCAGAAGTAGCACGGCACATAAATCGAAAAAGTGAATCAGTGAAGAGTGTAAAATGGATTGTCTGGAAACAAG
>JAZFSZ010000002.1:0-10019 GCA_036446455.1 Acidiferrobacterales bacterium
ATTAAGACTACTAGTTCAATTTAATAGGGGTCGGAGGTAAACGAGAACGCTTCTTAATTACATCCAACACCTTTAATCATTCAATGCGTTGCCTTATCCCCCCAAATATCTTTCAATCTTTGATCACGACCACAACGCCAACGATAGTAATTATAACGAACAGCATAGTTTTTATAATAATCCTGGTGGTAACTTTCTGCACCTTTAATGGGATAAAATATTGATGCATTTAATATCGGGGTAACGACTTTTTTACCGGGAAACTGCTCAACAACTTTCTTTCGGGAATATTCTGCCAGTTTCCTTTCTTTTTCATTTGCTACAAAAATAGCACTTAAATAGCTATGGCCTTTGTCACAGAACTGTCCTCTTGCATCGAATGGATCAATGTTAACCCAGTAATGATCCAGCAGGTCTTTATAGCTGACTTTCTCGGGATCGTAAGTGATTTCCACGGCTTCATAGTGACCTTTATGATTACCGGAATAGGTTGGATTTTTTACTGTGCCCCCCGTGAACCCGGAAATTACGTCAGTGACACCTTCAAGTTTTTCAAAATCTGATTCCATACACCAGAAACAACCTCCAGCAAATACAGTTTTATCTGCTACTGCATTCGCAGTATAGGAAAACAATCCAGCCAATAGGATAATTACCAGTTTATATTTCATAGTACTTTACCCTTCAAAGTAGCTGTCCTCAAAAAAATAGTGTAATAAGAGAAAACCGTGGTCGGTCCCCTATTGTTCGCCGATTCAATTTACTCTGACCCCATTGGTTTCACAACAAGGAGGTGAATTATGCCCAAGATTACACTTACCTATTTTGATATGACCGGGGGCCGTGGCGAAGACTGCCGACTGGCGCTGCATATTGCCAATGTTGATTTTACGGATAATCGTGTGGATTACAAAGACTGGAAGAAATTAAAACCAACGACGCCGTTCGGAGCAATGCCCGTGCTTGAGGTTGAGGGCGTGGGAACACTGGCCCAGTCAAATGCCATTTTGGGATACATCGGAACACAGTATGGACTGTTGCCAAAAAATGAATTCCAGGCCGCCCAACACCATGCGCTGTTAAATGCCGCCGAGGATCTTCGATCCCGCGTGAGCCGAACCATCGGCATCAAGGACAAAGATGAGCAGAAGCAAGCCCGCGAGGAGCTCGCTGCTGGTTACATGAAAGACTGGGCAAACAATGTCGAGAAACAGATACAGGGTCCGTTCGTTGCCGGTAAGCAGATAAGCGTTGCCGACCTGAAACTCTACATACTGATGAACTGGTTCAAGAAGGGCATCATCGACCACATGTCGGTGAACTATTTCGACGAGTATCCGAAACTCAGCGGCCTGTTCGATGCCGTTGCCTGCCACCCAAAAGTTGTGGAGTGGTACTCAAAGGATTAAAGGGCTCTTGTATCTTCCCCATCGAACAAAGACAAAACGCAAGACCTCACCCCTTGACCCCATACACATCTCTCTGCCCCGCGGCAATTGTGCATCCTGCACGTCAATCGGAGGGTGTTCAACCCCCCGTGGACGTAGTCGAAGTCTGACGACGAAAACCGGTAGGAGTAAACCATTTGTGGAGCCGGAGTCAGAAAAAAGAGGGGTCAGAGCCGAGGCTACTGACCCCGTTTTTCCTGGCCGGCGACTTCGGCGAACGACCCGGTTTTATGGGAAGGATGAGTAAATCCCGTAGGCACAAGTCCCCGGGTGTCCTTCACCGCTCTCGCACATCCCTGTGCTCCACGGCACTAGAACATCCTGTTCGTCGTCTTTTGGGTACTTTTTTCTTAAACAAGTAAGAAAAAAGTACCTCACGTTCGGGCGCGAGAGTCCGATTAGAAGAAGTTAAGACCCGCCGAAGGTGGAACACACTATTAACCCTTTCTTCATTCTCCTGCGTTCATAACAGCATCGCAAGCCAAACCAGGAGAAACCCGTGAACAAGAACAACCTGTTTTATATGATCGTCGCAATTTCTGTTGCAATAATCTTTACCGCCTGTACTGCCCCGCAGCCACCTGCTGGCCAGCAAACGACCAGACCCACATCTGTAGGTAAGACGGAACCTCAAACAAAATCACCCGTTGAACAGGAAACTACGGTGGCCGATGCTAGTGGAAGTACTAGTGACGCAGCCAATTACAAAGTTGCGGTAACTCGGCACGACAGTCTCCGCAAACTACGATCGGCAGCAAAAATAAAGATTGCGCCGGGCGTATTGATGGAACGGTCTGAATACTCCACTGCCTACGGGGTGCCGCACGGTATACGACCCCCCAGCGAACCCATCAACCGTGAAAACTACGCCCATTTTGATGACAACATCATCAGGCTGGTCTCCGAGCACCCGGTCTCTACCTTCAGCATTGATGTCGATACCGGTTCCTATTCCAATGTGCGACGGTTATTAAATAGTGGTCGCTTGCCTCGAAAGGATGCAGTGCGCGTGGAAGAGATGATCAATTATTTCAGCTACGACTATCCACTACCGAAAAATAAAGACACACCCTTCCGCGTCACCACCGAGATCGCACCGGCACCCTGGAACAAGAACAAACACCTGCTCCATATCGGCATTAAGGGTTACAACGTGGTGGCATCTAATCTGCCGCCAGCCAACCTGGTGTTTCTGGTTGATGTATCCGGGTCCATGCGCTCGGCCAACAAGCTGGGCTTGCTGAAGTCATCATTAAAACTACTGGCAAAACGTCTGCACAAACGCGACCGAATTTCGCTGGTGGTTTATGCCGGCGCATCCGGTGTGGTGCTGCCACCCACGGCAGGCAACAACACCGCCGCGATTGTGTCCGCACTGGATAGCCTCACCGCTGGCGGCCGCACCAATGGTGCTGCCGGTATTCGCCTGGCCTACGCCATCGCCGAGCAGGCCTTTATCAAGGGCGGTATCAATCGCGTAATCCTCGCCACCGATGGCGATTTCAATGTCGGCACGGTTAACTTCGAGGCATTAAAGAACCTGGTGGAAGAGAAACGCAAATCCGGCATTACCCTTACTACGTTAGGATATGGCAGCGGCAACTACAACGACCACTTGATGGAACAGCTGGCCGATGTCGGCAATGGTAACTATGCCTATATCGATACGTTGAACGAAGCCAACAAGGTTTTGGTAACCGAGATGGCGTCAACCCTGTTCACCATTGCTAAAGACGTAAAGATCCAGATTGAGTTCAATGCCGATGTCGTGAAGGAGTATCGCCTGATTGGATATGAGAACCGCATGCTCAAGCGTGAAGATTTCAATAACGACAAGGTGGATGCCGGTGATATTGGTGCCGGCCATACCGTCACCGCATTGTATGAAATCAAACTGTCCAGGACTGGTAGCAACGCCATTGATTCTTTGCGTTATGGCACAGTGAAGAAGAAAAAAGAGCACAATGCCAGGGAACTGGCCTTTTTGAAACTGCGCTACAAGGCACCCGGTGGTCGCATCAGCAAACTTATGCAATGGCCACTTAAAACGGCCGATATCAGCTCCAGCATTAAATCAACCAGCGATCGCTTCCGCTTTTCAGCCGCGGTCGCCGGCTTTGGTCAACTGTTACGTGGTGGTAAATACATGGACGATTATAGTCTCAAGGAAGTTCGCAAACTGGCGGCAAATAGCCGCGGCAAGGACAAGTTCGGATACCGCGGTGAATTTCTGAGCCTAGTAAGTCTGGCAGAATCACTTGGCTCGAACAAAAGAGTCAGTGCCGTCGAAAATAATCGTGGTTTTAACTAAGCAAAAATAAACCCCCTCTCCTGTCAGGGAGAGGGGGTTTTGTATAGTCTTGATTACTTGTCTTTCTTTTTAAACGGATTGTAATCCTTGAAACCTTTTTTGGGTGGTGCTTTTTTAACTGCTGCCCTGGCGAATATTTTTTGGGCACCGGCCATTTTCTTGCGAACCTTGCTACAACCCCTTACGCCATGACGACGCGCAAGGTAGTTGGGGTCGTTATAGCTTATCCAGACACGGCCCCTGCTATCTTCACGAATGAGCATCTTCATCGGGAAGTCAATCGCCGCTGCCTGGCTGCACTGCATGAACTTGGTGCCGACCTTGGGATTGCCAAATATAACCACCGTCGTCGGACGGAGTCTCAGACCGACTCCTTTTGCTCCCTTGGCGTGGTCAATGACTTTAAAAATGGTCATCTTTTTTGCTCTCAG
Source organism: Acidiferrobacterales bacterium (assembly GCA_036446455.1). Lineage (GTDB taxonomy): Bacteria > Pseudomonadota > Gammaproteobacteria > Acidiferrobacterales > JAJDNE01 > JAZFSZ01. The sequence goes on from JAZFSZ010000002.1 coordinate 4,191, forward strand.
TGCCTTTTTGAACAGCTTGACCGTGGTTTTAACATCATTAGCACTGCGCATAGTGATGACGCCCTTGCTAGCGGCGCTGGCACTGAAACTGAACAGCGTCAACAAAACTGCCAAAAACAGTCTTTGCATGGTTCTCCTCCTGAGATTGTATGTGGGAGCCGCTTGCGCGACCTATTTTTACTTGCCTATTATGACCACAGCGGACGGTGGGCGTTCAAGCACGGTCGTCTGCTTAATTGCGCAGACTGTCGAGTGGATAGTCCGGATAGGCCTTGCGAAAATCCGTGAGGCTGGCATCCGCTTCTACAATCCTGCCCTGGGCTCGCAGACCTCGAATTCGTCGCAGCCATTCCTCTGGCGGTAACACCGTGCTTGTCGCACTTTCCGCGGGTACTTCCATCTCCATCTGCAGCATGGGTTTTACTGCATTCGGCATGACAGCAGCGGGTTTGTTTTGCTGCCGTGGTTGTTTCCGAATGTCTTCTGCCGCCCGTCGTGACCGGAATTTTTGTTTTATTTTGCCCGTGCTCACCGGTTGCATACGTTTTCCCATATCGGACAGCGATTTGGTTGTCGTCGATTTATCTGTTTTTGTCTTTTTTTCCGCTCGCTGGCCAGCAGAGGGCGCCGCCGGTGCGGCGCCTTTGTCATCCGCAAAACGATCTAGCCTTGTCGCCGGCAGCATTATGTCACGCTCCATCACCTTTTCTTCCAGGAAGTCAGAATTGAACGGGGTTGTTACAGTCTCATTTGACATAAACATCACCAGCCCGATACTAAGTAATAACATGGCTGCCAATGAAGCCGGGACGGCCCACTGACGGCCAAAGGGATTGATAATATGTCGTCGACCGGCGTTGAGCTCCCGCCGAGCGGACGCGCGCACGGCATCGTCTACCGCAGCCGACGGTTCATCATTCGCATGCTGCCGGTAGGCGTTTGACAGGCTGGATTTCCCTGAAAGGTATTCCTTTAGCACCCTGTCCCCATTGCTGTCAGGTGTCCTCATCCGGTTTCTTCCTGCATGGCTTTACGCAATTTGTTCACTGCGTAACGCAATCGACTCTTGGCCGTTTCCGCATTTACATTTGTGGCTTGCGCTATTTCTTCTATGCTCAGCCCGCCCTCTTCCCGTAACATCAATGCCTCGCGCTGCGCTTCCGGTAATTGCTCCAACAGTGCCAGAAATTTACTGACTTTTTCATTGGCACTTGCCCTGCTTTCCGGTCCATCACATTCGTTTCCAGCAAGTTTCTGCGCATCACTATCTTCACCATAGGAAAGTGGCATATGCCCTGACTGTTTACGATAGAAGTCTATCAGGTGATTGTGCGCCAGGTGGAACAAGTATGTCGAAAACTTGGCACGCACCTGATAATTCTCTCGCGCCTTGATCAGCTTCATCCACACATCCTGAAACAATTCTTCTGCGACAGCCGCCCGATAGCATTGACGAAGAAAATAACGATAAAGCGATCCACGGTAACGTCGGTACAACTCGTCAAAGGCGGTGGCATCACCTTTTTGATAGGCCAGCATCAGACTTTCATCTGTTAGTTGATCACTCACTTTGTATAAACGTTTCGCTTGGATTTTGGGGTCAATACCAAAAAAGGGTGCATTCGCACCCCTTTTTTTCGTCTACCCTGCTAATACTAACCCCTTGTATCCTCTTCGGGGTTGGCGCCAATTTTATGGATTGCCAGATCGGCACCCATGTATTCCTCCTCCTGGGTGAGCCGAATGCCGATAGTTTGCTTAAGTAAGCCATAAATGATGAACCCACTAATCAGGGCAAAGGCTATGCCGCCTACCGTGCCAACGACTTGCGACCAGAAGGCGACGCCACCCTGACCACCAAGGGCAGTACTGCCAAATATCCCGACAGCGACTCCACCCCAGGCACCACACAGCCCGTGGAGGGGCCACACACCGAGCACATCGTCGATCTTCCAGGTGTGCTGACAGAGATTAAAAGTCCACACAAATAAACCGCCGGCAACCACACCGACCATCAGCGCACCGCCAGGATGAAAAACATCGGAACCGGCGCAGACCGCCACCAGGCCCGCCAGTGCGCCGTTGTGCATGAAACCGGGATCATTACGCCCGATCACCAGTGCGCTTAATACGCCGCCTACCATGGCCATCAATGAATTGACTGCCACCAGACCACTGATATCCACGATATTTTGCGCACTCATCACATTAAACCCGAACCAACCCACGGCCAAAGCCCATGAGCCCATCGCCAGAAATGGAATACTGGAGGGTGGAAAAGCGTGCACACGACCATCCTTGCTGTAACGACCCAGCCGGGGGCCGAGCTGCATCACCGCCGCCAGCGCGATCCAGCCCCCCATTACATGCACAACAACGGAGCCGGCGAAATCGTGAAACGGCTCGCCAAAACTAGCCTTGATCAGATCCTGCACACCAAAGTTACCGTTCCAGACCATGCCTTCGTAGAAGGGGTACACCAACCCGACCAGAACGGCAGTGGCTATCAACTGCGGAACGAACCGAGCACGTTCAGCGATGCCGCCCGAGATAATCGCCGGCACCGCGGCCGCAAAGGTCATCAGGAAGAAGAACCTAACAAGCTCATAACCACTGGCCTTGGTAAAAACTTCATGGTTTGTTGCCAGGCCGATGTTGTATGCCACAAAATAGCCAACGAAAAAATATGCAACTGTTGACACCGAAAAGTCCGCCAATATTTTCATCAGGGCATTGACCTGATTCTTCTTGCGGACTGTACCGACTTCCAGGAAGGCAAAACCGGCATGCATGGCCATAACCATGACCGCACCGATCAGTATAAATAAGACGTCTGCTCCGGACTCCACTGGGCACTCCTCCCGTTTCTGAAATTATTAGTGATTGCCTAGCGGCGCTGAATGGCGCACATGGTAGCTGATCATACCTTCGCGGTGAATCCCTCTGGCAATGTCAGGTCAGGTTTCCTGGCGACCGGTGAAGGCCCGCGCCAGCGTGCCACCATCAACATATTCCAGTTCACCACCTACCGGTACGCCGTAGGCAATACGGGTGACACGTATTCCACGCCGGCTTGCCAACACGCTGATGAAATGCGCCGTGGCCTCACCTTCCACTGTTAAATTAGTAGCCAATATCACTTCCTTTAGATTGCTTTTGTCCATCACTGCTTCAAGGTGGGGAATGCCGAGCTCTTCCGGTCCAATACCGTCGAGGGGTGAAAGATGACCCATCAATACAAAGTAGGTACCGTTATAGACAGCGGATTGTTCAAGAGAAATAAGATCGGCAGGCGACTCCACCACACAGAGCATACTGTGGTCCCGTCGGGGTGATTCACATATTTCGCAAACCTTCTGCTCGCTCAGATTGTTGCAGCGGGAACAGTGTCCAACCTTCTCCAGCGCGTTGTCCAGCGCCTGTACAATCTGCCTGGCCCCTTCACGATCCCGTTCCAGCAAATGCAGCACCATGCGTTGTGCACTTTTTGGTCCGACACCGGGCAACCGTCTCAATGCCTGTTTCAGCAATTCAATGGCCGGGCTTTGCTCCATATCAGAACGGCAGATTCAACCCGGGGATACTCAGCCCACCGGTAATACTCGCCATCCTGGTTTTCGTTTCTTCTTCCACCTTGCGAACTGCGTCGTTTACCGCCGCCGCCAGCAGGTCTTCCAGCATTTCCTTGTCATCGCTCATGAGCTCCGGATCAATCGTGACTTTGCGTACGTCGTGGCGACAGGTCATTTGTACGCTTACCATGTCACCACCGGCGTTGCCAGTCACCTCAATACTCGCCAATTCTGCCTGGGCCTTTTTCATGTTTTCCTGCATGGCTTGCGCCTGTTTCATGATGTTGCCAAGTCCACCTTTCATCTTTACTTACTCCCCGTCTCTGCTTTGGGTCGAATTGAACCCGGATTCACCCGGGCATTAAACTGTTCCTGAAGGGCGGCGATATTGGGATCGTTTTCGATCGCCGTAACGGCCGCCTGGTGTTGTTCGCTGTTTTGACGCTGTTGTGCCTGCGCGGGCGTCTCGTTAGCTGGTTGGCCAATACGCAAAACCAGATTGATTTCCTGGCCGTAGAAATCTGTCAACGCATCGTTGAATATTTTCTCACGTTCGCGGGTATGCAGGTTGGCGAAAGTGTCATCCAGTACCAATGTCAGCCTGCCGTCTTTAAAAGACTCCCTGATGGTGTTGTTTGCCAGTTGCTGGTTGATACCGCTTAGGCCCAATTGACTGACCACATCTGACCATTCACCGGATTGGGATGGTTTGACCACGACCGGTGCACCCGCACCTTTATTGGCGCCTGATTCTTTTGTCTTTCTGGCTTTATTTTCCGAAACGGAAGACTCTTTCGCTACCGTACCACTTGAATCCGTACGGGCAGCTTTCCCCGGTGCCACTGGCTTAAAGGCCAACATGCGAAGCAGTGACATTTCCAGCCCACTTCGTGGGTCGGGTGCCAACGGCAGATCACGACGACTGATCAGGCCAGTTTGATAAAATAATTGTGTGTCTTCCGGCGACAACGATTGTGCAATGACTTCAATTTTCTCCTGTTCATCGTTACCAAGCGATTTAATCAACGCGGGGTCTACCTGCGCCATGGCGACGTTGTGTAATGCAACCAGCAACTCCTCGAGAACCAGGGCGTAGTCCATGCCACGATTGGCTACGTCGTTGACAACGGATAGCAGTGCCGCTGCATCACCACTGGCGAGATGTTGCAAACAACGCCAGATGAGGTCTCGATCAATCGTGCCCAGCATCTCGCGCACATCGGCTTCGCGCACTTCGCCGCCGCCGAAAGCTATGGCCTGATCCAGCAGACTTAACCCATCGCGCATACTTCCATCGGCAGAGCGCGACAACAACGCCAAAGCCGTTTTGTCACAGGCGACGCCCTCTGCTTTGAGTATCTTCTCCAACTGCGCTGCAATTGAGTCCGCTGACAGTCGCATCAAATTGAACTGCAAACAGCGCGACAGGACAGTGACGGGCAATTTTTGCGGATTAGTTGTCGCCAGCAGGAATTTCACATGGGGAGGGGGTTCTTCCAGAGTTTTTAGCAACGCATTGAAACTGTGTATCGATAACATGTGCACTTCATCAATCAGGTAAACTTTGTAGCGACCACGGGTTGGTGCGTATTGCACGTTGTCCAGCAACTCCCGTGTTTCGTCCACCTTGGTGCGCGAGGCAGCATCAACCTCAATCAGATCGATGAAGCGACCCTCGTCGACCTCGGTACAGGAACGACATTTGCCGCAAGGCGTGGCGCTCACGCCTTGCTCGCAATTCAGTGACTTGGCAAGAATACGGGCGATAGTAGTCTTGCCCACTCCGCGGGTACCGGTAAACAGAAACGCATGATGCAGGCGGTCGTTGTCCAGCGCATTAACCAGCGCCTTGACCACGTGCTGCTGGCCCACCAGGTCCTCGAAACGCCGAGGACGCCATTTCAAGGCCAATACCTGGTAGCTCATGACTTAAAATACCAACAGGAAAGATTTTGATAGTGCGTCATGCTATTTAGTTTGTTGGCATCCGTTTTAATCAGGGTGGCGGATCCAGTCAGCCTGACCTCGGCACCCGACCGGGTTGCCACGGCTGCTTCCTTTCGGATCTGACCGGGTTTGCAACCTGTCGTCACCAAGGGGACCGGCCTTCACCGCCATAAATCGAAAGTGAGAGTCTAACATGGGGATCGGAAGGAAAATAAATCCGGTAGGTTTAATCGCCTTGAGCCTGGAAAGGGATTCGCAAGGGATTCCTTTCTATATTGTCTGGCGGAGAGAGAGGGATTCGAACCCTCGA
>JAZFSZ010000003.1:0-4137 GCA_036446455.1 Acidiferrobacterales bacterium
ACTGATTATATTCAGGAGGAAAAATGGCTGATCAAGAACTAGACGCACGTGGTTTGAACTGTCCTCTGCCAATTCTGCGCGCAAAGAAGGCGCTTAACGATCTCGAAGGCGGTCAAACCCTGGCAATTGTGGCAACTGACCCGGGTTCGGTTAAAGACTTTCAGGCGTTTGCCAAGCAGACCGGCAATGAGTTGCTGGAGTCCGGCGAGGCCAACGGTGAATTTACCTTCCTCATTAAGAAGAAGGCCTGAGTTGTCCAACTCTAACAGGAATAAAAAGTGGAATAAAAAAATACGGGCAAGGATAAGCACGTAAATATTAATTAATCTTTATACTTTGTAGGAGGGATTATGGCTGACAAGAAAATGATGATCATCGTGACCAAGGGTTCGCTGGATTGGGCGTATCCGCCTTTTATCCTGGCTTCGACGGCAGCAGCGTTGGGTTTTGAAGTGCAAATGTTTTTCACTTTTTATGGCTTGCAATTGCTGAAGAAGAAAATGAACCTGCAAGTCACGCCGCTTGGTAATCCGGCCATGCCCATGCCGATGGCCATGGACAAGTGGTTTCCTGTTTTGGGGACCGCGCTTCCCGGTATGCAGGGCATGATGACCATGATGATGAAATCGAAGATGAAAAAGAAAGGCATAGCAACTATTGATGAACTTCGCGATCTCTGTGTGGAGGCCGACGTTAAATTGCTCGCCTGTCAGATGACCGTTGATATGTTTGACTTCAAACCTTCAGATTTGCTTGATGGACTTGAATACGTGGGTGCTTCGACGGCGCTGGCTTTTGCCGGTGACGCCGACATCAATTTGTTTACCTAAAACAGCGAAAAATGACTCCGCCCTTTTGCGGCGGAATCTCGAAAAGGGGTGCCTCGGCACCCCTTTTTGTTTTGAGGAAGCGCAGATTTTAGCTGTCCCGATTGACAACCGATTGCGGCGCCACTAGTTTCAAGAGACGTAGCGTTGTTTGGTGCCGGGAGGGAATCAGCGAACGGGTGCATGTAACACGCACTATTATAGTAGAGATAATATATATTTAGAAATAACACCGAAAAAGAGATACGCACGATGGCAGAAACGAGTGGCGCAACCGCCTTACCGGAGGGAACCGACCCCCTTCAATTGCTGGGTCAAATTCTGGCGCTGGGCGTGCGGCTGAACGCCTCTGATATTCATCTACGCAGTCGCAATCATCCGATTTTGCGTGTCGACGGTATGTTACGGTCGGTACGCGAAGTGCCACCACTGACACCGGATTTCATGGAAGCCCTGGCGCAAGTCATGATGTCTGATCGTCACAAGGAAGCGTTCGTGCATGATCGCCAGGTCGACCTATCGATCGGCTTCAAGGATATTGGCCGAGTTCGCGCCAACATCTACTATCAGCGTGGCAGTGTTGCCATGGTGCTGCGTGTTATCAATACCAGCGTACCGACGCCGAAGGAATTGAAACTACCGGAGGTGGTGATCAAGCTCATCGAGCACGAGCGCGGATTGGTGCTGATCACCGGTGCCACCGGTGCCGGTAAATCAACTACCCTGGCCTCTCTGATCAACGAGGTGAACCATGCCAAGGGCAAGCACATCATCACCATAGAGGACCCGATCGAATTTCTTTTCAGCGAGAAAAAATCGATCATCACCCAGCGCGAGATAGGCGTCGACACGATGAACTTTGCGGACGCGATGAAAGCCGCCATGCGTGAGGATCCGGATGTTATCCTGCTGGGCGAGATGCGCGACCCGGAGACTATTGAGGCTGCGTTGGCCGCCTCGGAAACCGGGCATCTTGTATTATCCACCGTGCACTCGCCGACCGCCGCCGACACCATTACTCGTATTGTGACGGCCTTCCCGGCCGAGGGTCAGTCGAGTGTTCGCGCCAAAGTGGCGCAGAATCTGCTGGGTGTGGTGAGTCAGCGTTTGCTTCCACGAAAAAGCGGCAAAGGACGTATTGTTGCCTGTGAAGTGCTGACGGTATCGGCGCTGGCGCGGGAAATGATTCTGGAACCGCTGAAGGTGAAAGAACTGGACGATCTGATCAAAAAAGGCACGCTGGCTGAAGGTATGTTGAGCTTTGACAGCTGCCTTCACGACCTCGTGAAAAAGGGGGAAATCGAAGCCGATATCGCGCTACAGTATGCTTCCAGCACCACGGATCTGAAACTGAAACTGGAAGGCTACTAGCCCGGTGCTTGTGCCTGAAATCACTTTTGCCAGTTAGTGGGCGGTCAATACCATGTTCGGGTTATAATCCGGAACTACTCCTGCCAGAGAGTCGGAAAGGCTCATGTGGCTTCGTTGTTGCCAATGACGCAACCAGTCTTAATTTAGAGGAATAGTGAATGGCGGACCGCCGACTCCAGGTTTTTCATACCGTTGCCCGATTACTGAGCTTTACCAAGGCAGCGGAAACCCTGCACATGACCCAGCCCGCTGTTACCTTCCAGATTCGACAACTGGAAGAGCACTTCAATACCCGTTTGTTCGATCGAACACACAATCGAATCAGCCTCACCGAAGCAGGCAAGAAAGTTTACGAGTATTCGGACAAGATTCTCTCCCTCTACGGAGAGATGGATAACAAGGTGCGCGAACTAACGGGCGACGTCAGCGGCATTCTGCTGATCGGTGCCAGTACCACGATTGCCGAGTATGTGCTCCCCAGCCTGTTAGGTGAGTTCAAGCTGAAATTCCCGAGCGTCAATATGCGGCTCAGTGTTTCCAATTCCTTGGGCGTGGTACACATGGTAGAAAACAATGAAATCGATGTCGGCATTGTGGAATCGCCGATTCATAACAAAAATCTCGCGGTGGAAGTCTGCTGGTACGACAACCTGCTATTTATTTGCCCCCCCAGTCATGAATTGGCAAACAGAAAATCCATCCCGGTCGCCATGTTAAAGGAATTGCCCTATATCTGTCGTGAGGAGGGCTCTGGTACGCGTGAATTTATATGTGCGCATCTGGAGGAAAGCAATATTTCCATGCAGGAAATGAATATCAGTATGGAGGTGGGCAGCCCCGAGGCCATCAAGAGCGCGGTTGAAGCGGGGCTGGGTATTTCTATCGTCTCCGCTGCAACTGTTGCCAAAGAAGTGAAATTGGGCACGTTGGCGGCGGTGCCGCTGGATCCGCCGCTGGAGCGGCCGTTTTCGATTGTGTATCAGAGACAGAAGTTCCGTATTCGTGTGATGGATGAATTTATGGAGTTCGCCTACGAGCACTGCGAGAAACGTATCACGGACAAAACTGCTACCGCTTCCTGAGATGGCAAAAACGAAAGTCGAAGAAAAACTGCTGAAATATTTTCGCCGTTTACCCGAAAAGCAGGCTAATATCCTCATCGAGTTCGCACAGTTTCTGGATAACAAGCACGGTGCGGATCCCGCATTGCAAACACCGCAAGATATTTCACGACCGCAGGAAGAACGTGTGATGGCCGCGATCAAGCGCCTGCGTACCACCTATCCCATGCTCGATCCGGCGCAGCTGTTAACTGAAACGTCTGAATTAATGAGCCAGCATCTGACGCAGGGGCGTAAAGCAGTTGAGGTTATTGATGATCTGGAGAAGGCGTTTCAGTCACTTTATGAGAGTTTGGTGAAGGAACAGGAATCTTCTTGAGATTTGTTCCGCCTGCGGCGGGCCTTAAAGGCTATTAATCGGGGCTGGCACCCCAAGGGCACTTTGTCACTTCGTTCGGGCGTCCGGATAGCCCAGTGACTTCTTCTTTACTTGTCTAAAGAAGAAGTCACCAAGAAGAAAGGACACCCGGGGACTTGTCCCTTCGGGATTCCCTCCAAAGACTCAAAAAATCCCCAAAGCGAGCCTAACTCGGACCCCGCTACTAAAATTAGATATCCAATTTTAGTAGCGGGGTTGCCTCTACACGATACGCGCAAACAGGATTTTTCTTCCGATTCTCGGCGCGATGTACATGGACGTACAAGTGCCGCGAGAGGCAGGAGCCGATAGCGGCCTCCCGATGTCGTGGTAAGTCAAAACCTGACCAGCCTGACGGTGCTGCTTCTGTATAACAACAGTATTGGCGGCCAGGGGGTGGGCAATGTCAACAGCCTGACTTCGCTCACTAGCGCGACCGAGATTGGACTTTCCGGCAATA
>JAZFSZ010000004.1:0-26532 GCA_036446455.1 Acidiferrobacterales bacterium
CTGTTTTCGGCGTGAGAGGCCAACGTCCTAACCGCTAGACGAAGGGAGCAAGAAAACGGGTTTGCACAGGTGCGCAAAAAGCGGTGTTATTATACGTGCGGCCCAGAATTTAATAAACAAAAGCCCATCCGGGCATTAAATGTGAATATCAAATCAAAACCAAATGTTATCAAGCATTCAGAACATCCCATTTCACGTGACCAGATTGATGCTAGCGCATTAAAAGTTCTGAATGGCCTCAAGGCGGCGGGCCACGCCAGTTTTCTGGTCGGTGGCTGTGTTCGCGACTTGCTGCTTGGCCGGGAACCGAAAGACTTTGATGTCGTTACCGATGCCCCACCTGCAGCGGTTAAAAAGGCTTTTCGCAGTGCGCGGATTATTGGTCGCCGTTTTGAGCTGGTGCATGTCCGTTTTGGTCGGGACATTATCGAAGTCGCCACCTTCCGTGCCAGCCCACCTGAAATCGATGAAGGTGAAGACATTGAGTTGTCACTGGAGGGGCGCATCCTGCGCGACAACGTCTTTGGCTCACAGGAAGAAGATGCCAGACGCCGTGATTTCACCATCAATGCGTTGTATTACAACGCCCATGATTTCTCGATCGTCGATTACGTTGATGGTGTCAAAGATCTTGAGGAAGGTGTCCTGCGGGTTATCGGGAAGCCTGCTTTGCGGTATCGAGAGGACCCGGTGCGAATGCTGCGCGCGGTCCGTTTCGCGGCCAAGCTGGGATTCAGGTTGTCCAAAGATGCAGAAGAACCCATCCATGAGCTGGCGCCGTTACTGGACAATGTTCCCCCGGCACGTCGCTTCGAGGAAGTGCTGAAACTATTTCATGGTGGTATGGCCGTCGAGACCTTTGAGTTATTGCGTCACTACGATCTGTTTCAGTACCTGTTCCCGCTCACAGAAAATAGTCTGGAGAAGGAGCAGGACGGGTTTCCGCTGGCAATGATTCCGCTGGCGCTTGCAAATACGGACGATCGTATTAATGCCGACAAGCCGGTAACGCCGGCATTCCTGTTTGCCGTTATGCTGTGGTATCCGATGAAACAGGAAACAGAGAGACAAATTAGCCGCGGTCTGGGCCGGCATGAAGCCAGTCACATCGCCGAGCAATGGGTGGTGCAGCAGCAAGCCGGCGCCACGGCTGTTCCGCGCCGCTTTACGACGCCCATGCGCGAGATATGGAATTTGCAGGCCAGATTTGAGCGCAGAGCAGGAAAGCGCGCATTTCGGCTGCTCGAGCACCCGCGATTCCGTGCAGCGTACGACTTTTTGTTATTGCGCGCCCAAGTAGGAGAAGTTGATAACACTCTGGCCCAATGGTGGACCCGGTTTCAGCAGGTCGAGGACGAGGGGCAACGAGCGATGGTAAGGCAGCTGTCGGGCGGCACGACTGCAGGGATGCGCGACTCCAGGGATGGAGGAGGTAGAGCGGCGTCGGCAACAGCTACCGAGAAGGTAGAGCAACGCCGCGATGACCCCATGGACGGGGTCGGTAGAGTCGCGTCTGGAACAAAGACCGATCGGTTGCCGAAGAAACGAACTCGTCGCCCACGCACGAAAGATGCCTGAATCCGGAAAATCTGTTGTTGCTTATGTCGGGCTGGGCAGCAACCTGGGTGATAGCGTTGCCACCTTGGAAGCGGCGAAACGCTCTCTGGCGGCATTGCCCGGGACAGAACTGTTGCAGTGTGCATCTTTCTACAAGAGCGCACACGTTGGTACCGGATACAGGAATGCGCCTGTCGACACGGGCGAGCAACCGGATTTTATAAATAGTGTCTGCGCGCTTGCGACCACACTTGTGGCAGAGGATTTGCTGCATCGGCTGATGGAGATAGAACAGGAATTCGGGCGACAGCGATCCGGTAAAGCTGGCGAGCCGAGGACGCTTGACCTCGATATGCTGCTATATAGTGACCGGTCGATAGTTACCGACCAGCTGACGGTGCCGCACCCCAGGCTGCACGAACGTGCGTTCGTACTGTATCCTTTGAACGAATTAGCACCGGATCTGGTTATTCCGGGGTATGGTCGGGTCCTGGATCTGCTGAATAATTGCCAGCATCAGCGGATTGCACGATTAACGGGACAGGAGAACAAACCTGAATCATGAAAGATGCGATTGAGACCGAATCGGGTTATGAGAGTCTGATGTCAGGTAATAAAAAACAAAACGTTACCGGCAAACTCGACTATGTCGTCGTCGAGGGCCCCATTGGTGTGGGCAAGACCAGTCTTGCCAATCGATTGGCCGAGGTGTTGGGTAGCGACACCCTGCTGGAGCAGCCGACGGAAAACCCGTTTCTCGAGCGCTTCTATCAATCGCCAAAGAACTATGGCTTGCCCACACAACTGTTTTTTTTGTTTCAACGCGCCCGCCAGATTGAGGCGTTAAAACAAAGTGATATGTTTCGGCCCAGTATTGTTGCCGATTTTATGCTGGAAAAGGATGCCCTGTTTGCGCGCACCAACCTCGACGACGACGAACTGCGACTCTACGAGCAGGTCTACGCACAGTTGAAGCTGGAGTTACCGGTGCCTGATCTGGTGGTTTACCTGCAAGCACCAAGCAACGTACTGTCTGAACGCATCCGTCGACGCGGTATCGACTTCGAGCGTCGCATCGAGCGCGACTATCTCGATAAGCTGGTCGATGCCTACACGCAATTTTTCTATACTTACCGCGAGGCCCCCTTGCTGGTGGTAAACGCTGCAGAAATAAATTTTGTGGATAAGGACGGGGACTTCCAGTTGTTGCTTGAGCACATCCGTAAAATCAATAGTGGACGACACTTTTTTAATCCCGCCATGAGAGCAATATGAGTTCAGTAACAGTTTCCACGCTGATGAAAATGAAACAGGCAGGTGACAAGATCGCCTGCCTGACGGCCTATGACTATTCCTTTGCCAGCATGCTGGATCGGGCCGGGGTCGATGTGGTACTCGTGGGTGATTCGCTGGGTATGGTGATACAGGGACACGATAGTACGCTGCCAGTCACCCTCGAGGACATGGCCTATCACTGTGGTTGTGTATCCCGCGGTATCGAGCGCGCCTTGCTGATTGTGGATATGCCGTTCATGAGTTATCAAACCAGTCGTGAACAGGCGCTGGATTCGGCGGGCTATCTGATGCAGCACGGCGGGGCGCAGGTAGCGAAGCTTGAGGGCGGAGAAGTCATGGCCGAGACCGTACGATTTTTGGTCGATCGCGGTATACCGGTGTGTGGCCATCTGGGACTAACTCCTCAGTCAGTTCACAAGATGGGTGGTTATCGCGTGCAAGGGCGGAATGCGGAATCTGCAAAACAGATTGCCAATGACGCGCTTGCATTGCAGCAAGCGGGGGCAAGTTTACTGGTATTGGAGGCGGTGCCGGCTAAACTGGCCAGCTCCATAAGCGACGAACTCGAGATTCCCACCATTGGCATCGGTGCCGGAGCCGATAGTGATGGTCAGGTGCTGGTGCTTCAGGACATGCTTGGACTTTATCCCCGGCCGAGCCCCAAGTTCTCCCGTAACTTTATGCAGGGTGAAAACCGCATCGAAGATGCAATCAGGTCTTATGTCGCTGCCGTGAAGTCGGGTGAATTTCCCACCGCGGCCCACAGTTATTAGAGCTGCTCGCAAAGTGCCTTTTGCCTCCTCGCGCTCTGGAACAAACGCAGAGGGTCGCTCTTGGGCTCGAGCATCCTGCTTCGCTCTAACTCATCCATCCCTGGAGTCGTGCGCATCCCGCGCCCGCGACACTTGTACGTCCATGTACACCTCGCGAAGGCCAGGCAGGACGCAATCGATTTTGAGTCAGATTCTGGTTTGTAACGGTTCAATCCTTCCATGATAGTTGCGGAAACGGCGGATAACTTGCGCAAGGTGATGGCGCCCTGGCGCAGCGAAAACGAGAGTATCGTATTCATACCAACCATGGGCAATCTGCACGAGGGCCACTTGCAACTGGTTCGGGTGGCAAGGCAGTATGGCACAAAAGTGGTTGCCAGCATTTTCGTCAACCCCATGCAGTTTGATCGGCACGATGACTTCACTAACTATTTGCGTACTCAGCGACAAGATCTGGACATGCTGCAGGAAGAAAGTGTCGATCTGGTTTTTGTGCCTGACGTCGAAGAAATGTATCCGCGCGCCGTCGACAAAATGACCTACGTCCATGTGCCGAAGCTGAGTGACATGCTGGAGGGTGTCTCGCGACCGGGTCATTTTCGCGGTGTCACCACAGTCGTTACGCGCCTGTTTTCACTGGTCGGTCCAAACGTGGCGATATTTGGTAAAAAAGATTATCAACAGCTATTGATAGTCCGGCGTATGGTCGAAGACCTGGGTATGCCTATCGAGATAATTGGTGAACCGACCATTCGTGAAGCCGATGGACTGGCCATGAGCTCCCGAAACAATAACCTCAATGCCAATGAGCGCAAGGTAGCGCCGCGCCTGTACGAAACTCTGCAGGCCAGTCGCAGTCGAATAGTGCACGGGAATTTGGCCTATGCTGAGGTAGAAGCGGATGCCATGCGCGAACTGCAAGAGGCTGGATTTACGCCGGATTATGTGCAGATTCGACGTCAAAGCGATCTCCTGGTGCCGGAGGAGCATGAAACCGATTTGGTCGTTCTGGCGGCTGCCTGGCTGGGCAAAACAAGATTAATTGACAATCTTGAGCTGAGTTTGAACCCACCCGATTAAACCGGGATAATACGCCTGAAGGCAGGAATGAAAGAATCGATGAAACGCAACTTATTAAAATCCAAGCTTCACCGCGTCACGGTGACGCACTCGGAACTCGAGTACGAGGGTTCGGTAGCGATCGACAGTCGCCTGCTGGATGCGGCAGATATACTCGAATACGAGAAACTGGAAGTCTATAACATCACCAATGGCGAGCGATTCAGCACCTATGCCATTCGCGCCGAAAAAGCCTCAGGCATTATTTCGGTAAACGGCGCAGCCGCTCACCGGGCGAATCCCGGTGACGTCGTCATTATCTGCACCTACGCAGAACTGGACGAAAAAGAGTTGACCAATTTCAAGCCGCGGCTGGTTTATGTCGACAGCGACAATCGTATTACGCATACACGCAATGCCATCCCCGTTCAGGTCGCCTGAATAACGCGGGCCGAAAGCCCGCTAAAAAGAAAACCTGCCGCAGAGGCGCAAAGGCGCGGAGGAATACAAAGGGCGGTCCGCTGGACCGCCAGGATAAAGAATTTCACTTTGTTTGGCCGGCTGGAAGCCGGCTCTATGATTTTTTCTTTTCTCTGCGCCTCCGCGTCTCTGCGGCAAATATTAATTCTGGTACCGAGGGAGGGACTCGAACCCTCAAGGTTGTGAAACCGGTGGATTTTGAGTCCACTGCGTCTACCAATTCCGCCACCTCGGCGCAGGCGCGATTATATACAAAACCTCTCATGCAATGACAGGAAAGCAACCGGATTCCGCTACTGTGTCCACCGGTGCTTTTTGCTAGGCTCTCGCGTCATGCGTAAATCTGATTTCTGCTACGAACTACCGGCGGAGCTTATTGCCCAGGTGCCAGCGGAAAGCCGCAGTGGCAGCCGCTTGTTGAAGGTCGACGGTGCCAATGGTGAGTTGCACGATATGCAATTTATCGATTTACCAAAACTACTGGTGCCTGGCGACTTGCTGGTTTTCAATGATACACGTGTACTGCCGGCGCGCCTGCTGGGGCATAAGGACAGTGGTGGCCGTGTCGAAGTGCTGGTCGAGAGGATAATAGATAATCAGCATGTATTGGCACATACGCGTGCCAGCAAGTCGCCGAAGACGGGTTGCAAGCTGTTGTTAGGCAAAGGTGTGGTTGCCGAGGTCTGCGGGCGTCAGGGCGATTTGTTTGAATTGAGATTTGAAGGCAACTCGCCGGTGATTGATATTCTCGAGCGCGTGGGACACATGCCCTTGCCGCCCTATATCGAGCGCGAGGATACCGAATCAGATCGTGAACGCTACCAGACAGTTTATGCGCGGCAACCCGGTGCAGTAGCCGCGCCCACCGCCGGTCTGCATTTTGATGATGAAATGCTGAACAATCTGAATAGGCAGGGGATAGAAACCACTTTCATTACTCTTCACGTTGGTGCTGGAACCTTTCAACCGGTCAGGACCGAAAAGCTGGTCGATCATCACATGCATAGTGAGCAGGTAGAGATCGATGCTATGGTTTGCGACAAAATTAATGCAGCGCGAAACGCCGGTCGGCGGGTCATTGCCGTTGGCACAACGGTGGTGCGGGCACTGGAGTCGGCAGTGACTGACGATGGCACCATTACACCCTTTCGGCGAGAGACCGATATTTTCATTTATCCCGGTTACCATTTTAAGATCATTGATGCGCTGTTAACCAACTTCCACTTGCCGGAGTCAACTTTGCTGATGCTGGTATGCGCCTTTGCCGGACGCAAGTTAATGCTGCGCGCGTATCACCATGCCGTACAGGCGCGTTACCGCTTCTTCAGTTATGGTGATGCTATGTTTATTACCTCGCAACACAGTGCCAATGAAGTTTGAGTTGATCGCATCTGATAACGCCGCACGTCGAGGCCGGCTTGAATTTGATCGTGGCATGGTGGAAACACCGACATTCATGCCGGTGGGCACCTACGGCACGGTAAAGTCGATGACGCCGGAGGAATTGCGTGAGTGTGGCGCCGAGATCATATTGGGCAATACCTTCCATTTAATGTTACGACCAGGAACTGAGGTGGTTCAGGCGCATGGTGATCTGCACGACTTCATGCACTGGGATGGACCCCTCATTACCGATTCCGGTGGATTCCAGGTATGGAGTCTTGATCGGTTGCGCAAGATCACCGAAGCAGGAGTCCGTTTTCAGTCCCCGCTCGACGGCGCGAGCATTTTTATGGGGCCTGAAGAGTCGATGGCGATACAGCAGGTACTGGGCGCAGACATTATTATGATATTTGACGAGTGTACGGCTTATCCTGCCACCGAGGCCGAGGCGCGTGCGTCGATGGAACTGTCACTGCGTTGGGCGGAGCGTAGCAAGAGCGCCCATGGCGACCATCCGTCTGCCCTGTTTGGTATTGTTCAGGGTGGGATGTACGAACATCTGCGTGATATATCGATCACCGGTTTGAAACAGATCGGTTTTGATGGCTATGCTATCGGTGGTCTATCGGTGGGTGAGCCCAAACCGGAGATGCTGCGCATCCTGGCGCACCTAACGCAGCAGATGCCGGTATCGCATCCGCGTTACCTCATGGGTGTCGGTACACCGGAAGATATTGTCGAGGCCGTGTCTCGCGGTATCGATATGTTCGATTGCGTTCTGCCCACGCGTAACGCCCGTAATGGCTGGTTGTTTACCTCCGAAGGTGTAGTTAAAATTCGTAACGCCAGATACAAGAGCGATACGCGCCCATTGGATTCGCAATGTGGCTGTTACACCTGCCGCCACTACAGCCGCGCCTATTTGCGCCACCTGCATCGCTGTAACGAGATTCTGGGGTCACGGCTCAATACCATCCACAACCTTTACTACTATCAGTGGCTCATGCGCGGGCTGCGAGAGGCCATTGAGGTGAAAAGGCTGGATGAATTCGTCAATAAGTTTTATGGTAGGCGCCCCCGGGAGGCTGGGGGAACCGCCTGAAAGGGCGGAAAAACAAAGAATTCAATTAAATTAATCGGTTAGCAATCTATATGGATACCATTTTTTCATTTTTTATCGCCGACGCCATGGCGGCGGCACCAGCCCAAAGTCAGGGCAGTCCCATAAGCAGCCTGCTCATGCTGGTGGTGTTGTTTGGTTTTATGTACTTCTTTCTCATCCGGCCACAGACCAAGCGTGCCAAGCAGCATCGTGAGCTGATCGCTGCGTTGTCCAAGGGCGACGAAGTTGTTAACAACGGTGGTGTCCTTGGGCGTATTACCAATCTGGGTGAACAGTTTGTGACCGTTGAAATTGCCAGCGGCATCGAAATCAAGGTGCAGCGCAGTGCGATCGCATCGGTACTACCCAAAGGAACGATCAAGTCCGCCTGATTCCGATCGCTCGCTGCGCCTGAGCCATGAATAAATATCCCAAGTGGAAGTATCTTTTGATCCTGTTCGTCGTACTGGTCGGGTCGATCTATGCTTTGCCGAATATTTTTGGTACCGATGCGGCGATTCAAATATCGGCTACCCGCTCCCAGAGTATTGATGCTGGCACACTGGAACGCATTAAAGGTGTGCTGGAACGAAAGAAGATCAGCTATCTTTCGGTGATGCTGGACGATCAGGGTATCAAGGTACGTTTCAGTGATACCGAGATCCAGTTGCGCGCGCGCGATCTGGTGCAGCGTGAGCTGGGGGACCGGTTCACAGTGGCGTTGAATCTGCTGCCGGCAACCCCGGATTGGCTGGCTGCAATCAATGGCAGGCCCATGTATCTTGGTCTCGATTTGCGCGGTGGTGTGCATTTCCTGATGCAAATGGACATGGATGCCGTGCTTAGCAAGGCCGAAGAAAGTTATGCCAGTGAGCTGCGTAGCCTCATGCGCAAGCAAAAGATTCGCTATCTCACCGTGAGTCGTCGTGGCGGCGGCGGTTTGCGTGTGCGTTTCCGCAAAGAAGGCGAACGCCAGAAAGCCTATGATCTGATTCGCAGTAAATTATCCGAACTGAAACTCACCGAAGTGCAGGGTGATCGTAGTTTTGATCTGGTTATCGGATTGAGCGAAGAAGCATTGCGGGAAAAACACAAACTCGCACTTGAACAGAACATGACTTCCTTGCGCAATCGTGTAAATGAGCTCGGTGTCGCCGAACCCATTATTCAGCAACAGGGGCAGGAGCGCATCGTGGTGCAGCTGCCGGGTGTGCAGGACACCGCCAAGGCAAAAGAGATTCTCGGGCGCACGGCGACACTGGAAATCAAGCTGGTAGACGAGCAACACGATGTGCAATCGGCATTGGCCGGCCGCATTCCACCCGGTTCCCGTATTTATCGATATCGTGATGGTCGACCGATTCTGATCAAGAATCGCCTGATATATTCCGGTGACAATATTATTGATGCCGCACCCGGATTTGATTCGCGCAGCGGGTCGCCGATTGTTTCCATTACGCTGGATTCCCGCGGTGCCGCGATCAACCAGCGCGTGACCGGGAAGAATATCAACAAGCGTATGGCCGTGATCTATCTCGAAATCCGCTCCAGGATCAAACTCGACGATCAGGGCAATCCGGTGCTCGATGAAAGTGGTCAGCCGGTTCGTATCAAGGAGCGCATCGAGGAAGTCATTACCGCGCCGGTGATTCGCTCCCAGCTTGGCAAGCGCTACCAGATTGAAGGTCTGGACAGCATGGAAGAGGCCAATGATATTTCCCTGCTGTTACGTGCCGGTGCACTTGCCGCACCCATTTCCATTATTGAAGAGCGTACCATCGGCCCCAGTCTGGGTGCGGACAACATCAGACAGGGGTTCCAGTCGATCATGATTGGTTTTATCGCCATCTTGATATTCATGGTGGTGTACTATCGGTTATTCGGTTTGTTTGCCAATTTGGCGCTAACACTGAATCTGGTACTGATAGTTGCCGTGCTGTCGATGTTCCAGGCGACACTAACGCTTCCTGGCGTGGCTGGTATCCTGCTGACTGTCGGTATGGCGGTGGATGCGAACGTGCTGATTTACGAACGAATTCGTGAAGAACTGCGTAATGGCAATACACCGCAGGCGGCGATTCATGCGGGATACCAAAAGGCATTTGGGACTATCGCTGATGCCAATATCACCACACTGATTGCGGCCATTATGCTGTTCAATTTTGGTACCGGTCCTATCAAGGGATTCGCCATTACCCTGAGCATCGGTATTCTCACCTCCATGTTTACTGCGATTCTGATGACTCGCGCGATAGTGAATCTTTCATTTGGCGGTCGACGCATGAAGTCGTTGCCAATCTAGTAGAGTCGTCATGGAAATATTCAGAAAACAATCGCACATTGATTTTATCGGCACACGCCGAATTCCGATTGCCCTGTCCATTACGCTGGTGATCGCAACAATTGTGATTTTGATTACGCGCGGGTTGAATTTCGGACTCGATTTTACCGGCGGCACGCTGGTGGAATTAAGTTATGCCGAGCCAGTGCAGGTGGCGCCCATTCGCGAGCAACTCGCCGACGCCGGGCTTGCCGATACCGTGGTCCAGCACTTTGGTACCTCGCGCGACGTGATGGTGCGCATCCCCGTACGCAAGGACAGCAATACCTCGACACTGAGTAATCGGGTTATCGAAATCCTGCGTCAGAACGTCGGTGACAGGCTGGTGGCCAGCCACCCTGGCAAGGCGCAGCAATGTGCAAGCAACGAAAATAAAATAGCAGACTGCCAGATTCAGGTCCGACGCGTTGAATTTGTCGGTCCGCAGGTAGGTGAGGAACTCACTCAACAAGGCGGGCTGGCCATGCTCTACACGCTCATCGCAGTTCTTTTTTACGTCATGTTCCGTTTTGAGTGGCGTTTTGCTGTTGGCGCTATTATTGCCATCAGCCACGACGTACTTCTGACCTTCGGATTCTTCTCGCTATTGCAACTGGAATTCTCGTTGTCAGTGCTCGCCGCTATACTGGCGGTGCTGGGGTATTCGCTGAATGACACCATTGTTGTATTTGACCGGATTCGTGAGAATTTCCGCAAGATGCGCAAGGTCACGACAGTAGAAATCATGAACAGCTCCATCAACCAGACGCTGTCGCGCACAATTATTACCTCGAGCACGACTATGCTAACGGTGCTGGCACTGTTCTTCCTCGGTGGGGAAATTATTCATGGATTCTCCGTTGCCTTGATGGTTGGCATCGTCATCGGCACCTATTCGTCGATTTACGTCGCAACCCCGGCGGTGTTGGCAATGGGCATATCAAGGGAAGACATGGTACCGGTGAAGAAAGAGGGCGCCGACGGCAGCAGCCCCTGACGCCCGCCCCGCTGGTTTCCCTAATCCAGCAATTTCCCGTTTTACTGCTTTTTCACCAGTTATCCTGCCCGGGCGGGGTTTCGTCGGCACTCTGTTGAGCTCACTGGACTCACCATGCTATGAGCTATACTGAAAATTCTAATAACATTTAATTTCTCCCTCAGGAGGCAAAAATGGAAAGTAACTGGTGGATGATCATGCCAGGGAATCCTGCATTGTCGGGGATCATTATTTTTCTGATTGCCGTACCGTTTCTCTATTTTGGGCGCACGCCCATGCATGGAATTATCCGTGCGGCCACGCGCACCATCAGTCAACCACTACGGATGGGTTCACGCTGGCTGTTCTCGACAGCGGACGGATTACGCACCCGTAATCGGGCAGTGGTACTCGCTCACGGACGTGAAGAGATGAAACACACCATTGAGAGGGAATTCGAACGCATCGGCACCATGGTGCAACGCGACCTCCACGGTTATCCTGCGTTGCAGCGAAAGTTGATGGACGAAATCACCAAGATCGAGGAAGACTACCAGAAGTGTGGTGAAGTACCGCCGCCCTCGCCGGAATGGGCCAACGCGGTCAAGGCTGTGGCAGACATTACACCGTCAAACGGGTTGGTCGAAAAAATTCTCGAAGATATCGCCAGTTCAATCGATAAGATTGCCGCCAAGTCGCTGGCCGAATACCGTGCGGCTTATCTGAACCGTCATAAAATTCTGAAAGGATTTAATCCATTCTGGCGCTCCCTGAACCAGACCTTGACCCAGGTTGATAAGAATATCGGTAGCCTGCAGGAGAGTGTTCACAAGATTGACAATCAGATGGACAAGTTTGAACAAATTAACAAGGGCACAGACAAGGCCGAACATATGCTGAATTCATCGGCTAGCCGTCAGTTCGCGATCGACACCATCGTTATGGGTATTGCGCTGGGCGCCGCCTTCGTGAACTTCCGGCTGATTGCATTGCCCATGTCCGAGATGGTGGGGGCGGGTGACTACATAACCGAAACCCTCAAGGCGTCAGACATATCGGCGATGGTGATTATTTTTCTTGAGGCCACCATGGGGTTCTTTCTGATGGAAGCTCTGGGAATAACCCATTTGTTTCCCAAAATTGGCAACCTGAGCGCGAGAATGCAAAAGCGCATCTTCTGGGCGGCGTTGACTTTTCTGCTTGTGCTTGCCGGCATTGAGGTCGCACTGGCCTTCATGCGTGACTTGATTATGGCGGAGAACCTCAAGCTCAAAAGCTCCCTGAGCGGCAGCGTGGAAGCGGCAGCGGTGGCCGCCGCCGCGGCGCAAAAAACCTGGGTGAGCAATATCCCGACCGCCGGACAGATGATACTGGGCTTTATATTACCCTTCGTGATGGCCTTTATCGCCATCCCGCTGGAGTCGTTTATCGTTTCGTCAAGGACGGTGATTGGTGTCGTTCTGGTTATTTCGATTCGTAGTCTGGGTTTCATCATGCGGGTGCTGAGCAATATCTTCAAGCAGATCGGTACATTGCTGGTGCATTTCTATGATGTCTTTATCTTCCTGCCGCTAATGATTGAACGTATGTTGCGATCAAGGGGCGCAGTGTCTGAACGTCGGCTCAAGGATCGAGGCGGTGTAACATCGTTCCCGAAAAGAAACCCTGATGAACGAATCGATCGTAGTGCATCTGGAGAATTTTGAACATGAATAAACTGAAAGGATTACTACTGGGAATCGTCATACTGGTTCTGGTAAGCGGTTGTGTCGACCAGAAATCCAAGCATCGTGCGGTGTACATGATGATCGACACCTCTGGTACCTATACCTCAGAGGTGGTCAAGGCACAGCGAATTGTAAATTACCTCTTGGGCACACTGAATCCGGGAGATTCACTGGCAGTCGCCAAGGTAAAGAGTCGATCGTTCTCGGAAAAAGATATTATCTATAAGGCCACCTTTGAGAACATACCGTCCAAGGCCACGGCGCAAAAACGCGCTTTCCGCCGGGCGGTGGATAAATTTGCCCGTTCCGTCGAAAAGCATGGTGGCAGCGCTTACACTGATATTAGCGGTGGCTTGATTCAGGCGGCGGAGTTCCTGACGGAAACCGGTTTGGGCCACAAAACCGTCATTATTTTTTCTGATATGCAGGAAGAGCTTGGTAAGGGGACAATGCGCGACTTCCCGATTGAATTGAGTGGTATTCGCATCGTCGCCCTCAATGTCACCAAGCTGCGCACCGACAATGTTGATCCCCGACGCTATCTCAGTCGACTGCAGAACTGGGAGAAACGTGTCATGGGGGCCGGCGCCCTGAAGTGGAAAGTTGTGAATGACTGGCAGAATCATCCCGAACGAATTTTTGAGGATTAGCTGCCGCCAACAGTAACGAACAAGGCAAAAACAAAAAAACCCGGCATCACGCCGGGCTTTTTTGTTCCGCCGTCATGCACGCGGCTGCGAGTCACCAACAGGGGAATTTGAGGACAAATTCGTATATCCTAGCCGCCTTTCAGGCTCTGGGGCTTCATATCGTGGGGCTGAGGCGTCTTAAGTCCACAAAAATCAGGAGAAAGAAGGGCCGCTCATGTTTGCCAAGGATATGAAAATTGAAGGGTTTGACACCGAATTGGAACAGTCCATCCGCGACGAGGAACGCCGTCAGGAAGAGCACATTGAACTGATCGCGTCGGAAAACTACGCCAGTCCGCGGGTCATGGAGGCCCAGGGATCGGTGCTGACCAACAAATATGCCGAAGGTTATCCCGGCAAGCGTTATTACGGCGGCTGCGAATATGTCGATGTGGCCGAACGGCTGGCTATTGATCGCGTCAAGAAGCTGTTTGGCGCCGACTATGCCAATGTACAACCACATTCTGGTTCCCAGGCCAATGCGGCGGTGTATCTGGCCCTGTGCGAGCCCGGCGATACCATACTCGGTATGAGCCTGGCCCATGGTGGTCATCTGACCCATGGTGCCAAGATCAATTTCTCCGGTTTTATATTCAATGCCGTCCAGTATGGTCTGGATGAGTCTACCGGTGAGATCGACTATGCCCAGGTTGTTGCCCTGGCAAAAGAACACCAGCCTAAAGTGATTGTCGCTGGATTTAGTGCCTATTCCAGAGTTGTCGACTGGCAGCGTTTCCGAGATATCGCCGACTCCGTTGGTGCCTACCTGTTTGTTGACATGGCTCATGTTGCCGGTCTGGTTGCGGCGGGACTCTATCCCAACCCGGTACAAATCGCAGACGTGACAACTTCCACAACTCATAAAACCCTGCGCGGTCCCCGTGGCGGCATCATTCTCGCCAGGAGTAACCCCGAATTAGAAAAGAAACTGAACTCGCGCGTATTCCCCGGTACCCAGGGCGGTCCGTTAATGCACGCGATCGCGGCCAAGGCGGTAGCATTTAAAGAGGCGCTGGAACCGGAATTCAATGAGTACCAGAAGCAGGTGTTAACCAATTCACGGGCTATGGCGGACGTGCTTATGGATCGTGGTTATAACATTGTGTCCGGTGGTACTGACAACCACTTGCTGCTTATTGACCTCATCAACAAGGGCATGACAGGCAAAGATGCCGAAGCGGCGCTTGGCGAAGCTAATATCACTGTCAACAAAAATGCCGTGCCCAATGATCCGCAGTCACCGTTTGTTACCAGTGGCATTCGCATTGGCACCCCGGCGATTACCACGCGCGGGTTTAGCGAAGAAGATTCACGTACACTGGCCGGCTGGATGTGTGACGTTCTGGACAACATGGACGACGCATCAGTTCGTGAAAACATTCAGCAGGAAGTGCTGGATATTTGCCAACGTTTGCCCGTGTATAAACGCTGAATCTGTATTTGAGGATCTCCCCCGAAAATGCATTGCCCATTTTGCAGCGCTGAAGATACCAAGGTTGTCGACTCACGTATTGCCGATGACGGCAACTCGGTGCGCCGACGCCGGGAATGTACAGAATGCGGTGAACGGTTTACGACCTATGAAACTGCGCAACTACGGATGCCGCAACTGGTGAAGACCGATGGCCGGCGTGAGGCATTCATTGAAGACAAGTTACGGACAGGCATAAAACGGGCGCTGGAAAAACGCCCCGTCGATACCGAGACCATAGAAGCTGCTATTGGCAGGCTGCGTCACAAACTGATAACCACAGGCGAACGCGAAGTCAGTTCGCGCCAGTTGGGTGAATGGGTAATGGATGAATTACAGGAGATGGATGCGGTGGCCTATGTGCGCTTTGCCAGCGTTTACCGCAGTTTTTCTGATCTCGATGCCTTTAGTGAAGAAGTGCAACGTCTGCGCAGTGAACCCAGTGCCGAGGCCCGACGCAAGCAGCTCAAGCTGATTCTCGACAGTAAAAAGAAATGACACAATTTAGTGCGGCCGACTTCAAACACATGGCGCGTGCAATCAGGCTCGCGCGCAATGGCCTGTACACCACCCACCCGAATCCACGCGTTGGATGCGTATTGGTAAAAGACGGTGAGATCGTGGCTGAAGGTTGGCATGAGCAAGCGGGTGAACCCCATGCCGAAATCAACGCCATTAAAGCTGCGAGCGAAGAGGCTAAAGGCGCAACCGCTTATGTCACCCTCGAACCCTGCTGCCATCAGGGTCGCACACCGCCGTGTAGCGATGCACTGATCGCAGCCGGCGTAACGCGTGTTGTGGCAGCAATGCAGGATCCCAATCCACAGGTAGCCGGACAAGGCATGCAATCGCTAAAGGCTGCCGGTATCGCCACCAGTGTCGGCGTGTTGCAGCGGGAAGCAGAATCTCTTAACCCCGGTTTTATCAAGCGCATGCAACGCGGCCAGCCTTATGTGCGGCTTAAACAGGCAGTTAGTCTTGATGGCCGTACTGCCATGGCCAGCGGCGAGAGTAAGTGGATCAGTGGTGAGGCAGCCCGCGCCGATGTACAGCGTATGCGTGCGCAGAGCTCTGCCATTCTCACCGGTAGCGGTACCGTGCTGGCAGATGATCCCTCGCTGAATGTGCGCGATCTGGATATCGGTCGTCAGCCTCTGCGGGTAATCATCGACAGTAATCTAAGCATTCCGGGGACGGCGAAACTGCTATCGCTCGAAGGAGAAACCCTCATTGTCACCGCGATTGAAGACGCCGAACGTGTTTCAGTGTTTGTGAAGGCGGGGGCCGAGGTGTTGTGTCTGCCAAACGGTGCTGGCAAGGTCGATCTACCGGCCTTAATGCAACATCTGGCCGCCAGGGAAATTAACGAGGTATTGGTTGAAGCCGGCACTGTGTTGTCCGGCAGTTTACTGAGTGCAGGATTGATTGATGAGCTTATCGTTTATCTCGCACCGCATCTTATGGGCAACAACGCACGCGGTATGTTTAATCTGCCGGCGATAGAGAAAATGGCGGATCGCATCACACTACAGATAAAAGATGTAACTGCCGTCGGAGAAGACTGGCGCATTACCGCGATCCCAATGTACCAAACCCAGACGCAATAGGACTCAGCATGTTTACAGGAATCATAGATGCCATCGGTAAAATATCGGCGATGGAGTCCAGAGACGGCGATAAACGCTTGCGCATTGACACCGGTCGGATGGACATGTCGGACGTGAAGCCGGGAGACAGTATTGCCGTCAGTGGCGTCTGCCTGACCGCTGTTGAATTCGATAAAAATAGTTTTCTGGCCGATGTGTCCGGGGAAACCCTGGCGCATACGACGTTGGGAGATCTGACTGAAGGCGATCGCGTCAATCTTGAGAAGGCGCTTACTCCCAGTTCGCGTCTGGGCGGCCATATTGTAAGTGGTCATGTTGATGGTGTTGGCGAGGTGGTGTCGTGTTTCGAAGACGCACGTTCTATTCAGTTTCAGGTGCGCGTGCCAGAGGAATTGTTACGTTATATTGCCAAAAAGGGTTCAATATGTGTTGACGGCATAAGCCTGACAGTCAATGCGGTGAATGATGACTGCTTTAATCTGAACGTCATTCCGCATACGCTTGACCAAACAACCATGAGTGAGTTTGAATCCGGGCGCCGGGTAAATCTGGAAGTTGATATCATTGCCAGGTATCTGGAACAATTACTGTCAGGAGAATAGGCGCCGCCGCCTTCCGGTGTGACTTCAGATTTGCTGCAACGATATGGTTTTGACAATAAATAAACGGGGAGATGCTCCGCCAGGAGTACTTATCTGAATTATGGTTCAGCGTAGTTTCATTGTACTCCTGCTTGCAGGGGCCATTCCGGTATTGTGTCTGGCCGCCGAGACAGATTTAAGCAGCACACCGCAATCGTACTATTCTGCCGAGCTGTCCACCGACGTATCTGGTAGCAGTACGTTAATTTTTGACGTCAACGCGGCCCTGGCGTCTCGGAATCGATTGCAGATCGGTATTGGAAGATCCGAAACCCCCAATGTCGGGCTGGGTCTGGGACAAATGCTCGGTGCCGGCTACTCGACTGATCCTGAGAAAAGCGCCAGTTACGGTATCAGCTCTGAATATTGGCGCCTGTCAGCGGCCTCGGGGAATAGTGTTGAGATATGGAGTCTCTCCGGCAGTGCAGTGCACCTATCAGACCGCTGGTCCCTGTCCGCTACACCGGGCGCCAAGAAAATCAATATCCACATACTAACTCCTTCGCCTGCCGAAATAGTGGTGACCAGTGGCGGCCTGACGCTTGCTGCCACGTATTACACGCGGGGCAAGTGGAGTTTTTCAACAGGGATTGAAGAGAACCGATACTTTGGCGATGCGGCAACGCTGCGAAATATCATCAATATCATCAAATTCACGGGCAAGGCGCCTTTTCTCGCCAGCCTGGTACGCAGTCGCTACTATTTTGAAGCAGACTACGGTTTTACCGACGCCACATTAACGCTGGGATTGGATATGAATAAAACGGTTATTCAGCCGAAATATAAACCCAGTGCCTATATCAGGTCAGTAAGCGGATTGTCAGACTCGTGGAGCTTGCAAACCCAGCTGGGCACAAACAGTTTTGACTTCAACGGTTGGTTTGTCTCATTAGGACTGACTTACGCTCACTGATTTTATACTGGCAGGTCAGTGGTAAGCGCAACCCCGTAGTCCCGATGCGGCAATCACCTGACGGCATACTTTCCTATATTCACGTATTTTTTCTTTTTGAATCCTATGGTTATCGCTGCTATGCTCTGCGACCCTTTAAACCCGAAGGCGTTGGTGTATCGTTAGATCAGCCAACCCCTGGCTTGACACGTAAACGCGTATGAACATCAGCCCGGCAATTGAAATTATTGAAGAGATGCGCCAGGGGCGCATGGTCGTCCTGATGGACGATGAAGACCGCGAGAACGAGGGCGATCTGGTGATGGTCGCCGAACATGTGCGTCCGCAAGACATCAATTTTATGATCAAATATGGTCGTGGGCTGGTTTGTCTGACGTTAACTTCCGGGCGTTGTCGCCAGCTTAGTCTGCAACTCATGGTGGGCGACACCCACTATAAACGCACGACCAATTTTACGTTATCAATTGAGGCAGCCGAGGGGGTAACCACCGGAATTTCGGCAGCCGATCGCGCTACGACCATTCAAGCAGCGGTGAAAAAGGATGCGAAGCCCAGCGATATTGTTACGCCCGGCCATATCTTTCCCATTCTTGCCCAGCATGGCGGCGTGTTGACGCGCGCCGGACATACGGAGGCGGGGGTGGATCTGGCAAGACTGGCAGGCGCCGAGCCAGCCAGTGTAATTTGTGAGATTATGAACGAGGACGGCACCATGGCGCGCCTGCCAGAATTGATCGAATTTTCCAAACAACACAGTCTCAAAATCGGCACCATTGCCGATTTGATTCGCTATCGTCTTGAGAACGAATCGACTGTTGAGCGGATATCGGAAGGCAAGGTACCGACACCTTATGGAGAGTTCTGTGTTATTGCCTACCACGATGGTATTCATGGTGATATGCACCTGGCCTTGATCAAGGGCGAGATTAAAAAAGACGAACCTGTGCTGGTGCGTGTGCATGTTCAGGAAAGTTTGCTGGATCTGTTTACAGACGCACACCGACCGGGCAGTTATTCGCTGGAGGCGGCCCTGGCGTATGTGGAGAGAGAGGGAACGGGTGTCGTGATATTGTTGCGTGAGGAAGAAACGGTGCAAGACCTGGCGGCACGAATCGATCATTTCGAGAAGGAAGCTGCAGGGCTGGAATTACCGAAGTTGGCTGGCGAACGCAGGGAATTGCGGACCTATGGACTGGGTAGTCAGATCCTTGCCGATCTGGGTGTGCGCAAAATGCGTGTGATGGGCCATAGGCTGAAAGTACCAGCGATGTCGGGGTTTGGCCTGGAGATAGTCGAGTACGTTGAGGACATAGCGGATAAGAATTCGAATAAGAATAAGAAGGTATCGGGATGACAGATGTAAAAAGTATTGAGGGTGATCTGCAGGCACGCGGTGCTCGCTTTGGTATTGTGCTGGCAAGATTCAACAGTTTTATTGGCGAGCCGCTGCTGAATGGCGCCGTTGATGCGCTGGTTCGTCACGGCGTCGAAGTCGGCAACATTGAAGTCGTACGTGTACCCGGTGCTCATGAATTACCGCTGGCAACAAAACGAATGGCGGTTAGTGGAAATTATGATGCTATCGTTGCTCTGGGCGCAGTCATTCGTGGCGCCACCCCCCACTTTGAATACGTGGCTGGAGAGTGCTCAAAGGGCTTGGCCCAGATCAGCCTGCAGTACGACATCCCGGTCGGATTTGGCGTACTGACGGTGGACACCATCGAGCAGGCCATTGAACGTGCCGGTAGCAAGGCCGGTAACAAGGGCGCCGACGCGGCGCTGGCGGCGCTCGAGATGGTAAATGTATTAAAGGAGATTGGTAGCTGATAAGGGAGTACAATAATTCTGTCTAAATGTCGGTGTCGATTGCGGAGGACGGTGTCGTGAAAGAAGGTAGTCGTCACATGGCAAGGCGTGCTGCGGTACAGGCGATTTATCAGTGGGAGATGACCCAAGAGGCGCCCGCTCGCATTGAAGATCACTATCTTGGTGATCATGAAATGAGTGATGTAGACGTTGACTACTTTCACTATTTGGTGCGTGAAGTGCCGTTACGCGTTCACGAACTCGACGATCATATCATTCCTCACCTTGACCGCGGTATCGAAGAAGTAGACCCGGTTGAACGCGCCATTTTACGCATCGGTGCTTACGAATTTGAATTTCACCCGGAAGTCCCCTACAAAGTTATTATCGACGAAGCGGTTGAGCTGTCTAAGGTGTTTGGTGCCGAGCACGGTCACAAATACGTCAATGCCATCCTCGATAAAGTCGCCGCAGATCTTCGTGCCACAGAAGTTGATTCAGAAAGACAGCGCCTGCGAAACGCACCTTGAATGAATTCGATCTGATTGAACGCTTCTTCGTTCGTCCCAATAAACGAAATGATGTCACAGTTGGTATTGGCGACGATAGCGCTGTTTGCTTGGTACCCGACGATCACGAGTTGTCGATTACGACCGATCTACTTGTTGCCGGAACCCATTTTTCCGCAGATACACCAGCGAAAGCGGTAGGCCATAAGGCGTTGGCGGTAAATTTGAGTGATCTGGCTGCGATGGGGGCCACCCCCGCATGGTTTACGCTCAACTTGAGTTTGCCCGAAATCAACGAGAACTGGCTGCAGGCATTTTCACAGGGCTTGTTTGCACTGGCAGACGGCCACAACATCAGCCTGATCGGTGGCGATACCGTAAAGGGACCATTAAGTATTGGTATTCAGGCCTTCGGGCTAATGCCAACGGGCACCGCTGTGTTACGGTCCGGTGCCCAAGCCGGCGATCAAATTTATGTTACCGGTTCCCTGGGTGATGCAGCACTGGCACTGCGTATCCTGCAAGGCAGCGTCGATTTACCACAAGAGGCAAGTGACAATCTGATACCGCGATTACACTACCCGGTGCCACGGTCAGCGCAGGGTGTGGCACTAAGAGATATTGTAACTGCCATGATCGATATCTCTGATGGACTCGTGGCAGATCTTGGTCACATTCTGGAGCGCAGTGATGTTGGCGCAACGATTCACCAAGAGGCCCTGCCGCTGTCAGCGCATTACCGTGACAATATTGACGAAGTCGGATTCACGCCTGCGCTGACCGGTGGTGATGACTACGAGCTTTGCTTTACAGTTTCCGCTAACAGGGTGGACGAATTGCATGCCAAGAGTGAGAAATGGGACTGTGTTATTAGCTGTATCGGTGAGATCGAGCCCGGCAGCGGTTTAAGGATAAAGAGCAAGGATGGAGAGTTGGTGGATGTCGGCAAATCGGGCTATGACCATTTTGCGATCCGTTGATGATAGCCGGGAAATTTGATCATGTTAAAACGTAATTCGGTTCCCGAAAGTGTGTGGACCAATCCCGTCCATTTTCTCGCGTTTGGCCTGGGTTCGGGCGCAGCGCCCTACGCGCCAGGAACTTTCGGTACCCTGGCTGCAATCCCGCTGTACCTGCTGATGGTCAATTTTCTGAACTGGCCAGCTTATGCAGCCGTTGTGGCCATCATGTTTCTGCTGGGTGTGTGGATGTGCGATCTGACTGAACGTGATATCGGTGTGCATGATCATTCCGGAATTGTCTGGGACGAATTTGTCGGTTTTCTGGTAACGATGTTTTATGCTCCGACGGGCTGGATATGGATTGTGGCCGGTTTCTTTCTGTTTCGATTGTTCGATATATGGAAGCCATATCCCGTGCGCCAACTGGAGCGGCGATACCGGAACGGATTTGGCAATATGGTTGATGATCTGATTGCGGGTCTTTACGCTGGCTTGGCACTTCAGGCCCTGGTCTATCTTTCGGGCCAACCACGCTGGGCAAGCTAGTCCGTATTCAGATCGCGATCAGGCTGGCATCAAATCCAAGGTGGCGCACGCGCGCCAGCACACTGGTGGCGCTGACTATTTTCGGGTTGTAATAAACAATAACGAGCGAGAGAGATTCCTTGTGGGGCGTAAACCAGGGCGCAATGACGCCCGGCATCTTACGCAGGGAGTCATCAACCACGTAGCGAGATCCGGCGTCAAGACGCTGGCGAATATGAATCAACACGTCCACCGGTTTCATGGTCAATATTGTAAATACAAAAACGGCGGGGTCAATGGTTGACACCGCCGCGAGAGACTAGGAAGGGGGGATAGGACTATTGTGATTTGATGGCTATCTGGTCCAGCATTTTTTTTGCACCATTGAAACCCTGGTCGGCAGACAATTGCCACCAGTGCATCGCTGTTTCAATATCCTGCTGCACACCTTCACCGCGTGCGTACATCATGCCCAGATTAAATTGGGCTGCGGCATCGCCATGTATAGCTGCCTGTTGCCACCAGTGGGCCGCCCGGGTCATGTCTGGCGCGATCCCGCCGTCGCCGCGGGCATAAACAAGACCGAGATTATAGGAGGCATCAGGGTTGCCCTGCAGTGCAGAGCGCTTCCACCAACTGCTGGCAACAAGAACGTCGCGTTCAACACCCAATCCGCGGGCATAGGCGACTCCGAGGTTGTACTGTGCCAGTGTGTGGCCGGCCTCGGCCATGGGGCGCCAGATGCGCAGCGCTTGCTGGTAGTTACCGTTGTTGTAGGCAGCCAGTCCGGCGCCAAACATTTCCGGAAAATAGCCCAGACTTTGCAGTTCATTGTCGACACGTTGCGCGGTGCGAGGCGGTGAAGTGCTTGCAGCAGAGGCCAGCGACAGAAAGGAAAGCAATGCCGCAAAAACCAGCAGCAGAATGCCGATAAAGGTATTCATGTGTCCCAGATCAGATTTACCAGGTTTTTTCTCTATTCTGGCGTTGATATT
The DNA here is from genome assembly GCA_036446455.1 of Acidiferrobacterales bacterium. Classification (GTDB taxonomy): domain Bacteria; phylum Pseudomonadota; class Gammaproteobacteria; order Acidiferrobacterales; family JAJDNE01; genus JAZFSZ01. The sequence goes on from JAZFSZ010000004.1 coordinate 22,792, forward strand.
CACTTTGTGCATCGCTGTTCCTTTTCATGTCTGTCCCCGTCTCCGGGCCACCTGATAATATGAATACTTACTCTCAAGATTTGTGCCATTGCCATAACCTATTGAAAATAAATAATTTAATGAAAACAACGGCTGTATTTTCTTACCGGGGACAGATGTACCTAGGGGCACATGCGCGGCATTAGTGACGCTTGGCGTCAGACAGTGAGGGCGATCACAATGGCCGGTCTCGCGGCACGGCACCGCCGCCGCGGGGAGTGGGGTGCGTTCCAGGGCGCTGCCACCGCCCTGCGCAGGTAGCGTTTCTTTCTGTACGCATGCGGGAGCTTGCCGCCAGCAAGGCGTATTAGCTCTTCGAGAAATCAACTTTTACAACAAGTCGGCGCTCATCGGGGTAACAGGCATGTCCGCAGCCACTGCTCAGATCATGATGCTGTCGCCGCTATTGTTGGCATGAGCGAGTAGGGACGAACCCCTGCCAGTTTTGGGCAGATTCATCCCGCAATCACAACAACCTGAATCGCAACACGACAAGTTACTTGTTGCATTGCCGTGCCGGCTTTATGGATTCCGTACGCGGGTGCGGTGCTGAGTGTCAATTCGATTATTGTTAGCTTGAAATCTGCAGTGTAACCCGAAAGAATCGGGTAACTGTTTGACACAATTTCACTGCGTGCGCAGAATGAACTTACTATGAAATCGTGGTCCATAAATCTGTTTTTAAACCATTGCACGCTGACTGTTCAGCTGGCGATCACAGCTATTAGCTGGATGCGTCCAGTGGTGGTGAAATATTATGAGCCCGGAGGCGACTGAATTTAGCGACAGTCGCAATAAAAGTAATATCTTGAAAGGGCCACAGAAATGATTCTGAGGCCCTTTCTCTTTTAAATATCCATTAGCATAATTTTGGCAGGGTGATTTAGGAAATGTCAGTACCGGCAGCATATTTAGGAATAATCATTATTTGGTCGACCACACCACTGGCGGTGAAGTGGAGCAGCGAAGGTGCCGGATTTCTTTTTGGCGTCACCAGCAGAATGTTGCTGGGAACTGCCCTGACACTTGTACTGCTAGTCCTGCTGCGTGTACGAATTCCGCTGCATAAAGCGGCGCTGCAAACCTATGCGATATCTTCAGTAGGTATATTTGGAGCGATGTTCAGTGTCTATTGGGCGGCCCAGTAAATTCCCTCCGGATTTATATCGGTGTTGTTTGCACTTGCGCCTATTTTGACGAGTGTATTTTCTGTTATCTGGTTGAATGAACGCAGCTTGACACCGATGAAAATTATTGGCGTGACAGTCGGGATTGCCGGCCTCGCCGTGATGTTTCAGTCAGCAATCAACCTGGGGGGTAATGCAATATATGGTATTGCGGGGATACTCTTTGCGGTTTTGCTATTTTCCCTGAGCGGGGTTGGTGTAAAACGACTTGGGGCAGATCTGCATGCCGTGGCGGCGAACGCCGGAGGTTTGCTGATCGCATCCTTTCTCTATCTCCTGGTGTGGTTTGTCGTTGGCGAGCGTTGGCCGGTGGATTTGCCAGAGCGCGCACTGGGGTCCATTGTTTATCTGGGCGTGATTGGTACGGCCCTGGGCTTTACGCTTTATATGTTTCTATTGCAGCGCTTGCCAGTCGCAACGCTGACGCTGGTCACGCTAATCACGCCGGCAACTGCACTGATGCTGGGGCAGATTTTTAATAACGAAGTTGTCGGTGCAGAAGTCTGGGTGGGTGCAATCCTGATCTCGTTCGGCCTCAGCATTCATCAATGGGGTCATCGCGTGCACACGATAACACTAAAGAGTCGCCTGCTGGACCAATAACAACTGGCCAACAGATACTGATTGGAACACGACCAGAGCTTGGTCGTGTTCTAACGAGAAACAGTCCAAATTGTATGCAAGTCGATAGGTGTGTATGATTTTCAGGAGGTCTGGCCCCAGCTTGGGCCGCCTTGTACGTAAAAAATTTTAATACAAAACAGGGAAGAAGCATGAAACGGAATTATTTTATTCTGATCTTGTTATTGTTTTTAATTAACGCTGGTGTGTACGCCGAGGGCAAAACCAGAATTGGAGCTCAAATAGGTTTGTTTTACCCCGGGATATTTATTGATGTGCCGACTTCAGACAGGTCTTCGTTTCGATTGGGAGTGGGTACCCTATGGGGTTTCTCACCTTTGGCGGAGGCCAAGTATCGCAGGCGCTTTGGCGGGAGGGATTCCATGTCTTATTGGGAAGCGAGCGCGCTGTATTTTGGCCCGGGTAAGTTCTTTATTTTTCAAACGTCCGCTGCCACGGCTGCGCAAATTAGCGTGGGTACCCGGTTTTCTAAAGGCAAGCACGGTGCCTGGTTCGCAAGCCTGGGTATACTATCCGGGCCGGGTGGGACTGCCGTGATTCCAAACATTGGCTATGAATTCTCACCATAATATTCCAGACAAGAAAAAGTTAATATTCCAGACAAGAAAAAGTTCGGAAAGAATTATGGAGCTCGAAGCAATCGCCCAAAAAATCGGTAGCGAACTTAAAGCTCGAAAGTTGGTGCTTGCCTCTGCTGAGTCCTGCACCGGTGGTTGGGTGGGGCAGGTGATTACGTCCGTGCCCGGTAGTTCGCTCTGGTATGATTGCGGTTTTATCCCCTACACTAACCAGGCAAAGCGTGAGCTGCTTGGTGTCAGCACCGATGTGCTGGTTCGCTTCGGTGCCGTCAGTGAGCAAGCCGCGCGCGCCATGGCCGAAGGTGCATTGGCAAACAGCCGCGCCCAGGTCAGCCTGGCCATCACCGGAATCGCGGGACCCGGTGGGGGTAGCGAAGACAAACCGGTGGGTACCGTGTGGTTCGCCTGGGCAGGCAAAAACAGTGAAACCCGCACAGAACACCGCCAGTTTGATGGCGATCGCACCGCGGTGCGTGGTCAGGCAGTAGCGGTAGCGCTGCTGGGATTATCCGAATTTATCGGGGGTTAAAGCCTTGTCTTCAGCTTTTAAAAAAGCTTTCCTTGCTAATCAGAAAGTTACGGTTTTTCAGCGGTTTTTGCAGGTTTCCGGGGCTAGGCCCACTGCCTCCGGTGTGAAATAATTCGCTGGTATACATTATGGATCCACGGAAAGGATCTGAGAACTCACCAGGAATAAGGAGTAACGGATGGAAGGAGAAAAAGCGAAGGCACTGAAGGCGGCACTCGGCCAGATTGAAAAACAATTTGGTAAGGGTTCGGTAATGCGCCTGGGAGATGGAGACATGGCGCAAAATATTGACGTCATCCCGACAGGGTCTCTTGGTCTGGACATTGCGCTTGGTGTGGGTGGTTTGCCTCGAGGTCGTGTGGCCGAGATTTACGGCCCGGAGTCATCAGGCAAAACAACGTTGACCTTGCAGGTGATCGCTGAGGCACAAAAACTGGGCGGCGTTGCTGCGTTCATTGATGCCGAGCATGCGCTGGACCCGATCTACGCGGCGAAGTTGGGCGTCAATGTAGAAGACCTGCTGGTATCACAGCCAGATACCGGTGAGCAGGCGCTGGAGATTACCGATATGTTGGTGCGGTCCGCTGCTGTCGATATAATAGTCATCGACTCCGTTGCTGCGCTAACGCCAAAAGCGGAAATTGAAGGTGAGATGGGTGCCAGTCACATGGGTTTGCAGGCTCGCCTGATGTCACAGGCGCTGCGTAAGCTGACGGCAAATATCAAACGCTCCAATACGCTGGTATTTTTCATCAACCAGATTCGT
>JAZFSZ010000005.1:0-17478 GCA_036446455.1 Acidiferrobacterales bacterium
TGTTGCTACCCATCGACGTGGACCGAGTTTGTTTGAGGTTGGTCAGGTGGCCAGTGAGGAATTGCTGACTGTTGCAGAAAGCGGCAATACAGCACCGCTGACAGATGCCTTGCTTGCAACAGGCAAAGTGGCTGACATTAAAACAACTGCGGGTCTGTTATCCCCCGGTCAAACAGTGACGGTCGTGGTCAACGGTGGCAAGGGCATAAAACACATCAGCATTGCAGCCATGCTTCTTCCGACGAATGACGCTTTCTTTTCGTTGAATGCTGTCCGACTTCCGGGTTCTTCTAAAACAAGCAGCTACTATTCACCCGCATATGATGCCGGTAGTGAAACCAATGACGAACTTTGCATCAATATTCCGGGGCCCCACTGTGGCGGGATTGGATTGTCGCCTGATGACAGCGGTGAAGGGTATGTACATATTCATGCAGGCATTCACGGTATTGGCAGTCTGGACGCCTCCACGTACGACTGGCGAAATCCGGTGGCCAAGATAAGGATCCGCCGCCTGTAGGACTGAGCCAGCGAAACTTTATTAGTTGTCATTAAGAGGTCGGGTTGATCGGTATACGATTTTCCCGGCCTTTTCTATTCGGTTGGTCGGGAACCCAATGGGGTCAATCTGTCAGTGGCAGCGCCTTGGATGGTCGCTTCATTTAACGTCAGGCACCACTTTTCAATGGTTTCGCGTGCCTCGCGCGGTTTCTCCGTTAGCAACCAGTGGTTGGCGGCAATGGTAACCATCTCGACGCTTGGCATCTGATTGATTATTGCCCGATTCTTTCCCGGGTCGCTGACGCTGGCACCGGAGGAGAGTAATACCAATACCGGTACGTCAATATTTTCCAGCGGCGGAAGGGGTCTGATGACCTCCAGCAAGTCCTGCATATAGTTGGCTATCGGCATGAACTCGAGATCGATAAAGGGATTGGTATAAAGATCGCCGATTTGAATATCAGGATTGTTGTCCAGGATCTTACGGGTTCGTTCATCCAGCTCTCTCAAGTCGCGGGGCGGGAATTTCCTGTGACGGAACCCGAGCCAATTCACAAACCAGAGAAGACGTACGGAGAGCCAGACAAACAAACGAAGTTTCTTTGCTTTGAACAGGCGGCCACTGAGGTTATCCGGAAACACCGGATCAATCATGATCATGGCGGCGACTGATGACGGGTATTTCGCATAAAAATGCATGCCCACCTGCGCCCCCAGGCTATGACCTACGATGGTAGCTTTTTTGTAGCCTTCACAACACAGGATGGCAGCGAGATCATCGACCCAGTCGGTCATGGTGATGTGACCGCGGGCCATGGAATCGCCATGGCCGCGAAGATCAATGCGCAACAAGTCCCAGTGATGGCTAAGAACGGTATGGTCAACAAACTCTGACCAGCGCGTGTTATTGCTGGCCAGGCCATGAATCATTACCAACAGGGGACGTGGTGTGCGACCCCGCAAGATTCGATAACCGATGGTGACACCGTCGGCATGACGAATCGTCCGACTAAGTTCCAATGGGCGTGGTATCAACGTCTGCTGTATTTTTGACTGACTTTGTTCAGGCGTTTCCATTTGATCCGAGTATGGCATCTTTAATTCGGCCCGACATTGTTCTGGCGCTGCTTTTGAGCTTAAAGGAAGTTCCTGATACAGCGGACGTCAGAAAGGCTGCCAGGGATTTCGCCTTGATATAACGACAGGGAAAATGATGATGTGTGTCATCCACGGTGATAATCAGCAATCTGCCGGCCTGCGCGTGGATGTGCATGATGTCATGAAAATCGATCACACGGTTTTGCGCAGTGTTGTAGATTGCGCACTCCGTCACCAGCCAGTCCTTGCGGGTGGTGTGTTTGAAAAATCCGCCGCGGTAAGCGAACAAAATCTCGCTGCCGACTCCTTCCGGGAGTTCGACGTCAACGAGCTGGGGAATTTGGCTGGCATGCTTAAAGCTGCGACCGAAGGGGTAAGGGCCATACTTTTCCGTCAGACCGAAATATAGCGCCGAGGAAAATGAGGCGAATTCGGCATCGGCGCGACTTAGGGTGCGGGCCTGCAACCACTTCTGCGCCACACCGACCAGTGCGCCGAGACCAGCGCCAACAGCCATGGTAGACCATTGTCGGGCCCGGGTGCCGGCACTTAGTCCGAGTAGCGCACCCTCCCATGTGGATTCCCACAGGTTGACCGGTTGGCCTTCAGGCTGAACCTGTTTGCACCAGCGCGTAAATTGTTCGCAGTTGTTACCCCAGAGGTTGTATCCGTTCTCGCCGATCCGGCTCTCGGCCCGGGCAACGGTTTTTAGCGGTGGGTAGCGGCGAGGTTTGTCGTAGGGCACGATACTGGCGTGAATGCCTTCGTACTGAAATTCGTCGAGCTCTGCAATATGGATGGTGTTGACGACCGAGTCCGCCCCCAGCAGTTGGCGCCAACTGATCCCGTCGCCAATGCTATTACCCGGCGGCGGTGCATAGTGAATCACCTGGTTATTGCCGATGTAGATGCCGTGGTGCGAATAGAGTCGGCGCTTAACCTTGAGGTGGTCGCCAAATCGCAATGTGGCCGGCTTCACAGTATCATTCATATGCAAATTATAACGGTTTGTCGCATTGACGGTATGCGCATCCAACCGGTCGATTCAATAAATTTAGTCTGGGCAGTATAAAGAACAGAGATGGCAACGGGATCAAAAAAGGCCGTGGTGACGGCCATACTGACAAACGGCATTGTGACCGTTGTGAAGTTTTTCTCGGCAATACTAACTGGCTCGGCATCGATGATGAACGAAGCCATACACAGTGTCATGGACACGGCCAACCAGGGGTTCCTTTATCGGGGGTTAATCGAATCAGCAAGGCCGCCCGACGAGACCTACGCCTTTGGCCATGGGCAGAAGAAATATTTATGGAACCTCTGGAGTGCGATCGGCCTGTTTTCCATCGGCTCTGGCCTCGGCCTGGCCCACGCCTGGCATGCCTGGCACAAGCTTGATCAAACGACAGCGCGCGAACTGGTCAGCATTTTTGGGTGGGAGCTGCCTACTATCTGGGTTTCCATCGCTGCGCTAGTAATCGCACTGCTGCTTGAAGGCTATTCTTTTCTGGTTGCCATGAAAGTATTCTGGCTGCGCATGAAAGCGGATGGTTTCAGCAATCCATTTGCCTATCTTGGTCAATCGGATGATCCGACACTGGTTGCGGTGGTGCTCGAAGACGGCGTCGCCATGCTCGGCATCACATTGGCGGCAGCCGGCATCACACTGGCGGCGGTGACTGGTGACGCGCGTTGGGATATCGCCTTTTCTGTCGTCATTGCCTTGCTGCTGGCTATCATCGCGATATTCCTTGGCAGTGTGAATATGCGTTACCTTGTCGACGTCAGGGATCCAGTCGCAGAAGACGCATTCAAAAAGGTAATTGATGCGCACTGGGATATTGAGCGCTATCACGATGTGCGCACCATTGTCATTGATGAGAAAAATACCGTGCTGGTGGCTGAAATCGAATTGCGGGAGGAAGCGATTATCGCGGGAATACAGGACGCCGCGAACAGAATTAAAATCGAATTAAGGCACACGGTTCCCGGTGATCGGCAGAAAGACCCCGAGGTGCAGCAGTACATTACAACACGAGCCATCGCGCAGGCAACTATTGAACGAACTGAACAAATAATTGATGAAGTGGTACAGAAAGTGAAACTCATAGTACCTCGTGTCAGCCATGCCACGATTGAGGTAGAAGGCATCGCCACCCCGGCACAGAGCGACACGTAGAGCTGACGTTGGTAAGTAATAGACGGTATATTGACAACACCGGGTGGATTTATTTTCCTGTTTGAGCAACTAAACCAGGTAAACAAGATCTATTCAGGAATGCATTGCTCTTTGACAGGAGTAAGTAATGCGAAAACGCGTCATCGCCATGCTCGATTTCGCCCGCCAGTTGGTACGCGCGGATATGGATCTATTTGAATGCCCGCACGATGGCAAATTCGACAGTGGGGACAAGGTCTGCAAAGAGTGTGTTGACGGCCCGGAATGCCAGTGGCTCTATGCGACCGATGCCCTGGCCGCGCTTGGTTCCCGTTCAATAAATCAACTCTCCGAAGCGCTGGAGTTCGCCATCATCTCGGTGGCCGCCAGTGCCATCGACAAGGATCATAATCCACAGAATTGCCACTGCCAGATTTGCCGCTGGTTGATTCAGGCCGAAGCACTACAGGTAGAAATACAGAGGGGTTGATCAGGCCGGGAAACATCGTCAATGAGCCTCGAACAGACCTTACATAGTATATTTAACTAATTGAATATAAACATGAAAGATAGATGCTGTAATCTAGCTCTCGGGTTTGGGCGTGGAGCAGGATATTGTCGCCGCGGCCCGGCGCCGGAAGCGCTAGTCGCGGAAATTATCAAACTGCAACGGTAGTCCCAGCCCGGCGCTTTCCAGTTGAGTAATCATTTTCTGGAGATCGTCTCGTTTCTTGCCGGTTATGCGTACCTGTTCTCCCTGGATCGATGCCTGCATTTTCATTTTTGATTCTTTTACAAGTTTTACAATCTTCCTGCCAAGTTCTTTATCGATGCCCTGGCGTACTGTGACTTTCTGCAACATGCGTTTGCCGGAGGCCTGTGGGTCGCCGGTTTCCAGCGCACCGAGTTCGATTCCGCGTTTGGACATTTTGTTGAAAAGTATATCCAGCATTTGTTGCAGTTGCATTTCGGTTTCGGCGTCGAGCGTGATAATGCCGTCAGCCTCCGTGTATTTGACATCGCTCCCCTTGAAATCAAAACGATTCCTAACCTCCCGGCTGGCCTGATCAAGGGCATTTTTTAATTCATGGCTGTCGATTTTGGACACGACATCAAAAGACGGCATTTTTACTCCCCATTCAGCTGACGTTACCGAGCCTACAAAATAAACCGCTATCTCCTGAGCGTCAATCGCGGCAGCAGTACTGAATATGTTGCTTGGGACATATTCGCGGGTTACCTTAGTAATGTTTCGTTGGAGGTTTGCAAATGAGCGCAAAAGAAAATCAGCCGGATTGGGATAAAATTGGTGAGAAGTTTGATATGTGGCTGCCGCAACTGCAAGCCGCAGGCAATGCTTTGATCGAGCGTCTTGGCGCGCGAACCGGGAACAGGGTGATTGATATCGCCTCCGGGACGGGTGAGCCGGGACTGTCACTTGCCCGCAACACGGGCGGGGATATCGAGATCGTTGGTGTTGATGCCGCAGAGGGCATGGTCATCATCGCCAATCGCAAGGTTGCCGAGGAGGGGCTCAAGGGCGTCTCCTTTTCTGTTATGCCGGCGGAATCCCTGCAGTTCGACAACGAATCGTTCGACCGGGCACTATGTCGCTTTGGCATCATGTTGTATGAAGATCCACTCGCCGGAACCAGGGAGATGTATCGCGTGCTTAAACCCGGCGGTCGCTTTGCCGTTGCCGTGTGGAGTGCGCCGGAAACGATGCTAACCTTGCACTGGACTTATCAGGTCATGGCGCCGCGCCTGCCGGAAGAGGTGCACCCACCGCTGGCCAAAGTCACTTCATTGGGTGGTCCCGGTGTTCTCGAAGATTTGTTCTTCAAGGCCGGTTTCAGCGATTTTGTTGTTGAAGCCCAGGTGCTGAATTATCAATTCGAGTCATTCGATGAATACTGGGACCTGGTTGTGGCCTCCGACATTCTAAAGATGCAATTCGATGCCTTGCCAGACAATGAGCACGACATTGTGCGTAATGAAGTAGGTCAACTTGCCCGTGACTTTATTGTCGACGGGAAATTTGTTGCACCCCACGAGTACCTGATCGCCTACGGCACCAGGTAGGCTGCACTCGCTGACGAGTTTCTGCAAAGGCGGGGTGCCCACCGCCGCTCTTTTAAGTCGGTATGGCGCTGGATAAAAACTGCGGTTCAGGGCGAGGTAAAGACGCTGGTGTCCGGGTGGAACGCATACCACGCAAACCAGAAGGCCGTCATCTGTTGCACCGGTTTGCCCAAGCTTTCAACGTGGCCACTGCCGTTGATTTTGTCGAAAGTAATGCTCACCGTAATTCCATTGAACCGCTCCACAATTCGGCCACTGGTTTTGCCCAACTCCGAGAATGGGTAGGCACGGAATTTTCCGTTCACTTCAATGCCAATCACGCGTTCCTTGGGGTGATAGCGCCGACTCTGGTGGTTGATCGGGAAATAAATGTCGTTATTGCTGGTGTAATCCCCATAGGGGCTGCGCTGATAATTTCGAAGAAACCCGGTGCGTGTGGACAGCACCATGGTAGCGGGGTGACGACTGCGCCAGTCTATCCAGGTGGTGTGGGTGACCGGCAATGTGCGCAGGCGTGATCCGCGTAATGGACCGCTGATTGCCTTGCCCAGGATTTGTGACCATAGTGAGTCGGTTTTACGGTCATAGAACAGCATGTCGCTGTTATACAGCAGCCCGGACACAGCGAATTGTAATGTTTCACCGTTTACTTCCGGTGCGAAGGCAATACCGGTACCGCACAGTGGGCAGAATGTAACAACGATTTTGCGGTTACCAAAGCGGTCGTTGACAATTTCATGGTGGTTCAGGATTTTGATGGGATAGGCCTTTTTGATGCCATTGAGGTGAATGCCCAGTACGCGGTCCTGATCCTGTAGAAAATCTGCCTCCGCCGGGGAAATAAATTCCGGTTTGTCGATCGCGGGAATACCGTCGCGCGGCGGGCCGCCCTGAAGAATCTGCTCCACAGGAACAAGCGCACCATCAACATCAAAACCGTTGTAGGGCAATGCCGATCGTACATAAGGCGCAAGAATGGGGACAGAAACCGCGATCAGTAATGCGTAGAGTATCGGGCGGGCAAATCGATGGTTGAGTATTGAGGGATTGAAAAATTCCATGACACGGTGCCTGGAAGGTATTTACTCTTATGACCAATACCTGTTGGAGTCAGTTCGGCGTCTGGAGTTCCAGGCCCTGCACTGATGCGCTAATGTGTCGGAATGTGCGGGAGAATGAATGTACACGACCACGAGGGCGTTCAGGAACTGCTGCAATACTTCGGTCTGACGCTTGCACCCGAGCGATTCACGGCGCGTCATAATATTGCCCCCGGTGCATTGGTATTCGGCGCCTTTAGTGCGGATGGGCCGCAACTGGCAGAGATGGAGTGGGGCATTGTTCCGCCCTGGGCCAAACCCGGGAATTTCTCACGCCCCTTGATTAATGCTCGCGCCGAAACCATTTGGGACAAACCCTCGTTTCGCAAACTGGTAAAAGAGAGAAGGACTATCCTCCCGATTAACGGATTTTACGAATGGCAGCGTAGCGGGGGCAACAAGATTCCGTATTACTTCGATGCCAGCTCGGCGGGGGCGATCGCGTTAGGCGGCATTTACCAGATTTCAACAGACGGTGTGTTGCAATGTTGCGTGGTAACGACAGGAGCCAACGAGTTGATGCAGCCGATTCATGACCGTATGCCGGTGGTTGTGCCGGCCGAGGCCATGGGCGACTGGCTCAATTCGGAGGATCGGAATATTGTCGATCAACTTATGAAACCGGCGGAAGAAGGTGTGCTAAAGAAGATTCGCGTTTCCAGGTATGTCAACAATGCGCGAAATGAAGGCGAAAAGTGCACTGAGCCGGAAGCGGAGCGATGATTATTGCCGGCGAACTCAATTGGCCCTGACGCTTCGTCGAATTCTGCCTAGACTTTCAGTAGTTCCATAATCACGTATTTCGCTACAAATCCGAACATGCCCAGGCCCAATGCCAGGAACAACACGGCATAACCGAACTTGCCGGCGCCCGATTCTTTTCCGAGACGGTAGATGATAAACGTCATGTAGAGCATGAGCCCGGTGGTGCCGAGGGTGAGCGAGAGGGACTCAAATTGTTCGATAGTCATTCAATAATATTCGCGGTAATAATTGCGAGTATTATAAGTTAATAAAATACTAATATACAAGCAAGTATGCATCCGTTACCTGCTATATTTTAAATTAAACTACCTAAAGTAATTTAATTCAGCTTTTCTTTGCTGATGAGGGAGGCGGGAAGAGAGATAACGCTGACCCCCTCTTCGTGTAATTCCCGTGCTTCGTCTGCGGTGGCCGTGCCCCGTATTGGTGCAGATTTAACTTCCCCGTAATGAATTTTTCGTGCCTGTTCCGGGAACTCGCTGCCAACATCGACATAATTGTTGTTGACGTATTCGTGGATTTTCTGCAGAAGCATCTGTTCGGATGGCACTAATTGGCTAGCAGACAGCTCCCTTGAGGAGGAGTGGCGTTTTATTCGGCTGGCGGTGGGTAATTTGACTACTTCTGACGACCCGCAAACCGGGCACGACAGCAATCCACCTTCGTTTTGCGAACGAAAATCATCGGACGTTTTAAACCAGCCTTCAAACTTGTGGCTGTGGGCGCAACGCAAGTCGTAAATTATCATACTTATTCAAATGGGGTGGGCAGCGCGAAATTCAATTAACAATATGAAGAATATCATATTTTTCGGTTCCTGACGTTGCTGCATTTCCCTCATGGAATTATTCTGAGGCCAGGTCCTGGGGGGATCGGTAAATTATTTCCAAATCATTCCCATATTAATGAATTTATTTATTCTTTTAAAAACCGGCAAGTTATCCAATGGTTCTCACAGGCTACAGCAATTTTCACTCCCAAGGCCTTAATAGAATCGGGTTGGAGTTTTTGCGCTTTGTAAATGCTCGTCTAGAATATATTACTAAAGTTTCTGTAGACAGGAAGGGAAAATCAGCTTCAATTTAATCAATTAAGCCAATAACTACAACAAACGGCATAAACTGCACAAGGATGTATATGTGGCCGGTAAAGAGACTGAATTAGGTCAACCGACCGAGGAGAGCCGCCAGGATACGGTAAAAAATATCCTCCCATCAACGCAACACCAGCGCCCAACGCCAGTTGAGGTGCGAGATGTGGTGCATAGGTGGAATAGTATTGGCGAACAGCAAGCGCTGTTTCGTTACCTCCTCGATCAGATTAATGACGCCATCTGGATTATAGATCCGGATAGTGGCGTTATTCTTGATACTAATCGCGCAGCCTATCAACGCTTGGGATATACCAAGGAAGATCTTGTCGGCAGCCCCCTGACCTTCGTGGCTTCCGGGCTGCCCAGCAATGTGACACTGCGAAAGTATTTTGAAAATCGCGTTAACAATAATGGGTTGACCGAAGGTTTTCACCGGCACAGTAACGGTAGCCTCATCCCGGTGGAAACCAATGCCCGTCTGGTCGAACTTGACTCCGGGTCATATATCGTCGCAATTGCGCGTGATATTACAGAACGAAAACGCCTGGAGCATAAATTACGTCAACTATCCACTGAAGACAGCCTGACCAGTGTATTTAATCGTCGCTATTTTGATGACATGCTGGCGCAGGAATGGCGTCGCATGTTGCGTGTGCAACAGTCACTGAGTTTGTTGATGATTGACGTTGATTGTTTTAAACATTTCAACGATACATACGGCCATGTTGGCGGGGATGCGTGCCTGCGTCAGATTGCGAATGAAATGAATGCACAGATGCGGCGAGCGGGCGATATTATCGCGCGTTACGGTGGCGAAGAATTTGTGGTCATCTTGCCGCAGACGGATGTGGAAACGGCTGAGGCGCTGGCCGATACGCTGCGGAAATCAGTCGAGAATTTGCGAGTGGAGCATGTCGGTATTGAGTCTGAGGATGTCGTCACTGTCAGCATTGGTGTCGCAACGCTTGTCCCGACGGCGAGCCAGACACCGCTAAAACTGTTAACGCTTGCTGATCAAGCGCTTTATGCGGCTAAAGCTTGTGGCCGAAATTGTGTTCAAGTCTGGCGTGAATAGTTTGTAGTACAGCCCAAGCCAGATTTGCTATTCCCTGGTTAAACTCATCCACTGCTCGATTAGCGGCGGACCGGGTTGGTATTTTCTTTCATTTCAGCAAATTGAAATTTGGCTAATGGCGCGATATTGCTGCTGGCGGAAAATGACTGTTGTTTTCAATAATATCGATGTTTTAGGCATTGAAATCAGCCAGGGGAAACCACAACTACTATAGTGAATTGCCCAGCGCCATTCTGAATAATAATAGATAACCTGGAGGAAATTTCATTGTACTGGACACGAAATGAAAACAATTAAACCGCAGCAGAAAACCGTTACTGAATCGGGGAAATCAGGCAGCGCCAGCACACACCCGGCGTTTGAATGGATTCGCTCACAGCGTATAGATACCCTGAATTTAACTGTGGAAGAATACCGGCACCGGAAAACCGGAGCCCAGCATTTTCATATGCAAGCAGACAGCCCCGAAAATGTTTTTCTGGTTGCACTCAGGACCGTCCCCATGGACTCTACGGGCGTTGCCCACATGCTTGAACATACTGCACTTTGTGGCAGTGAGCGCTTCCCGGTACGCGATCCGTTCTTCATGATGATTCGTCGTTCCCTGAATACATTTATGAACGCCTTTACCAGCAGTGACTGGACGGCTTATCCCTTTGCCAGCCAGAACCGCAAGGATTTTTACAATCTGATGGATGTTTATCTTGACGCCGTCTTTTTCTCGAGGTTGCACGAACTAGACTTTGCCCAGGAAGGACATCGCGTAGAGTTCGAAAAACCGGACGACCTCGAAACTGATCTTGTTTTCAAGGGCGTCGTGTTTAATGAAATGAAGGGTTCAATGAGCTCAACAGTAAATACCCTGTGGCAGACATTGACCGAACACCTGTTTCCCACGAGCACGTACCATTATAACAGTGGCGGTGAACCGGCGAATATTCCGGACCTGAGTTATGAGGAACTGCGTGCATTTTACAAAACTCATTATCATCCGTCCAATGCCGTGTTTATGACTTACGGTGATATACCTGCCAGCGATCATCATGCCGTATTTGAAGATCGCGCACTCAGTCGATTTGAGAAGCTGGACGGGATAATCGAGGTACATGACGAAATACGCTTCACGCAGCCACTGGTGGTGACTAAAAACTATGCGCTGGATGAAGCTGAAGCGAAGGGCGATAAAACCCACGTGGTGATGGGCTGGTTGTTGGGCAAGAGTACCGATGCCATGGCATTGATGAAGGCGCATTTGTTGTCGAGTGTCCTGCTGGATAATGGCGCATCACCTTTGCGCCATGCGCTGGAAACAACAGATCTGGGGACGGCACCTTCTCCGCTGTGCGGTCTGGAAGATTCCAACCTGGAAATGAGTTTTATGTGCGGTTTGGAAGGCGCCAAGCCGGAGAACGCTGAGGCAATAGAGCGTCTTATCATAGGTGTATTGGAAAAGGTAGCGGACAATGGCGTGCAGCCTGAAATGACTGAAGCCGTGTTGCATCAACTTGAGCTGAGCCAACGGGAAGTCAAAGGAGACGGGTATCCCTACGGACTCCAACTGATACTGGAAGGATTGTCGCCGGCGATACATCGTGGTGATCCGGTCGCCATGTTGAATCTTGACCCGGTGCTGGAGCTGTTGCGCCAGGAGATCAAGAATCCCGACTTTATAAAAAGTCTGGCACGCGAATTACTGCTCGATAATCCGCACCGTGTTCGCCTCACCATGAAACCGGATACCGGCCTGAGCAAGGAGCGTGAAGCGGCAGAAAAGGCGCGCCTGCAGTTGATGAAAGACAGCCTAAGTGATGTCGCCAAGCAGGAGATTGTGCGGCAGGCGGCGGAGCTGGCGGCGCGACAGGAGAAGCAAGACGATCCGGAAGTGTTGCCCAAGGTAAACCTTGATGATATTCCGGCAGAATTAAAGGTCGCAAAAGGCGAATCGAAGAAAGCGGGCGGTGTACCCGCTGCCGTCTATATCCAGGGCACCAATGGCCTTGTTTATGAACAGCTGGTGGTAGACCTGCCGGCACTGAGCTCGCAGCAACAGGCGTTGCTCCCTTATTACACCAGTTGTCTTACCGAGCTGGGCAGCGGCGGTCGTGACTATATGGAAACACAGGTGTTGATGGATGCGGTTACAGGAGGCATTGGTGCCAGCACTACGGTTCGCGGTGCGATTGACGACGAACAAAATGTACGCGGTTATTTTGTTTTGTCCGGCAAGGCGCTGGTGCGCAATCATTCCAAGCTCGCGGATCTCATGGTGGACACCATGGGCGCCATTCGTTGGGATGAATTGGCGAGAATGCGCGAATTAATGGCACAAGACAGGGCACAGGCGGAACAAAGTGTTACCGGAAACGGTCATGGCCTGGCCATGTTGGCTGCCTCCAGTGGCATGAGCCCGGTGGCGGAGCTGAGTCATCGCCTACGCGGGCTGGAGGGTATTCATCGTCTGAAGAAGCTTGATGATGGCCTCAATGAGGCGGACAAGTTAAAAAGTTTTGCCGATGGTTTACAGCAGATTCATGAATTGGTCTGGAATTCGCCACGGCAATTGCTGCTTATCAGTGAAAAGAATGTCCTGGGCGAAGTGATCAATGCGCTCGCAGGCAAGTGGCCGGCAAACACGACGGGCGATTCGTTTACAGCGATACAGTTGCCGTCGGTTCGTCAGATCGAAAAACAGATGTGGATTACCAGCACCCAGGTAAATTTCTGCGCGAAATCGTATCCCACTGTGCCAGTGAACCACAACGATGCGCCAGCCCTGGCGGTGCTGGGTGGATTTCTGCGTAATGGATATTTACACCGGGCCATTCGGGAGCAGGGTGGCGCCTACGGTGGCGGTGCGTCGCACGAAGTCGATATTGCGGCTTTTCGTTTCTTTTCCTATCGTGATCCCCGTATAGCCGAAACACTGGAAGACTTCGATCGCTCCATTGACTGGTTATTAACCGGAAAACATGAGTGGCGGCAGGTGGAGGAAGCCATTCTGGGCGTGATCGGCGGCATTGATAAACCTGGATCACCAGCGGGCGAGGCCAAAAAGGCATTTCACAATGCGCTGCATGGCCGCACGCAGGAGCAGCGCCAGCAATTCCGGGCACACGTACTGGAGGTGACTCTGGAGGACCTTCTTCGGGTGGGCAGAGCCTACTTGCAGCCGGATAATGCCAGCGTTGCCGTAATTACAAATTCGGTGACCTACGAGGAACTCGGCGATCTGGGACTACAGGTCCATCACTTGTAGTGGCAGCCACAAATATTCCAGTGTGACGTAAATTGATATAAATCAATGCTGGTTAAAAAGGCATGTAGAAAAATAGGTTTGTCCAGTAGTGGCTCAATCGGGAGTTACAATTATGACAATACCAGAAAAACCCAGACTTGATGCATGGTATGAAGACGGGGAAGGGAGAAGTTTCAAGATCGTAGCCATTGACGACCATGACGATACCATTGTAATCCAGTATTTCGACGGCGATGTTGCAGAAGTTGAAAGTGATAACTGGTATCAGCTTGATTTGCATTCCATAGAAGAGCCGGAAGATGGGTCGGGCCCGTTTGATGCCCTTGAGCAGGATAACCATGATGGCACAACCCGGCCCGCGCGACCGGAAGATTTGAACGGGCCGGCAGATGAAATGGATTTAGAAGAGTAGCGACAAGAGCAACCGGGGTTCTATCCGGATTTGCCAAGTCCTTGCCCTCTGGTGACCAACATCTGAATTGCACGACCCACACCTCTCGATTGTTCAATGTCTGGCACTTTTCCCGGCCAGGTTTGCCCGGGTTGCAAATTGGATCAACCCTGTCAGCAAGGAAATCGGCGCACTCTGGTTCAACCCTGTGCCGCCACTGGAATACACCGTTTGAAGCAATAGATTGCAGAAGGATTGGTAGCACAACATTTATCGAGCCGGCGGCTATACTCACAACAGGATTTTATGTACTTGTCTGCAGGGGCCAAGCCATCAATTCAAGCACTATAAGTCGGAACCGGTTGTGACAATAACGAGTCGAGAACAACGCTGCGCAATTCTATTTGCGGACGTCGCAGGCAGCACCCTGTCGTTTGTTACGCTTGGGGACGAGAAGGCCAAGGAATGGATTCTGGGAATTCAGCGAATTATGTCTGCCGTGGTAACAAACAGTTCGGGTGAAGTGCTGGACTATATCGGAGACGAAGTGATGTGCCGCTTTCCCGACGCAAACACTGCGGTAAATGCCGCCTGCCATATTCAACGTGCCATGCAGGAAATGCCACCAACCGAAGGCATCACTGCTGCAGCGCGTATCGGTATTAACTGGGGATCCATCGTTGCCGATGGCGACCGTTTGTTTGGAGACACTATCAATATTGCATCACGGCTTACCGAGATTGCCGAAGCAGGACAGATCATTATTTCGGATGCCGTAGCATCTTTGCTATCTGCTGAAGCGAAAACCAGGGTACGAAAATTTGATCGTGTTAATGTAAAGGGAAAGCGAGATACGTTATCCATTTACGATGTACTTTGGGAGCAGGATGACGTCACCACTATTGTATCTGCCGGTAAGGCGCCAATGGCGCAGGCCAAAGGTGATGCAATGCTGCTTGAATACAAAAACCAGAAACAGGAAGTGGGGCAAAGCACAATGGAATTCAGGATCGGGCGTGACGATGATTCCGATCTGGTCGTTACCTCATCTTTTGCCTCACGCAACCATGCTCGCATTGAATTCAGGCGCGGCAAATTTGTGCTTATAGACCAAAGCACCAATGGGACGTATGTCAAAACCAACGATGGCAAAGTGGTGTATATCCGCCGTGAAGAGCTGCCGCTTTGGGGCAGTGGTGAAATCGGGCTTGGGGAGGCTACCTCGGAAGACAATCAAAACCTGATTCGATTCTCCTGCCCCTGATTCAGCAATGACGCACATCAAGCTAGTCAGTCGATCGGTAGTTGTTGTCATGCTCCTGGTGGCGGTATTCACGTCAGGCTGTGTCTCGAATGGTGCAGGAAAATCTGATCTAGAGAGAATTGAAAGACTCAAGCAAGAAAACGCGCTTTTGAAACGGCAAATCAGTTTGATGCGGCGGCAGCTGCAACTCACCGCCAGCCAACGTCAATCCATTATTCGACCCCGTGTGTCAGTGGTTCGCTTTGGTACCAATCCTGTCTCAGGAAATGCAGATGCGACCGTCGCCCTGATCGAATTCTCTGATTATTTCTGCCCCTATTGCCGCCGTTTTCATGGCTCTACTCTTGAGGTGATCAGGAAAAACTATATCGACAAAGGAAAATTGTTGTACATCTATCGGGATTATCCCCGTGGCATGGCAAAAAAAGCCGTGGATGCAGCGATAGCGGTCAATTGTGCTGGTCAACAGGGCGCTTACTGGAAAATGCAGGAAATACTATATCGGTATTCGCCCGCTATTAACCGCGCTTTTTACAAATCGACAGCAATAAAATTGGGTCTTGATGCACAGAAGTATGAGGCCTGTCTGCATAGTGATCAGCAGCGTAGTGCAGTGAAGCGTGATTTTACTTACGGCAGGTCGCTGGGTATCCGCGGAACGCCGACGTTCTATGTTGGCCCTGTGATGGGGAATAAAATAACGGCGGCAACAACAATCGTTGGGGCACAACCTTATTCAAAGTTTTCACAAGCTATCGAACGTTTGCTGCGACCCAGCGAACAGCCTTGATCAGTATTCCAGGTTGGGGGCCAGCCAGGTCTCTGCCTCTGGCATGCTCATGCCCTTGCGGTGCGCGTAGTCCTCTACCTGGTCTCGATTTATTTTTCCCACGGCGAAGTAACGGGAATCCGGGTGAGAAAAGTAAATCCCACTGACGGATGCAGTCGGTAGCATGGCAAAACTATCGGTAATTGTGATGCCGGTATTTTTTTCCACATTCAGCACTTCCCAGAGCAGCCCTTTTTCGGTGTGTTCCGGGCATGCCGGGTACCCCGGTGCGGGACGAATGCCTTTATACTGTTCCTTAATGAGCGCGGAGTTATCAAGTTGCTCATTACTTGCGTAACCCCAGAATTCCTTACGCACTCGTTTATGCATCAATTCAGCAAAGGCTTCAGCCAGGCGATCGGCCAGCGCCTTTAACATAATGGCCTGGTAATCATCATAGTCAGCCTCAAACTCAGCGACTTTTTTATCAATGCCCGTACCTGTGGTGACGGCAAAGAAACCAATGTGATCCTGGAGGCCGGATAACTTCGGGGCAATGAAATCTGCCAGACAATAATTCGGTTTACCTGCTGGTTTTCTCTTTTGCTGGCGCAAGAAATGGAAGGTAGACAAAACCCGGCGCCGCGACGCATCCTCGTAAACTTCAACGTCGTCGTCGACAGCATTGGCGGCAAAGAAACCCAGCACCGCGCGTGCCTGCAGCCACTTTTCATCAATAATTTGCTTGAGCATTTTCTGGGCATCATCAAACAGCTTTCTGGCTTCCACGCCTTTAGTGCCATCTTTAAAGATTTTTGGATAACTGCCCTTGAGTTCCCACGTATGAAAAAATGGTGTCCAGTCAATGTAGGGCACGATGTCTTCCAACGCATAGTCCTCAAACACCCTGAGACCGAGTTCGCTCGGAACGTGCGGCACGTATGCCGCCCAATCTAACGAGTACTGGTTCTGCCTTGCCTGGTCGAGCGTTAACCACTCGGTGATGTCTTTTTTTCTTGCGTGGCGCGCGCGGGTTGCCTCATGTCCCGCACGAATTTCTTCAATGTAACCGTCGCGCAAATCCTTGCTGATCAGATTCTGCGCCACACCAACCGCGCGCGACGCGTCTTTTACCCACACTACGCCATGATTATAGTGCGGTTCAATTTTAACCGCGGTATGAACCGGTGATGTTGTTGCTCCACCGATCAGCAGTGGAAGCTTTAAACCCTGGCGTTCCATTTCCTTTGATACATGGCTCATCTCCTCCAATGACGGGGTAATCAGACCAGACAGCCCGATGATATCAACATCGTGCGCTTTGGCTTCATCGAGGATCTTTTGAGCCGGCACCATCACACCGAGATCAATCACCTCGAAGTTATTACACTGCAGCACAACGCCGACAATATTTTTGCCGATGTCGTGCACATCGCCTTTGACCGTTGCCATCAGAATCCTGCCGGCGGTGCGGGACCCTTCCATTTTGGCCGCTTCGATATAAGGCATAAGGTACGCCACTGCCTTTTTCATGACGCGCGCACTCTTCACCACCTGTGGCAGAAACATTTTGCCCTCACCAAATAAATCGCCGACCACATTCATGCCGTCCATTAACGGGCCTTCGATTACCTGGATCGGTTTCTCGAAAGACTTGCGCGCTTCCTCCGTGTCTTCGACCACATAGGCATCAATACCTTTAACGAGTGCATGTTCAAGCCGTTTTGCCACCGGCCACTTGCGCCACTCGAGATCCTCTTTCTTTTCAACGCTGCCGTCACCTTTGTATTTTCCTGCGATTTCCAGCAGACGATCGGTGGCGTCATTGCGGCGATTGAGGATGACATCTTCGACGCGTTCGCGTAATTCGTCGGGGATTTCTGCATACACTGCCAGTTGGCCTGCGTTGACGATGCCCATGTCCAT
>JAZFSZ010000006.1:0-7351 GCA_036446455.1 Acidiferrobacterales bacterium
GTATCCGGTGTGGAACGCCGGGTCTACCTACGCCATGGCTGCCGAAGCCGGCGCCGAGATGACCTTGATGGAAAACCGCTTCGTGCCCGCCCGCTTCAAGGACGGTTACGGCCCGGTCGGTGCATGGTTCCTGCTGTTCAAGGCCAAGGCCATCAACGCCGACGGCGAAGTCTACATGGACCGCAACAAGGACATGCTCAACGACTATCCTCCATATGGTCAGGCCGCCGTTCCAGCTGCTTGCTTGCGTAATCACTTGATGCTGCATGAAATGAAGGAAGGCCGTGGTCCCATCTACATGGACACCGTGACCGCCCTGGCGGCCCTGCGTGAGAGCCTGTCTCCTCGTGAGGTAAAACATCTGGAAGCGGAAGCCTGGGAAGATTTCCTCGACATGTGTATTGGCCAGTGTGGTATCTGGGCCGGTGAAAACATCGAGCCGGAAAAGAAGAACTCCGAGCTGATGCCGACCGAACCCTACCTGCTGGGCTCTCACTCCGGTTGTTGCGGCATCTGGGTGTCGGGTCCGACCGATGTCGGCGCACCGACCGAGGAAGCTTATGGCGAAGGTATTCCAGATCACCTGCCTTCCGGCTGGAGCTGGGGCTACCGCTCCATGACCACCGTCAAGGGTCTGTTCACCGCCGGTGACGGCGTCGGTGCTTCCGGCCACAAGTTCTCTTCCGGTTCTCATGCCGAAGGTCGCCTGTGTGCCAAAGCCATGGTCAAATACTGCCTGGACAACAAGGATCTCAAGCCGGAACTCGACACCTCTGTCGATGACCTGGTAGCCGAGATCTACCAGCCGGTCAAGACCTTCCTTGAGCACAAGGACTACACCACCGCGATTGACATCAACCCGCACTACATCACACCGAAGATGTTGCAGTTCCGCTTGCAGAAGATCATGGACGAGTATGTAGCGGGTATCGCCACCTACTACAACACCAATGGTCATATGCTGGCAGTGGCGGAAGAGAAGCTGGTAATGTTGAAGGAAGATGCCATGAAGATGCGCGCCAAAGACCTGCATGAGCTGCTGCGGGCCTGGGAGAACTACCACCGCATCCTGACGGCGGAAGCCCACATGAAACACATCCAGTTCCGTAAAGAATCCCGTTACCCGGGCTTCTACTACCGGACGGACTACAACTTCGTCGACGAAGAAAACTGGAAGTGCTTCGTGAACTCAACTTATGACAAGGAAACAAAGACTTATACATGCTTTAAGCGTGCCCATAAGGATCTTGTTGATAAGTCCAAGCTGTTCAAGTAAGTTGGAACGGCCGGGGGCAGATTGATGTCTGTCTCCAACAAGAAGGAATAGTCCGGGTGCAGCCGTACCCGGGCTTTTTTTTCCCATCCCGGGAAATCCTTGTAAGTGTCTGATTTTGTTTACTTTTAGAGAATTATCATGAGCGCAGCTAAGCCAGAAATCCCGCATCAGAGCCCGGTCATCCCGGAAATGCTGACCGAGGACACGAAGATTAAATTCCGCTGTTATAATGGGATTTCGTGCTTCAACGCCTGCTGCAAGAATATCGATATTCAGCTGACGCCGTACGATATCTATCGGCTGAAGACGCGTCTGGGCATGACCACCGACGAATTTCTGCCCAAATATACCTACCCCTTCGAAATGGATGCCCAGGGCCTGCCTGGCGTGAAACTCGCCCCCGTCGAAGATGGTACTGCTTGTCAATTTATGACCGAGGAAGGCTGCTCGGTGTACGAAGACCGGCCCACGTCCTGCCGCTATTATCCGCTAGGCTTGTTAAGCATGCGCAAAAAGGACTCTGCCATCGACGAGCAGGGCTATGCCATGGTGGTGGAAGACCACTGCAAAGGCCACTTCGAAGACCGCGAAATTACCATCCGCGACTACCGCAAGGAACAGGGCTGCGACGAATACGATAAACACAGCCGCGGCTGGCGCCAACTGATCCTGAAAAAGAAATCGGCAGGACCCACAATCGGCAAGCTATCAGATATGAGTCTGCAGCTCTTTTTCATGGCCAGCTACCATATTGACCAGTTCCAGAAGTTCGTCACCAGCGACCAGTTCCAGTCGAACTACGACCTCAACCCCGAATTGGTGGAGAAGCTCAAGACCGACCAGGTGGAAGTAATTGAATTTGGCCAGAAGTTTCTAAAACAGATCCTCTTCGGCGAGAAAATGTTCGAGGAGAAAGAGGGCGCGCAGAAAGACCGCGCCAAGCGTTTGAAAGAAAAGTCCGAGATGATACGGAAAGCAGCGCAGCAGAGCGCGGAAGATTTTGCCAGGAAGCAGGAAGGCAACGAAGCATAATAATAATTATCTTTGTGGTTAGAGGAATTTATCGCCCCGCCCTGAAATAGCGGGGCTTTTTTTTCATGACATCGTTAAAAGCAGTCGGGTATCTACTTCCTCGTTTTTTTGATGTATCGACCGGCAAGGATATGCGTACCGTATTTTTTCGATTCGGCACGATAGAGCCCCCACGCGACCAGCTCCGGGTTTTCATCTTCGTAGCGAATGATCAGCTTCAGCCTGTAGTAGGGTTTATAGTCCGGGTTGGGCGGGGTGATTCTCTGTTTGTCGATTTTCCCATTTTTTACTAACACGCCCCAAGTAAAATTTTTTTCTCTGGAGACCTTATTCCACCAGTGATGACTCACCGGATTTCTCCCTGCTAAAAACAGCATTTTGCCGGGCTGTAATTCTGGGAATAAAGAATCATACTTGCCAAAGAAGTAGGCAGGGATATCCTGGGTCACCGTGACCGATCCACCCACTCCCTCGAAACTGAAAGTTCTGATTTCCTGCGCCTGAAGCGAAGTGTTGCCGGACAACACCGCTGATAAAATAATAATGCGGATAGTCTTTTTCATTTTTCCGATTCTTGTGACTGACCTGACTACCTGGTCTTGCTTGTGAATGTCTTTCAGGGACAGCTTTAATCCTGGAATCCTACCACTAACACTAACATTATATACCCACTCTGCTATGGGCTTTCAGTGGGAAAAATTGTGAAGAACATTTAGTTCAGCTGCGGCGCAACGTTTCGAGAGATTCGCTATTTGTCCCACTACGCTATTGATCTATTCTTAGCCCGCTCTTTTTCCTTTCAATATCTATATTGACCACGGAATCGACAAAGTCATCCATCATCCACAAAAATTTAACCTGTGTGACGGAAGTCACCGTATACATACGTGGCTTGAGTGAAGCAATGGGCGTAGTTGCTTGAGGGGTCATCGCTTCAACCGTAAATTTTTCGCCGTCTTCCGCTTCAAGTTCGACTACGCCATCAATCAGATACATATTCCATTTATCGGAAGTGTCCCGCGCCAGTAACTGCGTCTGCAGCGGTGCCCGAAAAATAGGATGCTTGTCGGACAGGATAATGAGTCCATCCATGCCGAGCTGGCGAAAACGACTGTAAAACTTCAGTTGATCCGGCTCTATATATTTGTATGGCTCTTCCAGCCACCGGCTTACCCTTTCATATGTTTGCGGCGAACAATGCATGCGCATCATTCCGGAAAAGCCCTCCTTCCGTCGTTCACCAAAAATACTGACAATCGCCTGGTCGGCAAGATCGGCAACTTCTTTATTCACAGAATCAATGCTGATCGACCCGTCTCGATGTTTAAGGAAATCATATGAATCCTTTCGCACTGATTTATTTATGACACCTTCATAAATTGCCTTGGTAAATCTGCCAATGACTTCACTGGAACGCTTTCCCATCGGCACCGGCGCCAGAAAATTCAATACTTCCAGAACCGGGGTTGATTTGTCATCAGGGCGCTCTTCCCGCGCCAGTACAGATAGATAATCTGATAAAGTTTTGCGCCGGTAATACAGTACGGGACAATAAATCTGGTTGCCAGGCAAAGATTCATCCTGATACTCCATCAGTAATTCGATGCCCTGATAGATGCTCTTTTCGATGTTTCGTTTCTGAAATGAAGTAATTTCTTCCTGCCTGGGACCGCTGGTGGGGTATAGTCTACGCATGATATCCGGTTCCAGCGCCAAACTTGCAGACTTCCACTGCCTTTTCTCGCGGGTAGGATAAACAATAGCAATGCGGTATCCCGATGCGTCCGGGTCGGTCTTATAGCGCTTCAGTAATTCGCCGGTGAAATCCGCAAAATTCTCCGTGAACGATTTCTGCAGCAGAAACTCGCCTTTGGCGTTGTAATATCCCAGTTGGCCATTGTCGAGCAAAATAAAGAAATTGACCAAATCCGGAATTGCTTCAATTAACTTCACGGTTTTGCCCCTGTGCCAACTCCAGTTTCACCATTATTTATAGATTCTATGCTACTCGACCTGAGCACAGCGAAGAAGTGCTGAATGGAACCCGAAGGGGTTCTACTGTGCACAGTCCTATACTGCATCGGCGGCCAGTCCGTGGTGTCCATTGCAAAATAATATGGGAAATCGTATTACAGGACAAATTTTTATAGCGCTGAAGAGAAAAGGCCAGAGGCCCTGATTGTTGCTAATTTCCGTTGTAGCCACAGTCTCGGAGCATGATATCGAATATAGGGTGACTTGAGCACAAGGTGCTGGCAGCCAGAACGGCAATAAGGGTCGACCGCTGTGCATCTGCGGATCGACCCCCGGAAATCGGGCCTGCCCGGGAATGCTAAACAACGATTGCCGGCTCTGAACGACTTTTGGCACGCTGGCCCGCGTTGATGCCAGCATTTGCATAAATAGCACGCCGACAATAATTGGGGATCTTGTCACGACGGCATCTTAATTATATGGAAATGTAAATCTCCGCCGCAATCTTGCTCTGATTGATATCACTACAACCCATAACGCATGGGCAATAGCCAGCACAAAGACAGCCAGACGATGAGGATCATCGGAATCCCGACACGCATGAAGTCGGAGAATTTGTAACCACCAGCGTTCATCACCAGTAAGTTGGTATTGTACGCCATGGGGGTGGCATAGCTCATGTTGGCGCCAAACAACACCGCCAGCACGAACGGTTCCGCCGGCAGATTGACCTGGCTGGCAATACTTATCGCGATGGGTGTCCCGATAACGGCGGCGGCATTATTGGTAACGACATTGGTCACCACCACCATTACCAGCATCAGACTTCCGATCATCAGGGTGGGCGACATGCCCGAGGTCAGACTGACAAAGAGGTGGGCCAGGTATTCGGCACCGCCCGTCTTTAGCAATGCCATGCCCATGGCCAGGCTGGCGACCACGATCATAATGACAGGTTTACTCAGGGCGGTGGCCGCATCGCGCCAGTTCAGGCAGCCGGTCAGAATCATGGCGGTGACGCCACATACAGCGCTGATCGAAATGGGCAGAATGCCCGCTGCAGCGACTAACACAATGGCTGCCATGATTGTCAGGGCAAGCCAGGCTTTATTGGATCGCGGCAAATCGGCTGTCGCATCCAGCACCAGCAAGGTACCGCTACGCTTTATCGAACTTATTCGCTCGCGATCGCCTTGAACCAACAGCACATCACCAATACGCAAGCGAATATCACCTAATTTCTGACTCCAGGTGCGGGCCACCCAGCCGACACGATGGATCGCCAGTGTCATAAGATGATATCGGTCGCTAAAATAGGCTCGATTTAAAGTAACACCATCCAGTGGCGATCCCTGAGTCACGATAATCTCCGCCAACTGCTGGTCTGCAGCGCTTAACGGATTCTCTTCGGTCACCGGTTTTTCACCTGAATACAGGTTGGCCCCCAGGACTTCCTCGAATTCTTTCAGTTGCTCCGGTGTATCCTCAATACTCAACCTGTCGCCAACTTTGATGATGGCATCCGGCAAGGGCAATATGGCAGTCTCCCGGCCCCTGAGAACACGTTCAATTTTCATCGCACCACCGGTCTTGTCTATTATCTCCGCCAGAGACCTGCCCTCTGCGAAACTGCCTTGCGGAATGTGTAGTAAGGAAGCAAATACGCGCGGGGAAGTATCGGCCAAATGAGTCGTGCGAGCGGGTAACAATCGCGGTGCGACCAACCAGAGATAAACGATGGCCAACCCACCCGAAATGACAGCGGGCACAAAGAACTCGAACATGCTGAATCGATGCATGCCAAGATCGGCCGCGATCGACACCACCAGCAGATTGGTTGACGTGCCGATCGTCGTTGCCGTTCCTCCAAGCAAGGTGGCAAACCCCATCGGCATCAGCATTCCTGAAGCCGGTTTACCGGTGCGTAGCGATACGCTAATAAGTATGGGCAGAAGCAACACAACAATAGGAACGTTGTTCATAAACGCGCTAAGGCTGGCCGCTGCCAACATGGTCAGCAGTAACGACAGCATAGGGCTGATGACCCATGTACGGGCGAGAAAACGGCCAATCGGTTCCAGGGCACCCGTCCGTACCAGCCCCTGCCCTGCAATCATTAATGCGCTGACCGCGATTAGTGCCTCGTGACCAAAACCACTGAAAAAATCGATGGCGCGTAATGTTTCTCCATCGCGTTCATAGGGAAATATCTCAAAACCTGCCGCGAGCAATACCAATACCAGCAGAGCCGATGTTTCCAGCGGCAGATGTTCACGCGTAAACAAGTACAGCGCGACTACAATCAGAGCGAATACAGCAATGGCATGGGCATCAGGGGTTGCAACGATAGTCATGCCAGCTCCAGTTAAAGATTCGGTGGGTTACCCAATTCAATCCGGTGACAGTGTAATATCGGCCTCTCATTGAGGTAAGTCCACTTTGTCCGCCATGCTGAAGATCACAAACAGCCTCACTATCCCCGAACAAGAAATTAGTATTAGCGCGATCCGGGCTCAGGGCGCAGTCGGCCAGAACGTCAACAAGGTTTCAAGCGCAGTACATCTGCGATTTGATATCCAGCAATCCAGCCTGCCGGAACACATTAAAGAGCGATTGCTGGCACTGGCAGATCACCGCATCAATAAGCAGGGCGTGGTCATTATCAAGTCGCAACGAACTCGCAGCCAGGAGAAAAACCGGGAGGCGGCACTGCAACGTCTGGCGAATCTTGTGCGCGAGGCCATGACGACACCGAAAAAACGCAAATCAACGAAACCCACCAGCGGGGCAAAACAACGCCGTCTTGACCAGAAAAGCCGCCGCGGCCAGGACAAGGTCCTGCGCCGAAAGGTAAAAATCGACGAATAACCCTGCTAGTCACCAATCTGCCAAACAATTGTCCAAAAAGCTGCATTCTGTGCGACAATGCGGCCGTTTTTTACCCCTGCTTCGGAACACGACATTGATTACAACCGCCAATATTACAATGCAATTTGGGGCCAAGCCCCTATTCGAAAATATTTCCGTCAAATTTGGCGAAGGCAATCGCTATGGCCTGATTGGCGCGAA
>JAZFSZ010000007.1:0-5985 GCA_036446455.1 Acidiferrobacterales bacterium
ATCAGATTCTGGTTTGATCTGATCATCTGCAATCCAATTAGCAAACTTGGGTCGTTAGGTTGATACGTGATAGCCGCAAGATATGCCTCACGTGCCTGATCATAATACCCCCGTTGTGCAAGCATCCCGCCTAGTTCCAGCTGTGCTCTCGAAGACTTTGGATGGTGGACGGCATTATAAGCGATTAGTTTCTCATAACTAGACCACTGATTTGCACGAATAAAAGTCAGGCTTCCAAAAACCAATACCAGTAACGGCAGCAATAACAACAGTTTTTTATTGCCAATGCGGCGGCTACCCTTATAAATCAGGTGTACCAGGATGATGACGATGCCGAGCGAAGCCAGATAATTTCGATGCTCATGAACCATCTCCAGTGGGAAAACGGTTGACTCAAGCAAATGACCCGTTAGAAACCAGAGTATTCCAAGGCTGACAATTGGCCACTTCCTGCGCAGATAAACAGCAAGGACGGCCAATGTGGCAAGGCCTAAAATAGCTGGCAGGGTAGTCCAGGGGGCAAGCAGTGAGCTGGATATAATGATGTCGTCGTGGTGTATCCCAAACTGGTTGGTGCGAGGCAGCAAGATGAGCGAAATGTAGAAGAATAAAACTCTTGGCTGAGTTAACAGACGTTCCTGAAAAGAGAATAATCGAACTTCATAACCAGGAAGGATTCTGGAAATGAATAAATAAGATATTACTGCAATAGCTAGCAGACCAACGAGTAGAACAGCGGCGAGTATTACTTTCCGAGAGCGTGGGGACAAGTGTGACCAGTTTCGCCATGGTTTCTCTTTGGCGTAGAGTGTTATCTCCAGACTCAGTATGAACAAGGGAAGCAAAACAGCGGTTTCTTTTACCAGAATCCCGATCGTGCCAAAAATAAGTGGCCCACCAAACATTAGTAACTTGCTGTGCCTTTGGTTCTGCAGCAAACGCTCTCTCCCAAGCAAATAACTCAGGACACCAAGCAATACAAAGGTAGCGGACAGAGACGCCATGCGTTGAACCACATAAAGCACACTGGTTATCTGTATCGGGTGAATAAACCATAACAGTGAAATGGCGGCCGCAAGCAATATGACTGTGTTGCTTGCGGGAAGTGTATCGGGCGGGGTATTTGGAGAGAAACGTGCGTAACGCTTGAGCACAACCTGTAACATCCAGAAAATCAGCCAACCGTTTACGATGTGTATGAAAAGATTTGTTAGTTTGAACGGCGCGCTATCATCGAAACCTCCAGCGAAATAACCGTTAAGCGCGAAGCTGATATACGCCAGCGGGCGTTGAATCGCGCTAACGGTAGGGACCGAATAGGCCGCTCGATGGAGCTCGTCAAGGCTCAGGTCTTGAATTCGAAGGGCGTTGTTGGCGACTATGTTAGGGAAATCATCGAAGATAAATGGCCCGGAAATTCCAGGCAGAAAAGCTGTGGCTCCAAGAACGATCGCCAGCGACAATGAGAGTAACTGAAACTTCCGATTGGCGGAAAAGATTTTCTTGAACCAGGTCAACATTAGCAATATGGCTGATTTACACTGATAGCGTCTGGTTAGATGGTAATGCTGTTAATGGAATCACCATAGTACACATGGGGTGCTGGCGAGTGTGAATGGGCTTAAGAAGAGGTTAACAGGCAATTTGCGATCAGTAACTCATGTCCCGCGGCAGCTTTTGTCCAGCACCTTAATTGTCCAAAAGCCGCACAAAAAAACAAGGGCGACCTGAGTCGCCCTTGTTTTTATGCCAATTTTGTCAAATTGGTGACTACGACTTCGGGCACCATGCTGCTTTGATGCCGGCTTCACAGGAAAGAGTCCATTTGAGGTTACCGCCCATTGACTCTGGTGTATAAGTAATTTTCTTACCTTTGGCCGTGTTTAGACCAAGGGCGGAATCGTCTATCAGGAGAACTTCAAATTCACCGTCGCCTATGATGCTGACACTGCTCACGTACTTGGCTTTGTAGCTTGTCGCTGGTTCGACGCTTGCATCGGTATTGGAGTCAATATCGGCGAGAGCCATGCCCTCACTATAGGCAAGCTCGACGCCAAGCTTCACCGCGCCAGAGAGAGATGCTGCCTCTGAAATTTTGGCTTTAATGGTGTAGTCCTGGTATGCCGGAACCGCTATAGCCGCCAGGATGCCAATAATCGCCACAACGATCATCAGTTCAATCAGTGTAAAACCTTTCTGCATTGTATTCATTTGAGTGAGCCTCTGTTTTTAATTTACGTTAACGCTGTTATTGTAGAGGTTATCCCGAAAATTACCGGCCTGCCGCGGGGGTAAGAACCGTTTTCCAAACATGGCCGCCAGGAACACGGTCGATGCTTTTCGCGATAACCTCCTTTTTTGCTAACAAAAAAGGATAAAAACCCTTGTCTTTATTTAGCAGAGCCGCTTGCATCGGTCAATCGCGGCTCGCCAACCCTCCCCAATTTTATGCAGACATCGTGCCACTGGTAACCATTCTTTTTAGCAATAAAAAACCGTTGAAAAACATAAACTTAATTGAAAGCGGAGTGGAATCTGGCGTTCGCATTCAATTCCATGGATTTAACCACTGCCATTTCTCGTCAATACGGTCGCCGTTGCACGCCGCGGCATGGTCTGGTCGGCTATTTTTGCCGGACGGACGGTCAATCGATTCCCAGTTTCTCCAGTTTGTAACGCAATGCCCGGAAGGTGATGCCCAGCAACTTGGCGGCGGCTGTTTTGTT
This sequence comes from Acidiferrobacterales bacterium, assembly GCA_036446455.1. Taxonomy (GTDB): domain Bacteria; phylum Pseudomonadota; class Gammaproteobacteria; order Acidiferrobacterales; family JAJDNE01; genus JAZFSZ01. Next base: position 2,727 of record JAZFSZ010000007.1, read on the forward strand.
CTGGTTGGTCTTGGTTAGCGCCGCTTCAATTGCAACTCGCTCTAATCGGGCTAGGTAGTTGTCCAGACCCTCGTCGGTGTTTGCCCCGCTGTTATCCTGTTGTGCGACGGGGGAGGCGGCCGCGCCTCGCAGTTGCAGGTCTTCGGCCAGGATTTCACTGCCATCACAGAGTGTGAGTGCCCGTTCCAGAATATTTTCCAGTTCGCGCACATTGCCTGGAAAGGCATAATCCATTAATAACTCCATCGCCCCTTGCGACAGCGTTGGCGGCTGGATCCCCATTCCCGTTGCCAGGCGTTTGCTAATAGCCTGCGCCAGCTGTGGAATGTCTTCCGTACGCTCCTTGAGGCCGGGAATGGCCAATTCGATAACATTGAGTCGATAGTAGAGGTCCTGACGAAATTCGCCTTTTTCCACCATCTGCGCAAGATTCCTGTGGGTGGCGCTGACAATACGTACGTCCACGTGGGTCTCTGTCAGTGCACCAATTGGACGAATAGATTTTTCCTGAATAGCGCGCAACAGTTTTACTTGCATCTGTAGTGGCAGGTCGCCAACTTCATCCAGAAACAGGGTGCCTCCATCGGCCGCTGCGAACAGTCCCGCTTTGTCCTGCACTGCCCCGGTGAAGCTGCCCTTCTTGTGACCAAAGAACTCACTCTCCACCAGTTGTTCGGGAATGGCACCGCAATTTACGGGCACAAACGCTTTATCGGCGCGCGGGCTCAGCTCATGGATCAAACGCGCCGCCAGCTCCTTGCCGGTACCCGACCCGCCGCTGATATACACCGGCGCCTGCCCACGGGCGAGTTTCTCAATGATGCTGCGAACCTTTTGCATCACCGGGCTATTCCCCAGCATTTTCTGGCTTCCCGCCGGCGCCTGAATTTCCTCGACCATTTCCTCGCCTGGCCGTCGAACCTTGAGTGCCGAGCTGACGATGTTGCGTAGATCGTTAATATCGACTGGCTTGGAAACGAAATCGAAGGCGCCGGCCTTGAGTGCCATCACCGCAGTTTCAATATTGCCGTAGGCAGTGATGACGGCAACCGGCAAGTTAGGAAAGTGCTCCTGAATATGGCGCACCATGTCGAGACCGTTGCCATCGGGCAATCGCATATCGGTCAGACACAAGTCGAAGGAGTATTCGCTCAGAAGATGCCGACCTTCACTCAAATTGGCAGCCGCTCTTGTTTCGAGATTCATGCGACCGAGTGTGAGTTCCAGCAGCTCACGAATATCGGGTTCGTCGTCAATAATAAGAACTTGTTTGGTTGTCATTCGGGCTTCGCTTCGTAGCATTCCTCGGCGCGGGACAGCGTAAAACGGAATATGCTGCCGCCGCCTGAATTGGGTGTGTATTCAAGTCGGCCACCGTTACTTTCACAGAGCTCACGACATATGTATAGACCAAGACCGGTGCCTTGCGGCGTGGTTGTAAAAAACGGGTCAAAAATACTGTCAACAATATCAGCGCGGACGCCCGGCCCCCAGTCAACGACATCGATAACCGGTCTTAGCTGTTCATTGGTGTAAGTCTGGATTTTGATTATCGGCTTATCGGAGTATTCGGGGCTGTGCCGCAGTGCATTCTGGCACAAATTGGCCACAATCTGGAACAGTTGGTCGGGGTCCACACAGGCCTGTATCCCGCGTTCATCGTTATAAACCGTCAATGCTTCGACAGGCACATCCGCGCCCTCGGCAAACTGAATAATAAATTCGCTGGTCCATTCGTCAATGCGAATCCGGGCCGGTTCGGTTCGGTCGCGTCGGCTCAGCTGTGTGATGTTTTCCACAATAACGTTCATGCGCTGTCCATGGTTTTCTATGATATCCAGCAGTCGTTGTGTCTCTTCGTTACCTGTTGTGGACTCCTTAAGCAACTGCGCTGCATTGGTAACTGCACTCAGTGGATTGCGGATTTCATGGGCAATACTTGCAGTCAGGCGCGCCAGCGCCGCCATTTTTAACTGTTGTGCCTGTTGCTTCAGCGCCTCGGTGTCTTCCAGAAAAATAAGTGTGCCCAGGGGTCTGGATTTTTTGCCCAGTAAAATGAAGCGTGGCAGCAATGAATATCCCGCTGTGGTCCGAAGGATGCGCATAGTGCGCTGCACCGGGTTTTCTGACCACTCCGTCAACTGATCGTCAAGTCCTTCCGAGAAATCATTCAATAATTGTTGCTGTGTTAATTGATCGATGCCAAGAAAGGTCATGGCGGCGTTGTTCATCTCCCGTACGCGCCCCTCGTGATCGCAAACCACAACCCCCGATTGCATGCGCTCGATAATCAGCTCGTTGACCGAGGAGAGATTGGCCAGATCGAGACCACGTTTTTCAGCCAGGGCGGCAGTACTGCGCAGGCGTGTTGCCAGTTGATTGCCCAGGGTGCCGGTGATGAACAGTCCGATACCGAGTACACCGACCTGGGGGTAGCCCTGGCTTATCGCCTCCAATGAGACTCCGGAGCTGGTCAGAACTGGCCATGAGTGTTCGATTAATGCGGCGAGGGTACCAAGCGAGGCGTAGAAGATAGTCATGCGCCGGCTTAGCAACACGCTGCATTCAGCGACAGATACGAGCATGAGCAGGCCCAGACCGCTGCTCATGCCGCCGCTGCTGTGCATGATCAGGGTGATCAGCATGATGTCGATAAATGCCAAAACGGTGACCTGGGGGTCGAATTCCGGCATCCGCAGACGAATACTGAATATCGCCGAGACGCCGATGACGGCATATAGCATTGATGCCAATACAAACCAGCCGGGGCCGGTTTCACCAAAGGGCGGGAAATTGCCGGGTATGAGAGCGATAACCAGAAAGGCGACCGCCATGATGACGCGGTAGATATTAAATTGCTGCAGCAGGCTCCAGTTTTGTGCGGTTAGGGCGGCTTCATCTGTCGCAGCGGCTTGAATGTTCTGCCCGGTGATTATTGTTTCATGCATAAGTGCTGGTAAATACAGCACAGATTCAGGCGAGACGCAAAGTCGGTCGATTAATTTTTGCCGGTTTCCAGGTGGGCGGCGGAGCAATAAGCCCTGTTATCGTGCATCAGCGCCTCATGACGCGGGATGTGCAAACCGCATACGGCACAGGGCACCATCTCGATTTTGGCCTGATCTGCTGGTTTGGCCTGTATTTTATCACTTCCGATCAGGCGGCGAACCAGACGATAGGCAAGCCAGCCTAGGATAAGAAGAATAATGATACGGAGCAAATATCCCATGGAGATATTTCAACAAATAAAGTGTCGCAT
>JAZFSZ010000008.1:0-6900 GCA_036446455.1 Acidiferrobacterales bacterium
ACATAGTTATAAATCACAACGGCAATTAGCGCCACAATAGTACTAAATCCTGTAGGCAATAGCGCTCCAAATGTATAGGACATACCCAGAACGAAACCAAGAAAATATTCAGATTTATAAATGGGAAGAAACAATGCAAGAAACAGCAAACCGGGTGCCATATACGATCCAAGCTGTTCCAGGCCATAAACAAATGATGCAGACAGTGCTATGCCATACAAGAGAGCAGCAAAAAACCCCAAAATAACACCCTTTGAGTATTTTCCTGCTTCACGCTGATTGATTCGACCTATGAGAAACCATGTGAGAGTTGGAAGAAGTAATCCACCCCACCAGTTTGAGATTGATGGTAAATCGCCACGGTGCAAGATGTGGTGGCTCGGAACACCGCCATGAAAATACTGCCAGGCAAGCAGTCCCCACACATATAGTATAACGAGCGCAGTGAAGTACATTCGCCTGCGTTGCAATTGTTGCTTATTCATATGCCGGATTTCCAATAGTTTACGAACCTGTTATCGATGCGCACTAAACGTTTTAGTTAAGCGGTGTGAACTAGCACCTCTTTGCATATATTGTTTATACACCTATTTTTTGTCTCTGGACAAACTGCGTCGCTCTCAACCCCTGTATGACTAGAACATTGCCCCTGCCTGATATCGACGTAATATTGCTTCCATATATCTCCTCGACTTCAGAATCTGTGCTCGGCATTAAGTATACAAAAAAGATCAAAAAAAGACTCAAAATCCATGGAAATCTGGCAAAATAGCGTTTGTGTTTGCCCGAACCCGTTCCAAGGTCTTGAGCACTTATATCAGCGTTCAAACAGTCGATAATAATGGGCTTTACGGCCACTATGAAAATCCCCAGGGAGCCATCTTATGCGCGTTCTTTTCACTGCTTTGTTCGTCATGTTCGTTAGCGGTTGTGACACACCAACTCCAGATTCTGTAGAAAATGAGAAACCCGTCAGCGGCCTCACAGACCATCCAGGCGACCAATCTGCTTGTTGATGTGAGCAAAATAGCCGGTGATGAACCCCGCACCCTGTTTAATGGCTGGCTCAGCTGGGAGGGCTCGCAAGCCCTGGCCGCACTGGGTGGTCATAAGCTCGAGACCCTGATTGACTCAGCACGCACCAGTGACTTCAGGCCGGTTCCGCCGGGCATCACGACCCTCGATCGACCTGGCGGTGGATGTCACGGCCAAGTACACGGCAAATGTCGCGGGCATCCTGCATGGTGCTGACCCCAAACTCGCCAAAGAGATGCTGATCCTGTCGGCGCACCACGATCACTTTGGCATCGGTGAACCGGATGAGACAGGTGATGTAATCTACAACGGCGCCCTCGACAACGGCGTGGCCATGGCTCAAACGCGGGCCGTGGCGGGCGCTTTCTCCTCATTGCCCGAACCTCCCCGTCGCAGCATCGTGGTTCTGTTCCCTGCTGTCGAAGAACAGGGCAGCCTTGGCTCCAGGTACTTTGCCAACAGCAAGGTTATCCATCCGGGCCGCATGGTGGCCAACATCAATATCGAACTGGGCAATGTCTGGGGACGCACCCGTGACGTCATCGTCTACGGTCTGGGCAAATCCGAACTCGACGACTGGCTGACCGAAGCTGCCAAAGTACAGAACCGAACCATCCGTGGTGAACAGGACGTCAAGGCGGGCTGGTTCTACCGTTCGGACCAAATCAGCTTCGCGCGCGCCGGTGTGCCCGCCATCTGGTTCAAGTCAGGAGTCGATTTTATCGGCCGGGAGCCAGGTTGGGGCGAGCAGCAGTACGTAGACTGGATTCAGTACAAATACCACACCCCGGGGGATGAGGTCGAGGACGACTGGAACCTTGAGGGCCTGGTCGAGGATGCACAACTCGCCTTCCGGTTAGCTGCAGCAGTCGCCCATGCGGACGTCACTCCGACCTGGTATGCGGGTGATGAATTCGAGGCAGTCCGCAAAGCCGCGCTGGCGGAACTATCGGAATAAGGCATCACATGGCAAACGGCGCTGCTGGATTATTTACCCGATGCCGTAGCGTTGAATCAAACCACCGATGAAATGCGGGAGAGGGTGGACCGAAAAAGCGCTGCTTTTTTGTATCCGCTGGCCTGCCTTGTTAGCTGATTTGCCGCCATATTAGAGTTCCAATTATTACGACCAGCATAATTATCGACGGATAAAAGGAAAGTGTAAATCCGATAGCTCTTGACGGTGCTCCTTTCTTGTAACCAATGAAGAATAATATGCGCCCTAAGCCAAAAGCGATAGCGGCTGTCGGGACTACCGATAACAAAGCAGCCGACATTACTACAGACCAAGCACAATATACAAGTGAGGCAAGCAGAGTTTGCTCGAAAGTGTTCTGCAATAGTGACTGTAATAATGTTGCTTGGGCCGACCCGTTTGACAGGCCTCCACCGTCGATGTCTTCAGGGGTAAAGAATCGATGCTTTGCCAAGCGGCCAATAGATGCAGCTAAAAAGACAGCCGGAATTATGCAAGATAAAATGGCGACCTTGAGCTTTTCGATTGTATTTAGAGACTCCTGATAGGTGAAAGGATTTAGATAGGAGCCCAAGCCTACGATGCACAATGCAATGAATGCACCGGGTATTATTCCCTTCAATACGCCAATCTGTTTCTCAGTAAGTGGCATGTGCTCTCCATGATTGGTGGCAGCTAACGCCAAGTTAAGGGCAGCTTTGCTGCGTCCCTGCTTGAGCGCCTTGTTAAATGCCTATTGGAACGGGTTTTAATTTGGCTGTCTGATATAAAGGATGAGCAGGCTCGCCTGATTTGTTGAGTTTAAGACAGTATAAATTTGGCAAAAACTCTTTGACTTGCTCGGAGCGCTCTAAGTAGGAGCCATCATTACCCCATGCTGCAACAACCAAAGCTGCATCCTTTGCCAGTTTTTTAAGCCACTTGTTGTTTTCAATGCCAATAGGATCGTCTGATGCTTTCATATCAGCAGGCTCAGTGGCTCGAAACGCAAATAGATTTGCCATGCATACGCCACCATAACCCCAGGATTTTGCAAATTTAATGCATCTGGTTAAAGTTGGGTCATCAGATGTTTCATCTGCTGTAGAAGGGTTAAGCCCAACAAACATCACAAAAGGCATTGAGTCATCCCAGGTTCGCCATAGCGCGTAACGATAATTTCTACACCCTGATAATTTTGCTGCATTCTTCAATTATTACTCCAAACGAACTTTAACGCCTTGTTATGCGGCGACTTCCACATACTCGACTGAGCTGCTTGGAACTGGAATTGCCTCACCATCTTCTTTCATCCCTTCAATATGAAATTCGATTGCTTCTCTTATTTCCTTTTCAGCTTCTTCAGTTGTGGCACCTGTTGCGACACAGCCGGGAAGGTCGGGGACATAGGCTGAATAATTTGAGTCTGCCTTTTCAATAACGATCGCATATTTCATGAATCCACCTTTATTTCCAACCTGCCTGTTTATAGATGCTATTTAGTGTGCCTGGAGCCAAATCGTTGCTTGGCTTACCTGGAACTGTAACCCGACCAGCCTTCGTATGGTGCTTGAACTGACGATGGCTACCGCGAGTAGCATGAAGGTACCAACCATCTGCTTTTAATAAGCGAAGAATTTCAGATACTTTCATCTATATAGAATAATCTTTACCAACATGGCACGCCACCTGTACGCATAACGTTTTAGTTAAGCGGCGCTTCGCAGGTGCTTTGGGGATACTGGCCAAGACCGATAAACTCGATAGCCGTGTCATTGCCCAATACGCAGCAATGATAATGCCGCCGGTACGGCGGCTACCGGATGTAAATACCCGCAAACTCAGGGACTTGGGCAAACGCCGTCAACAAGTCATTGGTATGTTGACCATGGAGAAGAATCGCCTGCAAATCATGCCGAGGTTCTTACAGGCCGATATACGCAGCTCTATCAATGCATTGAAACGCCTGCAGGTAAAGCTGGATCAACAGATACTGAAACTCAGTGAACAGGTTGAAGCCTGGCGGCAGCGGAAGAATGCGTGGCAAAAGACATATCCGTGGTGGCAGGGCACAGGTACGAACGGTGCTGTTTATGGCCACCTTGTGTGCCATCCAGCACAACCCGGTGAACAAGGCTTTTTATCAGCGGTTATGGAAAAACGGTAAGCACAAAAAGGTCGCGATTGTTGCCTGCATGCGCAAAATGATCGTTTTGCTCAACGCTATGGTCAGGGACGAAACTTACTGGGGAGAGATGAAAAATGTAGCCTGAAAACTTGACCTGGGATCACAGTCGCTTGTTAGGCATTTTTCTCCGCAAAACGGCCCGTTACATACTTGTGCAAAACACTGGACATGAGCGTTTGATACGGTAGCCCCTCAATCAGCGCCCTTTCTTGCAATAACTCCAAATCCAATTCTGATATGCGAATATTTACTCGTTTGTCTTTTTTAAAAGTGGCCTTAGCTGCCGCCTTATATTTCGCAATACTTGCTGGTTTTGCGACAGAAACCCATTCGTCTTTTTCATAAGACTTAAGGATTTCTTTCTCTTCTTTATTTAGCTTGTTACTCATAACATTTACACCTCAAGATATTTTCTAGTGGCTTTGCGACTGGGAATAATGGTTTTAAGGAATATCTCAGTTTCAGTTTCAACAAATGGTACCAGGTACGCATAGTTACCTATGTCCAGTATGAACATGCGTTGGTTTGGATATTTAGATGGGTTTGGGTGTTTGATAACATCCAAGATTTCATCTCGTTCAATGTGAAAAATCACACGCTCAAATGATATCCCTCGTTCCCGTATCAACTGGGCATTCTTGTCAGAATTCCATACAAAATGACGCATACCTCTAATTTAGCACATTGTGTGCCTTTTGTAATCACCAATATGCATAACGTTTTAGTTAAGCGGCGCGGCGGAGCCGCGTCCGGTGGAGGCACGCAGTGCCGGAACGTACTTTAATGTTTTGTTAGGTGTCACAGGCACAATACCAACTTTAAACCTTCATCTACCCGCACTAATGCCTTGCCAGGCAACATTTTCACACGCTTTGTCAAAATTGATTTGTCGACGGTAATCACTTGTGAAATATTTATCACTGACGGTTTAGAAAGACCTGAGTCGGTCTTGGAAACACGAATATTTCCGGGTGCGTTAGCCAAAGAAAGATTCGAGGTAATGGCGGCTACCAAGACGGTGGAAATCTTACTTTGATTGAATGAATTTGCTTGAACAACTAAAACTGGTCTGCGATAACCTGGCCCCGAACCAGCTGCCGGAGGCAACGATGCCCACCAAATTTCACCACGCTTCATGATTAATAGCGTCGAATTGAGCCTTGGTCAATGCTTCGTCAACTTGGGAGGATTCTCGACCATAGATTTCATTCAAAAGCGCTGTGACTGATTCTGAGTTTCTTAGCTCCAGATAGGTTGACAATGCTTCAGCAAAAATCTGGCTACGTGGAACGTTTCGTTCTTTGGCCAGTTGTTCGGCGGCTTCAAATATTGGGTCTGGTATGGATACTGCAACTTTCATGTGCTTAGGGTATCACTTTGGTAATACCAGCTCAACTCTGACACATAACGTCTGAATTAACCGGCGCGCGCTAGCGCGTCCGTGTTGAATGATTTGTTATATGCCGGCTTTGCGCTTGAGTGTATGCGTCTAGTAAGCGCCGGATCATTTGCTGATATTTTGTATCGTGTTTTTTCGCTTCCTGCTTGAAGAAATCGACGCTGGATTTGCTAAGAGAAATTGTGACTTTCACAGTATCTTCTTTAAATGCCAATTCCTCCGGCGATGGAAGAATATCAGCCACAACTTCAACCTTTCCTATTGGCTCATCCGTGTATTTAATTTTCGTACTCATAAATTCGTTTACCTTTACGCCAATAACCAGCTCCAAAAATTCGAATAACCTCGTTACGGTAAGTGAATCTCACTGTGACGATACCTTCGCCCAAGCGACCGAAACAATAAAACCGATCCTCCTCACCGCTGTGTCCCAGGTCACGGGCGATAATTCGATCTGGGTCAGCGAAAGCAAACTGAGCTTCGGAAAATGAAAGGCCGTGTTTTGCTTGATTCGCCAAGTCTTTGGCATCGTCCCATTCAAAGCTCCCCTTACTCATAAGACTATACTAACAGCTATATGGTTCATTAGCCATATAATAGTATGTATAGTAATTGAAGCCAAATGCAACCATTAGTGCATATAACGTCTGTGTTAAGCGGCCTGGCGGAGCCAGGTCCGGTGAGCGAAGCGAGCGTACTTTAACGCCTTGTTAGGCATTTTTTGCCAATCGATCATAGATTAAAGCCAATTGCGTTCATTTTCTTGGCAGGAGAAATTTGCCTTCAATGGGTATAAATTTTGTCGCCTCATGAATTAGCGCATTAGCTGTGAGTTGCGTGACACCATAAACTTCAACAGATACTCCACTATCATGTTTGATTTTTTCAACCAGTAAGGCGAAATCACCATCCCCAGATGCTAATACAACGACATCTGCTTCTGCGGAGTACTCCATGGCATCTATGGTAATTCCAACATCCCAGTCGCCTTTAGCTGAGCCATCAGAACGCAGTATAAATGGCTTGACCACCAGGTAGCCGGCTTCTTCGAGGCGGTCGGTGTAGGTGCCGAACTCGGCGTCGAGGGCTCCCCACAGGTGCACGCCGGTCTGTAGCTGCCACGGGTGCATGCCGGTGAGGAGCGCGGCCCTCGATGGCGTGCACGAAGGCGAATTGACGAAGGCGTTGCGGAAGCGGACCCCTTCGGCGGCGATGCGATCGAAGGTCGGTGTCCTCAGGTTGGGGTCCGCCACGTCCTGGGACTGTGGCCAGTTCCAGTCGTCCGCCATCAGGATCACGATGTTGGGGCGCGATGCCGGCGCG
>JAZFSZ010000009.1:0-21975 GCA_036446455.1 Acidiferrobacterales bacterium
CTATTAGTCAGCCCTTTCATTCGGTTCTCGATGCAGGAGGATTTATAATGAATAACCCTAAAGACAACCCGGAAAATAGTAAATTTCCAGCACCGAGCGATGGCTTTGTGCTCACCCATACTCTTATCGTTAAAGACCGAACCGTTTCCTGCAAATGGTACAAAGCCATGCTGGATGGGGAAGTGGTTATGGATCTTGGTGAAACGGGAGGCCCTTGCGTAGTTAAAGCCAGTAATAGCTGGATCATACTGAATGTAGGTGGTGGTGACCCAACGGTCGATAAGCCAGAGACCACTGTAAAAGTGAAAGAGGACCATGATGTCTTGAATCAATTTCTCAACATCAGGGTTGCGAATATTCAAGATTTCTATACTTCGCGTAAAAATCTCGGCGCGGAATTTATTACCGAACCTAAAGATATGGGTGGAGAGATTCGTTGCTACATGAAAGACCCGGATGGATACCTCATAGAAGTTGGCGAAGCAAAATTAGAGGCGATTCTTAAAAAATAATAATATTTAAATAAATAGCGTCAGGTCTTGCAGTGCAACATCTACAATATGGAAAAATGAAAGGGGTCAGTACCCTTTAAGGCGACATGATTATATAGGCGAAGGAGTTTAAGGGTACTGACCCCTTTAATTTTTTTTTAATTATTTTAGTGCATCCAGTATACTTCTATAAATTAATATCATATCAAAACAGGGTAACCCATATGTTTCAACAACAATCGGCTTTCGATAAAGCAGCGGCACTTATTGACGTTGCAAATAGTGAAGACCCGAACCAGGAGACCGTGGATGGCAGGATTTGGCCAAAAGAGCTTCTTTACTCCCACCGTATGTCCGAGATGTTACAACGCTATAAGCCCGACGCCGATGACACGATGAAGCTGGCGATTCGTGCGCAGCATATCCAGCGCTGGAAATCCCCACGTGACACCCATCCAATGGATCGCATCGGCTACCTGAAATGGCGCAAAGACCTCTATAAATTTCATTCCCAAACCGCAAACGATCTGTTGGCACAGGCGGGTTATGGTGAAGACGTCACCGGCAGAGTAAAGCAGGCGGTGGCAAAGATGAGGATAAAAGATAACCCGGACACGCAGTTGCTGGAAGACGTTTCTGTTTTGGTATTCATTGAGCACTACCTGCTGGAATTTGCCGGCAAGCATCCCGAGTACACCGAGGAAAAGTGGCTCGATATTATCCGCAAGATCTGGAAGAAAATGACCGACCAAGCGCGCCAGTTCGCGCTCTCGGGCAACATCAAGCTTCCTGAGCCGTTAATCCCCCTTATCCAGAAAGCGGTAGCACACAGCTGATAATCAGAATAAAAGGGGCCGGAGTGATTGAAGGGGACGAACAATAGGGGTCAGACCCCTTAAGGTCTAAGAGTAAATTGATTGGCATCCTAATGAATAAAAGGGGACGGAGGGATTAAACTTTAAGCATAAATTGCACTGCCTGTTTTTTAATCCCTCCATCCCCTTTTTCACTACATTTTCCAGCGCCCTGAGCCGGATTTGGCCCGGGCCTCGGGCGGCCGCACGTCGTCTATGCTTTACTTTTATGAACAGGGTGCAAAAACAGGAGGGGAAATGAACCGAGCAAAAGTCGTATCAGTAATTGTCACGGTATTCGCGCTCTCTTATTGGAGTAATCTCGACGCAGCTACCGACGAAGCAGCCCTCGCACGTCAGGCCGAACAGGCAGGAAATCTTCGTAAGGCATTGACGCATTACATTGCCACACTGCAGACGGTACCCGAAGCAAGTCCCGAGGATCAATTACTACGGGAAAAAATAATAAAGATTGCACGAAAACTGGATCCACGCCCTGCCATTCCGGAAGAGGCACATCGCCATGCCACACGCGCCACGGCCCTCCTGAAGGACGTATCGAGTGACGAGGACTTCACCCCGGCATTTGCTGAATTCAAGAAAGCATTGCGCTTGGCACCTTGGTGGGCGGATGTCTATTACAACTTCGGTCTTTCGCAGGAATCAGCGGGGAATCCTGAGGGTGCGATTCGCAGTTTGAAGCTGTTTTTGCTGGCTGCTCCGAATGACCGGGCTGCCAAGGACATCCGAACGAAAATCTATACTTTGGAAGTACAAGCTGAAAAACTTGTGCAAATCAAACGCTGGGTAGGGAGATGGAAATCGGAAGGTAAATCAATTCAAGAACTAAGGGTTAAGGGCAACAATATTCGAATGGTTCAGATTAAACCCAGTCGAAAGGCTCGCAAGGCCGGCTGGAAGGCGGGAGACACGGTTTTCTATGGAACTGCACGCGGATTAACGGTCAAGGGAACGAAGATCAACGTATCAAGCCATCCTAAGATAATACGCTGCTTTGGACGAGCAGAAAAATTAAAAATGTCTGGCGAATTAAGTCCCGATGAAAACACGATCACCATACGATATAAAAATTCTAACTTTAAGATCAGTACCTGCAAGATCAACTACTATTTTGACGGCGTTGACAAATATACCCGGATACAGAAGTAGAAATTAAAGGGGTCAGTACCCTTTAAGGCGACATGATTATATAGGCGAAGGAGATTAAGGGTACTGGCCCCTTTAATTCGTGCCTTGTTATTCCGATCACCAGATAAACTATGCCCGCACTCAATAAAGAACAAATAATACAGTACCTGCTGCAACGAGATCGCAAGTTATTAGCCGTAATAAATTCTGTCGCTTACCCGGTTTCCCGTCGCAATAAGGACGTCTATAGCGCCCTACTGCATTCCATCGTGGCCCAACAGCTATCCGTGAAAGCGGCGGCCACTATCCACTCCCGCTTACTTGGATTATTCCCGGACAATGAGGCTCGACCTGATCTTCTTATGCGGATGCCAGTAGCCAAATTACGTGGCGCAGGTTTATCGAAACAAAAAGCGGGGTATATTAAGGCTATTGCGAAGACTGCACGTAGTGATGGCCTGGTTTACGATATCCTGTCAAAGAAAAGCGATATCGAACTCATCGACTATTTAACACAAATACATGGAGTAGGGCGATGGACCGTCGAAATGCTGTTAATGTTTACATTTAACCGAAAAGACGTTTTTTCCGTTGGCGATGTGGGAATCCAGAATGCCATGCGACGATTGTATCGGTTGGAGGAGGAGGGCAAGGAATTTAAACAAAAACTGCTCTTAATTGCACAACGCTGGCAACCTTACCGTACAATCGTATGCAGGTATTTGTGGAAGTGGAAGGCTAACCATAAAAAATAAAAATGAGTTAATAAATGAGCTCAACAAAAATGACCGCCGGAATGGACATAAAAGTATTGCTTTCAACCTTATGGTTATTTGTGTTGCTAAACAAATAATAGGGGTCAAACAAATAATAGCTAAAAGGGGGCAGATCTATTTTTCGCTAGTAAAAGAAGAAATTAATTAAATAAATCTGTCGCCCTTAACTCCTTTATAACTGCTTTTCAGCTCCTAAGTACCTCCGACCTCCTTTTTTTAGGGTTTTTCAGGCCGACCCCTTTTTCATTATGGGGTCAGGTCTTGCAATACAACATTGCGATGACATTCTGGGATTAAAGGGCTCAGTGCCCTTTATTTCCTGGACGATTAGAAATTTAAGCCAAGTCCAATGTAAGGTCCACTGAGCAACTGGCTGCCTGTATTAATAGCACGGTGGCCGGTAAAAAAGTTTGTCTTACGGTTGCGGTAGCTGACGCGAAAGTCGACGTCTGTAATGGTATTGCCATTGATGTTGGTCCACGAGGGCGTCATGCCAAATTCCCATTTACTGCCGGGCGCCTTGTAAGAGATTGGAAAACCAAACGAGCCGCCTGTGTTGGTGCTATTCCCCGCCAGCTGATAGATACCGAGCGCCCCGCCAATTGTAAGTGAACGACCCAGCCTGATTGGATAAACCACTTTTAACTGAAATACATCAAGCGTGTCATAAGGGGAGGTTTCAATATAACGTGTAAAACGGCTTTCAATATTTACCCGCTTCAGTCTCAGTTGGAAGTTGGAATCCAGCCCGAAGATTCCTGGTTCCAGATTTTGGTAAGCAAAATCGACAGTCATAATTGAACTACCAGACGGCTTATCCGGTCGCCCAGACTCATGGGGCAGGTTTTCCGGTTGGTCAGCTTCATCATATGGACCTGTAGGAGGCGACGAAGCATCTACATGAATAAATATCTCGAACAAGCACGAAAAAAATCCGTGACAGCCACCATCTGAATGATGGCGATGGCCGTCGTTTCTATGTTCTCTCGAAGGAGGATGGCCACGGGAATCCCGTTTTTCGTGTTTCTTTTTGGTCGCGGATGACTCGAAATCATCCAGCTTACCGGCGTAGCTGTTTACAGGTACAAGCGCGATAGTTAATCCGAGAGCTAACAATAGATTTTTCAATGCAATAAACCCCATTCCGAATTATGTGTTAAAGGAAGTTATCCTTCTGTTTCCTAAATGATAGCTTCGTTTTCTGAATGTGGGCTTAACAATGCAAATTATCCAGAAATCCCTGAAAATAGGCCTGCAAACCCCATTGATGGATAAATTGGTGTCAGAGAGAAAATACTTGCTAAAAGATGTTCGGAGTTCAGATTAATGCTTTCGCCCCAAATTTGTTGTGCTGCCGTTAACAGAATAAACTCTGACCGTATTCATCAATGATTATCTCATGACAATCACAATGAATTTACCAGGCCACAAACTACGATGGTTCGTCGGCGCTATACTGGCCATTATTATTCTGGCCGTGGCAGCGCTTTGGTTTATACCTGATTTTGGCGGTAGCGTTAAGGGGAATCGTTTATTGCGAGTTAAAGCCTCACCATCATATAGCACAGACGCTTTTACAAACCATCCCCCTCAAAAACCATTTTCTGTCGCTGACATGTGGGACTGGGTAGAGAAGTCTTTTTCTGGCGATGAAGTTCGGGTACCGCCTGCACCGTTACCGGTATTAACACCTTCTGCAACATTGTTCCACAATCCGGTGGCTTCCGGGTTGCGTGCGATCTGGCTTGGTCATGCATCCGTGTTGCTCGAAATAGACGGGGTGCGAATCCTGACCGATCCTGTGTTGTCGAGGCGCGCATCACCGTTTAGTTTCATGGGCCCATTGAGATACCATCCTGCCCCAATTGCTCTACATAATTTGCCGAAAATCCATGCAGTCGTCATCTCTCATGACCACTACGATCATCTTGATATGGCCGTCATAAAACACCTGGCCAGGCAGGGCACACGGTTTTTTGTACCGCTGGGAATTGGTGCACATCTTGAGCGATGGGGTGTATCAGAGAAACAAACAGTCGAGCTCGATTGGTGGCAATCGGCAAAGGTGGGTCCCGTTGTTATCTATTGCACACCGTCACGCCATTATTCCGGGCGTCGTGGCTTTGACTATAACGCGACACTTTGGTCGTCGTGGTCACTCGTGGGTCCGCGTCACAAAGTATTTTACAGTGGTGATACCGGATATGCCGATCACTTTTCCAGGATCGGCAAGAAGTTTGGACCATTTGATCTTACTCTTATTAAAGTCGGTTCCTACGGCGATGCCTGGCTGGATATTCATATGGATCCCGAACACGCGGTTCAGGCCCACATTGATTTGAAAGGGCAGCGCATGTTACCCGTACACTGGGCGACATTTAATCTTGCATATCACAGCTGGAAAGAACCCATTGAGCGTACCGTGGTGGCAGCCAGGAAGAACAATGTGATTCTGCTTACACCGCGATTGGGTGAGGTCGTAGATACAAAAAACACACTCACCGGGTCCTTTTGGTGGGAGGAACATTAAACCGGCAATAAACGGAATATTCCGGGACAGATTAATTTTTCAATAGCATAACAATGGGAATAGTAATAAAGGGGGTCAGAGAGCACTTAGTCCATCCCCCCGTACAGGCCCAATTAAGTCTGGAAAGTGGCTATTTTTGGGATGATAATATCGATAGTTCATGTGGGTAGCGTGGTCCGGATCCGTGTTGCGTGGAATAGACTATCCCAAACCAAAGCCCGGGCAACCCCGTTCGTGCCCGTTCACCGATCCCGCTTAGACTGGGCTTTGGCTAGTTACAGACAAGGAGGAAACCCATGGCTACATACATCAACCTTATTAGCTACACTGACCAGGGGATACGGAATATTAAGGACTCCCCAAACCGTCTGGATACAGCAAGGAAGATTCTCAAGGACTTGGGCGGTGAGATGAAAGATTTCTATCTGACACTGGGGGTCTACGACCTCATCATCGTTATCGAGGCTCCCAGCGATGAGGTAGTCGCAAAGTTCGCCCTTGCGGTTGGTTCCCTTGGGAATATCCGGACGACTACCCTCAAAGCGTTCCCAGAGGCGGAGTACCGCAATATCATCGGGGCGCTTCCCTTATAAGCACGAACGCTTGCTCGATAAAAGGGGACAGATCTATTTTTCGCTAGTGAAGAAGAACTCGATTAAATAAATCTGTCCCCCTTAACTCTGTATTTTTCGAATCCCTTCGGGCTTCATCAGGCACTATGTGCGCTATGCTCCGGTCGCATCAAGTACTTCCTCATTTCTTTCAGGTCGCATTATGAATGTCCTGACCCTCGGGTTTGGGCAACTTACTGTAGAATCTTCCAACGAGGCTTCGTTCAGTGCTTGATCGCTTGCCGCTCACATCACGCAAGCTGGTTATAGTTATTTAATATTCGGAAATCCGATTATCAAGAGAAGTACAAGAGGGCTGACAATGTTAGACGCCAAAGTTTACGAGGAATGGCGGGGACTCTGTAATGAGCGTGAGGCAGCTGGTAATGCCAAATTCAAAGCATGCAATGTGGTGAATCAAAAATATAAGGCAATTGTTCAGGGAACATCACAGGCAAATCCAACCGACGATGAACGCTCAGAATGCGAGAAGGCAGAACAAATATTGAAAGCAATTGACAATAAAATATCTGAGTTCCTGGAAAAGAATTCCTAAAGAGTAGTCCCCGCCCTAAGGCGCGGCACCACGCAATCAAAAATAACGATAAAAAGGGGTTGGAACCCTTTTTTCGTTAATACTTGGGATGAATTCTTGCTGTTATAATTTCTTGTCTAGTTTCTTGAGGTGCTTTCTAATCGCAGCACGTGTTGCTTCATAGAAGGCTGGCTCAATTGCCTTGAAGTCAGCCGGGCCAATACCAAACACCCTTCGGCCTTTCTTGTTTTTTTCGACAACGGTGTGGCTCCAGACCGATTTACCGTTTTGGTCTACTGCCAATACTGTTACTGTCGCTGTGCCGTAATTTTTACCCACCGGGCCAATCCAGGAAGTTGCCACTCCGTAGTTCACGTGGACCAGCATCACCGCGTCAACGTTCAGTTCTTTTGCCAGTTTCTTGAAACCTGACTTGGATTTGATGTATTTGTACCCAGGCGCAGTTATCATTTTTGTACCCATAAAACCTTTGAGTTTTGCGCCCTTTGTATTCTTGTAAATCCTCGAATTAAGAATACTACGGGAGGTAATCAGCCTGAAGTGTCTGGACTTGGCCATCTCCTGGAAGAGAATCGGTACCATTTTTCTCACCACTGGTCTGGCGTCGGAACTAAACGAGTATTTTTTTGATATTGCTTTTATTGCGCCAAATACACCGGCCTGGCCCTGGTTAGACGTAATTTTGTTCAGGCTCGTAATTGAGACAATGGCAAAACGTTTATTTTTACCGAAAGCATTCGGATCGACTTTAAGCTTGGAAATGAGAAACCCTGTTGTAAAGAAGAATGCAGTCAGTGTTATCACAGTTGCAGATATTTTAATGGCTTTGCCGCTCATAGAGTATTGCTCCCTGGGTATAGATTAGAACGCTGGTATATCGACTACAGTTTAGCAGCTATATTCCCTTGTTCCAGAATTGTAGATCACGAACCAAATGAGTCAAACTCGATCGAAGCCGACTGGTGATCCCACCCCTTTAGTTATTTATAACTGGAGGTCAAGTAGCTCCTCGCAGGTTGATCAGAATAATGGTGATAACTCCAAACCATGCAATTGTGCCATCACATGACTTTATTGAAACTGCCGGGTTTTACGCGAGTATATTGCTCTCTGCCCTGTTTTTACTTCATCTGCAAGGCAAAGGAATTGCCCATGGTAAAGGGGTAGTTATTAGAGGTAATATTCGATCAGCAAAAGTATTGGGGACAAGATATATCAAATCGCTCGTGTGCTTCCGACCCCTTGAATCATGCGATATGTGAGGTAAATATGAAACTGGTAAAAAAGATCGTCTGCGGTTTCGTTTTGTGTCTATCTTTCTTTGTCTTCAGTATTCAGGCTTCGGATATTGCCAAGGAAAAACGCTGGGCTGATCAAGTCGTTGACGAAATCATGACCGGTGACGCCATCTGGCTACAGGCCGACGGCAGAAAGTTTCTTGGTATCTATGCCGAAAGTACTAATGACCAGGTCCTGGGTGCAGCTATCATCCTGCATGGTGTTGGTGTTCATCCAAATTGGGCAGATGTTATACATCCTCTGCGCACAAGATTGCCTGAGTCTGGCTGGCATACACTTTCTCTGCAACTGCCCATATTGCCGAATAAAGCAGAATTCAAAGAGTATGCGCCTTTGTTTGTTGAAATCGCCCCGCGTATCGATGCTGCTGTTGCCTATTTGAGGAAAAAGCGAGTTGAAACAATTGTTCTAATCGGGCATAGCCTTGGCGCGACCATGGCCGGCTATTATGTGGCAAACAACAAAGGTGCGAATGTGCGTGCACTCGTGGCTATTGGCGCCACCGGTAATACATTCAAAGACCCAAAGCGGGACTATATTCAGTCGCTAAAAAATATCATGATTCCGATACTGGACTTATCGGGTACTGAAGATTTACCGGATGTCACAAGAACCAAAGAACTAAAGGCGAGAACAGCGAAAACAGCCGGAAATAAGCGCTACCAGCAAATAGAAATACCCGGCGCTAATCACTTTCTTGTGGGTAAGGAAAACGAGTTAGTCAAGGAAGTGAGCGACTGGTTGAAAAGAAACGTATAGAAAATAAAAGGGGACAGAGGGATTAGGCTTTAAGCAATGATCATACTGCCTATAATTAAACTCCCCTGTCCCCAGTGATTATTTTCTTTTTCCCCGATTCATTAATATATTTCACTGTGTTGTCATGGTTATAATGAAGCAATGATAATTAACAATAAATCAGAACAGGCGATTTACTGATGCCAGATTTAGCCGCAAATATGGTTGAGCCAGTCGGTGGCTTTGAGATGCAAGGCAAGATGATGCGTTACAACCTTTTTATGCCACGCCTGTATAACTTGTGTATATCGCTTGGTTTTGAGGCCGGAAAAATCATGCCCTCACGCGCCTTTTGTTCTGATGGCAGTCAGGGATACCCTATCATTATGATCGCCAAGCATTTTGGCACGTTTC
Organism: Acidiferrobacterales bacterium; assembly: GCA_036446455.1. Lineage (GTDB taxonomy): Bacteria > Pseudomonadota > Gammaproteobacteria > Acidiferrobacterales > JAJDNE01 > JAZFSZ01. The sequence goes on from JAZFSZ010000009.1 coordinate 9,419, forward strand.
CGTTTAACCATGGTCGCGTGGGAGGCGTTGTCGCCACCGATCGACATGGGCCACATTCCGAGCATGGACAGGACCTGGTGATTATTCAAGCCAGTCATGTGGGCTACGATCCGCAATCCAAACGCTTTGGTACGTACCGTCGTCTTCAAACAACAAACCAGCAATGTGGCCCGAACTGCGGGAAAATCCATAATGTTCTTATCTGGTATCAGAATGAATACCAGTTTGCCCAGAAAAATATTCTATTACATAAACATGAGGGGCAGGCATGTATCATTGTTGATAATCAGTTATTGCGCGAAGACCGTGATGAAGGGTTATTGTTGCGCCTGGATAAACTGATTGAAGCAGACCAGAATGGCCAGCGTATACCTGTTAAGATTCTAAGTACGGCAATGGTGTTTACTGCATCCTCTGCCCTTGTCGACGGGGTGGGCGAGCCGACATTCAGTAGCACAACTCCGCAACCGATTGGTGCTAACCTGATTGCGGAGATGTTTTATTTCCGGCGCAAAATTCCACAATTGGAAGAAGGTGCACATCACCTGGAGCATAATTTAATCCGTTATATGCCACAGATTATCACTGCACGATCACCGAACCTGACGGCTGCCCAAATAAATACCCAGATTGAATTCGATCGCACTTTTCGCACGATCGTAAAGGAACATGTTTATCGAGGTAAAAAAGTCTTGTTTATCGCCGGCCTCAATATTGACATCTCGCCACAAGCAGGCCAGTTGTTCCCGTTAACAAAATTTGTCCCCTGGTCCGCCTATTTAAAGGAACGCGATGGTTCCTATTCAACTTTGGAGCAACGTGAACTCGTGCAGGCGCTTGAACAGCAAAGCACCGACAATCCGGATCAAATCGATTTAGAGGCAGCCATTCAGATCATGGCCGAGGCTAAAGAAATCAAGGTGGAGCTATAGCCAATATGTTGCGGAAAAAAGGAGTTGGACTGGTTCATTATTAGCCAATCTGCGCTGTCTTTTCTGAATCAGAGGGCGAGTTGAGCAAATATCCGTTACTGATAATGTTCGCGTTGCTGGTTCTCTCAGCACTCCTGGCCTGGGTATATTCTGTTCCATTTGGCCTTGGATATGTCGGAGTGCTTGCAGGTTGGAGTTTGTTGCTGGCCGGCGCATTTATGGTGGTGGTATCGGCAAGTGTTTTCAGGAGACGGGGAACGCCGGTTGATCCTACCAAGCCGCCAGATAAATTGGTGACGGATGGCCTGTACCGGGTATCACGGAATCCCATGTACCTTGGTATGTTGCTGGTACTGTCAGCTTTTCCCCTGATTGCAGATTCGATGCTCGGCGTTGTTTTTCCTCTTGGTTTTTTCCTGTTCATGGACCGTAAACTGATCCCGCGCGAAGAAAATATGGTGGAAGGAATATTCGGTGAACAATTCCGGGAATACAAACAAAACACCCGACGGTGGATCTGACCAAAAATTTATTGAAACAATTAGTTCTGTTTTTTACTATTGACAGTCCGAGTCTGAGTCTGTCGTCGAATGGTCAGTATTTGGATATACTGATCCAGCAGGGTATATTTTCCCCCTGAGTATCTCGCGGATCAGTTGAATGATGAGGTGTAGTTCATGGTGATTAAACAATACCTTTCTTCGCGCTTTTTCTTGTTTACTCTCGCGCTGATTGCCTATCCATTTGCGCCCCTGGTGGCTGCTACCTTTGATGACAGCGAGATATTTCACATCGATTATCCCGGCTGGTTCCAGGAAAGTCCGTTCCATGATCTCGCGGAGGACCTGGACAGGGCGCGGGCAGCGGGAAAGCAGGGACTAATGGTTTTGTTTACTACAGAGGGGTGTTCATATTGCGAGGTCTTTATTCGCAAAAGCCTCGGTGATCCCGATCTGGTGGCAATTTTGAAGAAGCATTTTGACACCGTTGGCATGGAGATGTTTGACGATTCTGAAATGACAGATCCGCGCGGGGCGTATATACGGGTGAAGCATTTCGCAAAGAGAGAGGGTGCCGGTTTTTCACCGACACTGCTTTTCTACGGCGACAAGGGTGAACTCATCCTGCGGGCGATAGGGTATCAGTCACCCGAGCGATTCAGGAAGATACTCTCTTATTTAATAGGCGAACGCTACCGGTTTGAGTCGTTTCGTGATTATTTAAGACGCCAGGCGCCACCCGTCGCGAGTGCACAGATCCGTGGCCGATTAAAACCTGACTCACTGTTCAGTAAACCCCCTTATGCGCTGGATCGTCGACGGTTTCCGGCATCACAACCACTACTGGTGATTTTTGAAAAGATCGATTGCAAAGGCTGCGGCGTACTTCACGATGAAGTACTAACGCATAGTGATATCCGCAAGACGCTCAAACAATTCGAGATTGTGCGCCTCGACGCTGCCGATAGTCGAACCAGGTTGATTGCACCAGATGGCACGCAAACAACGCCGACTTCCTGGTATGACCAGACAAACTTTACACGTGTGCCGGCGCTCATGTTCTTCGATGAAAAAGGTAACGAAGTATTAAGAACCGATACACTGGTACTTCGCCAACGCATGATGAATTCGCTGAACTACGTACTCGAGCGGGCCTACAAAAAGGGCTGGACCTATCAACGCTTTGCCCGATCAAAGGGAATCGAACGAAATCGAGAAAAACAGTTACGTAATGAACGCTAGTAAAAATGATGCGAATGGATCCAGGAGTCAGGGCACTTGATCGTGATCCCGGTATTACAGGACTTTTATTTGACGTGAAGGAACCTGTTATAAAGGCTGTTAAGTGAGGGCGGCAATTATTGGCGCCACGGGACTAGTCGGTCAGCAATTGCTCAAGCTTTTGCTGGATTCCGAGCGCTATGATCAAGTGCATTCTATCGGTCGCAGAAAGATTGATTTGGACCATCCCAAATTGATTCAACATACAATCGAACTGGATAACCTTGGAGACCTGGAGATTAATGCCGACATTAACCACGGGTTCTGTACGCTTGGCACAACCATAAAGTTGGCCGGTTCCGCAGACGCGTTCAAACGTGTCGATCGTGATTACGTGTGCGAATTCGGGAAGTTGTTAAAGCGCTTGGGTGCCGTCGCGGTCGCTGTAAATAGCTCACTCAGCGCCAACTCGGGATCACGAAATCTGTACTTGCAAACCAAGGGTGAAATGGAAGACTGTTTGCGAGATTACAATTTTGATACGCTTGTGATTGTTCGGCCATCGTTACTGGTACCCACCGGGCGTAAGGAGTTTCGTCTTGGCGAGATTGTGGGATTTAACCTATTCCGTTTCCTGGGCTGGCTTCTCATTGGGCCACTGCGCCGTTATCGGCCTGTCAAACCGGCCTCAGTGGCCAAAACTCTGTTCGATGGTGTGCTGACAACGAACAGGGGAACGACCATTTTCGAAAGCGAGTCTGTTCACGACTAGATAACCGGGGTTAGATACCAGTATTCTCTAATCCTGTAGTCAATGTGAAATCTGACCCCAATTCTTCATACGATTGGTATCGTGTTGTTGTCTTCAAGTCTGTTCTGGTCAGACATGGATTTATGGAGGAAACAGAATGACTGATTTCAACTGGCAGCAAGCAAAACAACTAAGTGTCCTGCAATTGTTAGCGGCGGTATTTATCCCCAGCGCCGGTGGATATGCTCTTTTTCACTCCTTACTGCCTGCTGTTGTAAATAATGGTGTGCCTGTTCTGGTCGCGTACTCAATAGTAGCTTCTGCGGGATTGTCCATCATTGTGCTGTTCGCCATTTACATCTTGAGGAAAGAGGCGATCGACCTCGGTATTTCGTTTGCCGCACGGGCATGTTTGCGTCGGGTATCAGGAAAACAGTGGCTGATTTTTATTGGGCTGTTGATTGCTATGTTCGTGGTAATCGGGGGTGCACAACAACTCAGCGTATGGATGATAAACAGTTTCAATATTCACGTTCCCGGTTATATGCCATTCTTTCTGAATCCCACTATTGACCCAATGACCACGGACATGGCCATCCTTTCTCCGGGCCTGTCTTTGCGGGGCGCCTATTTATTGTTACCGATGATCACGGTGGTTATCACTTTGAATATTCTGGCAGAGGAATTGTATTTTCGCGCGTGGTTATTGCCCAAGTTATCCCGGTACGGAAGCTGGTCCTGGATTATCAACGGGATCTTGTTTGCCTTATATCACAGCTTTCAATTGTGGCTCCTTCCAGTCATTCTCGTTGCGAGCCTGACTTTTGCCTATATTGTCTACAAAAGTAAGAGTATCTATCCGGCACTGGTATTTCATTTCATTGCCAATCTGTTACTCGGTGTAGCCAGTATCAGCGTACTAATATTCGGCAGCTGATTTGTTATTAATCGGCGATAAATGAGGCCAGGCCCTTTTTCGCCTGATGTTCGTTGGTTAATGCCTGGATGCTATTTTTGTGCTTATGGAAATACTTCGAAACACTGGTCACCTGGAATATTGACTGGATTAATTCTCTTATATATTCAAGGGACAAGTCGCTAAATATTCTCTAAAAAGCATAGAATTATTTATCTCTTCTGAGGCATATTACATTCTGACCTGATGCCAAGGAGAGCACGCATGCCTATTGAGTACACATTGGAAAGAAATGGTGCTCTGGTGATGGCTTCCGCGACAGGGGTGCTCAGTCTTGATAGCTTCATGTCCTTAAGAGAGGAGCTGCTGAATGATCCCGTGCTCAAAGACCCTCACGACACCTTGCTGGATGTCACCAGGGTATCTCGCATTGATCTTTCAGAGGACGAACTCAACACCATTGCTCAAAGTTTGACATCCGGACCCAGGAAACTGGGCGCGCAGCGGCTGGCCATTGTTGCACATCAGGAGCAAGCCTTTTTTCTGGGCAATAAATACAGGATGACTAAAAAGGGCGTTGATGAGAATGTGATCGTCTTTGTCAATTATGAGGTTGCAAAGACATGGCTCGGAATCAACCCGTTAAAAGTGACGGACTGATTTATGGTCAGATCAGTGGAGTCAGAGTCAGTTGGTTTGGCTCTTTAATTTCAAATTCAAATTACTCTGGCTCCGTTAGATGTACAGCCGTACCTAGCCGCAGCAGCGCACACCCGTGCCATCGGTTGTGCGGCCATTACAGCAGGCCTGGATGTGGTCATTTTCACCAAATGTTTCAATCTGCTCCAGGGTGTGAAAATTCTCCCAAAGGATGCCGGCCGGGTCCATGGTCCAGTACTTGTTGGACCTGGCATAGCAGCACTCGGCCTCGTTCTCCGTATGCCCGGCCACAGCCGCCGCATCCAGTTGTTGGTGAATCGCTTCCAGTGCTTCATCACTGTCCACCTGAAAACCAAAGTGGTTGAGCCCGGTCTTTCCGCCGCCGGTGGAGATGGCGAAGTTCACTGCCGGGTCGTCAAGCATCCATTTTGCATAATCAGTTTTTTCCACCGTCGGCCTGGCATCGAAGAGGGTGTTGTAAAAGGCAATGCTTTTGTCCAGTTCCGTAACTGATAGGTGTACATGTAAGCGTTTCATTTGTGTCTCCTTTTAATATCTTCCGGCTTAATGGCAGGCGGTGCGCTGCACATTCCACCGCAACAGTCTTCCAGTAGAAAAGCCATTAGCGCCGACATGTGGGCGAAATTGGGGGAATAAATCAGCGAGCGGCCATGGCGTTCGACGTTCACCAGGCCGGCGTTTTTGAGTGCACTGAGGTGGAACGACAACGTCGCCCCGGGTAGACCGAATGCCTCGCCGATGGCCCCCACGGCCGCACCCTCGGGCCCACGTCGTACGAGGTAGCGAAAAATCTCCAGGCGCGAGGCCTGCGATAGCGCGCTCAGCGCCTCAGTGGCTTCACATATTTCCATAGTACTAGAATAGTGGAATTAACAAACACAGTCAAACCCCGAACCCGGAAAGGTCAGACTCGGTTGAACTAAATAAAGAGGTCGACAGGGGTGGTAGTGCTGTATTTTAAGGCAGTCTTTCAAATAAAAGAAAACTCAGGTTGGCGAGCCATATTTTCCAATATTGGAAACAATTGTTCTCTGACCCGGTTTTTTGCAGGAAAAACCCCTTCGCTAATTCGCCGGCTTTATCCATAATGAAACTAATCCCATGCATCAGGGTTGATTCATGACCTTTTATCGTTCCGTCATCGGCGTCGTAGTCGGCCTTTGTCTGCCAGCGTTTTTATACGTGACCCCTGCGCAAGCAGAGGACAGCTACGCAGAGACGCGCCTGACAATGGTGCGCGCCATTGAGGCGGGTGTCCGTGCCACCAGTCTGGAACTGGACAAAGAGGCCCTCGATCCCCGGGTGTTGACGGCGATGAAAAACGTGCCCCGGCATGAGTTTGTTCCCGTGTATTTACGCATGGCTGCTTATGCCAACCGCCCCCTTCCCATCGGTCACGGCCAGACCATCTCCCAGCCCTACATCGTTGCCATTATGACGGACTTGTTAAAAGTGCAGGCAACCGATCGCGTGCTGGAAGTGGGTACTGGCTCCGGCTACCAGGCGGCGATAATGGCGGAGCTGGCGGATAAGATTTTTACCATCGAGATCATCAAGCCTCTGGCCAAACAGGCCCGCACGCGATTGCAACGACTGCGGTACCACAATGTACAGGTAATGACCGGTGACGGTTATTATGGCTGGAAGCAGCACGCCCCCTTTGATGCCATCATTGTTACGGCGGCGGCGAGCCACGTCCCGCCGCCGTTGATCCGCCAGCTTAAACCCGGCGGTCGCATGATGATCCCCGTGGGCACGCGCTTCCTGGTACAGCAACTGCTGCTGGTACAAAAAGATGCCAGGGGCAAGATCACCACGCGACAAGTCCTGCCGGTGAGGTTCGTACCGCTGACCGGGGAGCATTAACGGTAAGACGGCACGGTATTGAAGCGCAACGGTCGCGAAGGCAGGCAGAGAATGTATCTTGTGATCAATGTAATTCGAGAATGACACCAGCAAACAGCACACAAACGCCGCCGGTTTTTTCTATCGCCTTGCTCTCGGCATCCGCACTGGCCTACGAAATCCTGTTGATGCGGATGTTTTCGATTATCCAGTGGCATTACTTCGCCTATATGATTATCAGCCTGGCCTTGCTCGGCTACGGGGCAAGTGGGGCGTTCCTCTCAATAACCCAACGGTGGTTGCTGCCGCGCTTTCCGGCGGTATTCCTGACCAATTGCGTTCTATTCGGACTGGCTGCCGTGGGATGTTACCTGGCCGCCCAGGCAGTGCCCTTCAATCCCGAGGAGGTGTTGTGGGACCCAGGGCAATGGTTGCGCCTGTTGATAATTTATTTGTTGCTGGCTTTGCCGTTTTTCTTTGCCGCCAACGGCGTCGCACTCGCCTTTATGCGCTTCCGTAACAGCGTGTCGCGTGTCTATGCCTTCGACCTGACCGGGGCCGGCATCGGCAGTCTGGGTATTATCCTGTTGTTGTTTGCAGTCTTTCCCCTCGATGCCCTGGCAGCACTCGGTGGCATGGGAATCCTGGCCGCGGCCGTGGCGGCGCGCGAGCTCGGCCTGCGCCCCCGGGTCTGGATTGCGATGGCCGTGCTGGCCGTGCTGTTGCCAGCGGTACTGGTAACCAGTTCGTTACATTTTACGAGTTCCCCGTATAAGGGCCTGAACCAGATCTTGCGCATAACGGGGACGAAGATCATTGCCGAACGTTCCAGCCCCCTGGGCCTCATCGCCGTGGTGGAAAGCCCGTTGGTACCTTTGCGGCATGCCCCCGGGTTGAGCCTTAATGCCACCACCGAGCCGCCGCCGCAACTGGGTCTGTTCACCGATGGCGATGGCATGACGGCGATTACGCAACATACAGATGACCGTGCACGTCTGGCCTACCTTGACCAGATGACGTCGGCTGCGCCCTATCATCTGATTCAGCCGCAACGGGTATTGATCCTGGGCGCGGGCGGCGGCAGCGAAATCCTGCAGGCCCGATATCACCGTAGCCAGCATATCGAGGCGGTTGAGCTCAACCCGCAAATTGTTGATCTGATCCGCAAGGATTACCGATCCTTTACCGGTGGGCTTTATGACGCCGAGGGTGTCCGAATACATGTCGCCGAAGCCCGTGGTTTTGTCGTTGGCAGCAACGAACGCTTTGATCTTATCCAGGTGGCGCTGCTGGATACCTTCGGTGCCTCCAGTGCCGGGCTCTATGCGTTGAGCGAAAGTTATCTGTATTCCGTGGAAGCTTTGCAGGCCTATTTGCGCCATCTCCTGCCGGATGGTTACCTGGCCATCAGTCGCTGGATCAAGCTGCCCCCGCGCGACACCCTGAAACTCTTTGCCACCGCAGTCGAGGCCTTAACCCAATCCGGGGTATCGGATGCCGCCCAGCGGTTGTTGTTGATCCGTGGCTGGCAGACCAGCACGTTGCTGATCAAAAATGGAATCGTGTCGAACAATGAGATCACCGCTCTGCGCCGTTTCAGTGCAGCCCGCGCTTTCGACCTCGCTTACTACCCGGGCATGCAGGCGCACGAGGCCAATCGTTATAACCAGTTGAAGCAGCCTTATTTCTTTCTCGGCGCCAAGGCCTTGCTGGGTGCCGAACGGGATGATTTTATTGATCGCTACAAGTTCAACCTTCAACCGGCCACGGACGACCGGCCCTATTTCTTTCATTTCTTCAAGTGGCGCGTCTTGCCCGAGATCCTTGAGCTGCGTGGCCAAGGCGGTATGCCGCTCATGGAATGGGGCTACCTGGTTCTGGTCGCCACGCTGTTGCAGGCAGTGGCAGCGAGCCTGGTCCTGATCCTGTTGCCGCTGTGGTTCTACCGGCGCCGGAAATCGGAAGCGCCGTTCAAGGTTGGCCGCGGCCGTGTCTTTGTCTATTTTTTCGTCGTCGGGATGGCGTTTTTATTTATCGAGATCGCTTTTATCCAGAAGTTCATTCTGTTTTTACATCATCCCTTGTATGCCGTGGCCGTTGTCCTTAGTGGTTTTTTACTTTTTGCCGGGATGGGTAGCGCCTGGTCCCGGCGTCAGGTGCTGGCAGGACGTCACCGACGCGGCGTCATCCTGGCGGTAGTGGGGATTGTTCTGCTGAGTATCGGCTACATTGCAGCGCTGGGACCGCTGTTCGATCTCATGCTAGCACTGCCGGTGGCAATAAAGATCCTGATTTCCATCATTCTTATTGCTCCACTGGCGTTTTGTATGGGTATGCCGTTTCCGTTGGCGCTGGCCTCCCTCGGTGAAAGCGCCCCCGCGATCATTCCCTGGGCCTGGGGCGTCAATGGTTGTGCCTCGGTGCTGAGCGCGGTGCTTGCCACCCTGCTGGCGATTCACTTCGGCTTCACTATTGTGGTGCTGCTGGCCTCACTGCTTTATGGTGTTGCCGTGGCCGCATTTCCACGGGAGTCAACGGTTAGCAACTTGATTAAAGGAAACTGAGCTTCCCTCAATTTAATATTATGGCAATGTGGAAAGATAGGCCGCGAGTGCCTCAACCTCTTTCTCACTGAGTGTCATGGCGACACGGGTCATAACTGTAGCGACCTTGCCTGTTGCCTTCTGCATACTATAAATACGGCGCCTGAGATACTGGGGGTGCTGGCCTGCCAGCCGTGCGTATTGTTCTCCCCCATGTGCGTCTTTCCCGTGACAGCTGACGCATTTCTGAAGATAGTATGTTTTTCCCTTCAGTGCTAAATCAGCGTCAGCTGTTCTTGGCCGAGGTTTCATGTTGGCGTAGTAAATCGATAACGCAATCTTGTTCTCTGTGCTGAAATGCTTGGCGAGAGGGGTCATGATGTAATCCTTGCGCCGACCATCGGCAAACCTTTCGATTTGCTCAAACAGGTAAAACGGGTTCTGTCCAGCAAGGTTGGGAACCAGCGGCAGCTTGCTGTTCCCATCAACCCCATGGCAGTAGGCGCAGAAGTGAGACCGTTCGCGGCCATCTGCGATGAGTGCCCGCCTGGTCGCGCTGTCGCCACTCTTGTCTCCAGGTTGGGAGGAGAGGATCTTCATCAGCTCGCCTGATTCCGCTACAGCGGCCTGTGGCCGCAGCAATACTACTGCTGCCATTAACAGCACACCCGCAAGCCATACCCGAAATATCATTGTTTTACTCGGTACAATACACATTATGCCCTCCGGAATGCGTGTAACTCGGATGTCGGATGATCTGGCATCAGTGGCTGATGGCAGATTCGGGTTATTTGTATCAAACCGGATCAATTGTGTAACTGATGTAAATCACTAATTCGGGAGATAGTGGAGTGGATCTAAGCCCGCGGTAAACGTTAATAATCAGCACATCAACGGGGTTTATGATTCCGGGTCGTGCAGAATCGGGTTAGATTACAATTGTTTCCGATACCAGAGACTATTGTTTTTTGATCCCTGTAATTTTCGAGTTCTTTTTTTAATTCGTCTATTTCTTTTCACAGTTCATACGCTATCGTTTCTGTATCGCACTGGCAAAACGCTCAATGATCACTCCTGCCGGCTCAATCGAATTGATACCAGCAACACTTTTCCCTGCTTGCCAGTAATCAAGCGAGCCGGTCTTGTCGAGCACGGCTTGTTTCAGTTTCCACATGGCTCTCAGCATATATATTGTGCGTATCAGATATTTTCGTTTTTGTCCGCTCAACATCCATTTTTCAAACCGGTTGGCTTGCATACCAAGACGATCGACATAAGGTGTGTGTATCAATGATACGGGCGTACCGCTGACGCGCTCGCTCAACACGATGTCAGATTCGTTCGCATTCACGATTGCCTGTTTGTATGGCACAGTCGCATTACATTCCGTTGTTGCGATAAATCGGGTTCCCATCTGTACGCCGGCATAGCCCTGATCCAGGGCGCGCAGAAAATCGATCGGGGTACTGATGCCGCCGGCACATATCATCGGTAGTCCGGAATATTGCAAGACATCGTGCAGTTCCTGTGCCGATTTGCCACCCGCGTGACCACCGGCGCGATTGTTCACTGTAATAAGGCCGTCTACATTCGCATCGATTGCCTTATCGGCCCACTTTTTTTCGGTCACGTCGTGATAAACGATCCCGCCAGCAGCGTGTACGCGTTTGACGACCCAGTCGGGTTTGCCCATGGAGGTAATAAAAAATCGAACACCTTCATCCAGCGCAATGTCGATCCACTGCACCATGCGTTCGTGATAGCGCTTGCTGCTCTTTTCGATCAGTGCGTTCATGCCAATGGGCCTGGTTGTAAGCGAGCGTATATAACGTAGCCCCTGACGGAAATCATGGCCATGCACGTAGGTCAGCGAGATCGGTTGCACGACGCCTAACGCACCGGCCTCTGACGCCGCTGCGACCAGTTCGGGGTTGCTACAGGGATACATTGGCCCACAGATAATGGGCAATGCAATGTCCGCCTGGCGGGTAAACAAAGTTTCGATTAATTGTGAGCGGGTTGTCATAACGCCGACGGCACCGGACCCAGGCGCCAGTTCACGGTTGTTCTCGCGACTACATCGCCATCGGTATCGCGTATATCAGCGTGGACTTCAAAATCTGTGTCCTGGGTAACTGTCGGCGGCGAGCAGTGACTCTCGGCAATCAAACGGCCTCGCGCCTTTTTGTAAAATTCGATGGTCAACTTGACGGGGATACCGCGAATATCGGCAGGCAGGGCACCCAGCATCGCTAGCCCGCTGGTGACCTCACCCAGATTTGCCAGTGCCAGGGCATGCACGGAGTGCAAGTGATTGCGGACCCGCCGGCGATCCTGCATATGAATTTCGGCATATCCGGGTTTAAGTTTCTTAACATTGGCGCCAATCGTTCCAGTATAAGGGATGGCCCAGCCAAGTATCCGGCTAAATAGCCAGGTGCCACCGGGCAGGTGCTGTAAGCGCTGCCAAAGACGCTGCAAGCGCGCGGTCGGGTTGTGTTCGATAGACAAAGTCATTACAGCCTCCTTTTCTGTCCACCACTATACAATTAATGAAAGGGGACGGAGGGATTAAGCTTGAAGCGATGATTGTGCTGCCTGTTTATTAATCTCTCCGGCCCCGATAACTGTTGAAATTATACTCCCACGTCCCTTCAGACCTCATTCGATAGTGGGGGGCAGTTGTCAGTATAATAGCTGTGTTATGAAGCATACCCCGCAAAATATTAAAGACCTCGCCGCTCGAACGCTGGATTACTACAATCAGAAAGCAGACGATTTTTTTGCGGGTACGATTGATCACGATGTTGATCAGAACATCTCTACGTTGTTGCAGTTTATTGAAGGGGACGCGCCTTTTACGATTCTGGATGTCGGTTGTGGACCGGGCCGTGATCTCAAGGCATTTAAAGAGCGTGGTCATATAGCGGTAGGCCTGGAAGGCGCTCCCCGATTTGTTGATATGGCTAGGTCTTACAGCGGCTGCGAAGTATGGTTGCAGGATTTTATTAAACTCGATCTCCCGGCCGACCACTTTGATGGCGTTTTCGCGAATGCCTCCTTGTTTCATGCACCGAGTCAGGAGCTGCCCCAGGTATTGCTGGCATTACACGCGACACTGAAGTCAGATGGCGTGTTATTCAGCTCTAACCCGCGTGGCAATAATGA
>JAZFSZ010000010.1:0-48805 GCA_036446455.1 Acidiferrobacterales bacterium
TCAATGGTGATTTTTCCCTCTCGCAGATGAACAATATCCGCGACGATAGCCAGGCCGATGCCATGTCCGGGCGTGGATTCATCAGCCCGCGTACCACGTTTAAGTATTTCATTATATAGACCTGTTTCGATTCCCGGGCCATCATCTGAGACCCTGAGTACAAGCAGCTTGTCGTCCTCGTTGGCAGCATCAATTTCCACCCGGTGACGACACCACTTGAAGGCATTTTCCAGTAAATTACCCATTACCTCATAGAAGTCGTCCTGATTTCCAAAATAGCGTGTATTCGGCGAAATGTGAACGTCGGTTTGTACCGCCTTGTCGCTATTGGCTTTGGTAAGTGTCGACAGAATTTTCTCGGCAACGAGCTGAACCCCAACGGGTGGCGCGAGAGGTACGGCACCGGCTGCCGCCGCTCGATTTAACTGGTAGTGGACCAGCTGCGACATGCGTTTCACCTGCTCCTGGGTGACTTTTTTCAACTCATTGTCTGACTGACTCTTTTCAGAAACGCTTTGCATGACGGCCAGCGGAGTTTTCAGACTATGGGCCAGATTGCCCAGTGAATCACGATAACGCTGCAACTGGCTGTGCGAGTTTTTTATCAGCTGATTCAGGTTGCCGGTTAAACCGGTCAGTTCCTTTGGGTAGGGTCCGGCCAGCGCTTCCGATTTACCGGACTCAATACTCTTCAGATCTTCTGCCACCTGCCGTAGTGGTTTCAGACTCCAGTGCAAGATGATTCCCTGTACTGTAATCAGACCGCCGGCAGCCAGTGCCAGCCATATCCACAGGCTGCGCCGGAACCGGTACACCTGTTTAAAAAAACCATCCAGATTTTCGGCCACATGCAAAGTAAATAGTTTGTTCTGTCCATTGTTACTTTCCCAGCCCACTCCATAACTTAATAAATAGATTCGCCTACCATCGCTGGTACGGCCATAGCGATAGCTTTTCTGACCGGTCGCCATGGCGATAGTATCATTCAGTGTTACGCCCAGTAGAGAGTCGGATATCCATATTGTTACCGCCGCCTGGTTATCGAATTGTGCATAGAGGCCGGATTGCGCCAGTGAGAAGCGTGGATCGGGCAAATCCTTTGGCATTTGTATCGTGCCTTTATCATCCAGTTCACCAAGGGCAAGCAAGGTATAGATGTGCCCTTGTAGACTTTCCTGCAAGGAACTTTCAGCGCTGTCACGAAAAGCCTTGTCCAGCACAAGACCGGTAACACCAAGAAAAATCACAAGCACAATCGTGGCGGCAGTGAGCAGACGCGTCTGGATTGAAGGATTCAAACCTGGCTGGCTTCCAGAGTGAAACGATAGCCGCGGCCACGCAAGGTCTCGATAGGCTGGTAATTATCATCGGGATCGAGTTTCTTGCGCAGGCGTCCGATGAAGACCTCAATGACATTGCTGTCGCGATCAAAGTCCTGATCATAGACGTGTTCTGTCAGCACGGTTTTGGAAATGACTTCACCAGCATGCATGACAAGATATTCCAGAACCTTGTATTCGTAAGCCGTCAGCACCAGCTCTTTTTCATTTACCATTACCCGTTGTGTGCTGGTGTTGACGGAGATGGGCCCAAACAGAAGCTCGGGTTGTGCAGCACCGGCGGAGCGCCGCAGCAGGGCGTTCAAGCGCGCCATCCGTTCTTCCAGCTGGAAGGGTTTGGTCAGGTAATCATCGGCACCGGCCTCAAGGCCTTCCACCTTGTCCTGCCAGCGATCGCGTGCCGTGAGAATAATTATGGGTAGTGTCTTGCCTTCACTCCGGAGTGATTTAATAACTTCGACTCCACTCATTTGCGGTAAGCCGAGATCGATTATTGCCAGATCGAAGGGATATTCGCGGCCCATGAAATAACCTTCCTTACCATCGGCTACCGCATCGACGGCATAACCAGCCTCACGTAATTGCGCCTGTAGTTGATTGCGCAGGGCGTCTTCGTCTTCAACCAGCAGCAGGCGCATGGCGACGAAGGGAGTTAACCGCCATTGGCATTAACGGTAATGACACGGACATGACCGGATGGCAGCAGTACCTTGATGCGGTAGACCTTGCGACCGTCATGACGTATTTCGTCGGCCGAGAGGATCCGGCCACCCGTCTGACTCCTGACCCTGGCGGCGGCTTGTTCCAGTGTTATGCCATCAGACTTGGCAAGCAGAATAGTATCGACTTTGGCTGTGAGCAAAGTACTTGCAGAGGACAGTGCCGGTAAGGCCAGTATTAATGCAAGCAGCGCGATGAAGTAGTGACGACGGTTCATAGTTTTATTCACCTTGAAAGCGGGCACCGATCCGTATTAGCACCGGTGCCATGTGAATAAAGCATATCCGAGCTTGTGCTACGCCACCAGTTTTTTAGTGATGACGACGATGTCTCGCGGCGTCGGAGGCGATTATGGCGCCGATGACAGCACCCGCCGCAGTTGCGCCCTGGTCGCCGCCGCTGGCCCCGTGGGCAATGACGCCGCCGATAATCCCGCCTGCAATTGCTGGAACGGGGTTACCGTGACCGTGGTGGCGGAACACGATCCTGTTGTGGCCGTAATGATGACCGCGGTGGCGGAACACGATCCTGTTGTGGCCGTAATGATGACCGCGGACATAGCGGTGCTGGCTGCGGCTATAACGATGGCCACTGACATGGCGGCGGTAGCCGCGATCGGCATGGCGGCGATTTTGACGGCCTTCGCTACGGTGGCCACGTTGATCACGAACCTCCATGCGTTCCAGTTTACGCTCGACACTGCCCAGCAACAGGCTGCTGGCATTGGCGACCGGGATGGCGGCGGTGGCAAGCAATGCAGTTGCGATGAAACCAAGGGTTGAGAATCTCATATTCTTTCTCCTGTTCATTGCCGGTAGCGTCGCCGGCGGGTTCGAAATATCTTTGCCCCTGAGGGTTAGTGAAAGAGTAGAGGGGGGACCCTGAACCGATGCTGAATAGAGACTAGTAACAGTAAGAATATGATAAATAGAACTAATCAGGACTGAATGAGGCCGTCATTTTTAAGGGCGAAAATCTCCGCTAGTAGCATGTAGGTTTGCACAACGAGATATCTGGCTTCATACGGGTGGCTATGGCGCGCATTGCAGCCAGACAGATATTTCACCTGTCTGGTAACGGCGGCGGTGAGGCGGCTGACGCGACGACTGTTATCGCACCACTGCTTGATAAATGCTGCAATACGGTCCATACGATCATCTGAATCCGTGGATTCGATGTGGTGGTGCGTCAAGGGTTTCTTGCCGCGGTGAGTTGCCACCACCGAAGCAGTGCTTGTAGTTTTGCGGCAATGCTCTGGCGGTGGGCGCATTCATGGTCGGCGTCGATCTCAGCAATGGGACGCCAGTCGCCGAGACCGGTTTCAGGGTCCAGTAGCCGCCCGGTGCGGACGGCGAATTCTGCCTGCAATGGGTTGTTGGGATTATCGTAACCTTTCAACTCGGCATCCAGCCATGCCATGATACGGCGGTCGCCCATGATCTTTGCCAGACGCCTGGCGACCAGCAACCAGGTATTAAGCCGTAGCAGGGAAGACTGCTCGGTGTTGCGCAGCAACTGTTCAGCAAGATTGCGTTTGTGGGTTTCGATGTCCTGATTCAAGGCGTTTGCATCCGTTTCCCCTTCAGTAGCCCAGCCTATTCGGGATTGCCATGCGGGATGAATATAATTTCCTGGAAATGCGAGTCAAAACTGCTGTCGATATAAGGGATGAGGGGTAGAAAAAGCCGGACGCAAGGCGATGTTTTAAGGATCCGGTCGTGGGCATAATTAGTGCTTGGACTGAATTGTGTGGAGAGCAAGATAATGATTGTAGAAAGACGAAGGGAGGCGCGGCGCAAGGCACGCGTTGTGTCCTATCTGGGGGAAAAGGGAAAGCCACCGACACGCTGCGAGACCATTAACCTCAGTGCCAACGGTGCGTTGGTGAAAACACCAGGCCGGTTCCTGGGATATGGCGAGCGGGTGATGCTGATTATTACACTCAATCTCGGTAAGGTTGTGAAGACCTATCATCGCAATGCCATCGTGGTGCGGGTGTCGTCTGCCGGTGTGGCCTTGCGTACTTACCGGAAGCGCGCCTATCGACCCTCTGAAGATTTTGAAACGGGAGTGGGCACAGGATGAGCCGAAAATGTTTATCAGGTTTTTTTAAGCAGTACATATACGGCACCGGTGCCGCCGTCCACTGGCAGGGCAGAGCCGAACGCCAGCACTGCGTCTATTTGTTGCAACCATTTATTTACCTTGTTTTTCAATACCGGCATTTTGTTCGGTGAACTCAGGCCCTTGCCGTGAATAATGCGCACGCAGCGCAGACCGCGGGCCTGTGAATTGTTTATAAACCCGCCGACCAGACCACGCGCCTCTTTTGCGAATATGCCATGCAGATCCAGCTCCGCCTCGATGGTGTATTTGCCGGTGCGTAATTTTCTGAAGACAGTCTTTTGAATTCCGGGGCGAAAGAACAGTAGCTCTTCACCTGATTCGATTTCTCCCGGATCCCATTCATCTGACAACAGGCTGTCCATGACCTGCTGTTCATCTTCAAGGGTTTTCTTTGGTATGGGTTTAGGGCGTTTCGGGGTCGGTGTGATGCGATCCTGTTTAATGGGGCGCACTTTGCCCGTCGCCCGTTGAAACAGGTTTTTGTCGTCGTCCTCTTGGTTGTCCGTAGTCATTTCCAGTGGGGAGGCAGGGCTGCATTTTCCGCCCCATCCAACTATGCACCTTTCAGGTAGCGCTCGGCATCAAGTGCTGCCATACAACCGCTACCGCCAGAAGTGACCGCCTGACGATAGACAAAATCCTGCACGTCACCAGCGGCAAATACACCTTCCACGCTGGTGGCGGTGGCATTGGTATGACCGAGCTCGGTGTTGATGTAGCCCTTTTCCATATCCAGCTGGCCTTCAAAGATGCCTGTGTTGGGTGTGTGACCAATAGCAATAAACACGCCATGAAGGTTGATGTCCCTGGTCTTGCCGTCGCTGTTTTTTAGACGAATACCCGTGACACCGCTATCGTCGCCCAATACCTCTTGCAGTTGACTGTTAAGTTTCAACGTGATGTTGCCGTTCTCCACTTTTTTCATCAGCTCATCAATAAGGATGGCCTCGGCGCGGAAGGTGTCGCGACGATGCACCAGAACAACATTTTTGGCGATGTTGGAAAGATACAGCGCCTCCTCAACCGCCGTATTGCCGCCGCCAATGACGGCGACATCCTGATTTTTATAGAAGAATCCATCGCAGGTAGCACAAGCGGACACGCCTTTGCCCTTAAATGCTTCTTCCGAGGGCAGGCCGAGATAACGGGCAGAGGCGCCGGTGGCGATGATGACAGCGTCGCAGGTGTACTCTCCTGAATCACCCGTAAGGTGAAATGGTTTCTGGCCAAGATCCACCTTATTGATAGTGTCAAAGATGATCTCGGTGTTGAATCGTTCGGCGTGTCTGCGCATACGTTCCATCAGTTCCGGACCCTGAACGCCGGCGTCATCTCCCGGCCAGTTGTCGACGTCAGTGGTGGTGCTGAGCTGTCCACCCTGTTCCATGCCAGTGATAAGCACGGGGTTGAGATTGGCGCGGGCGGCGTAAACCGCCGCGGTGTAACCGGCTGGACCGCTGCCAAGGATCAGTAGTCGACAATGCTTCTTTTCAGTCATTATTTGTAAAACTCCAAAATACAAAAGCCAAAAATTACCATGATAATCATAATGTTGTTTTGGCGGAAAAAATGCCGCATAAATGCTTAACAGCTGATTCTACGTGACGAGCTACAAAAGTGAAAAGGAGCGTTCATGCGCATTGGTATTCCAAAGGAAATCAAGCCACTGGAAGGGCGGGTAGCCCTGGTGCCGGCGGCGGCGGGCGAATTGGTGGCACAGGGCCATGAGGTATTCGTTGAGGCCGGTGCCGGCTTTGCTAGCGGATATTCTGATACAGAATATAAGACCACCGGCGCGAAAATCCTCACCGATGCCACCAGCCTCTATGGTGAGAGCGAACTGATCGTCAAGGTGAAAGAGCCGGTTGGGGCGGAATACGATCTGTTGCGGCCCGATCACCTGTTGTTTTCGTTCCTGCATCTGGCGGCGGAAAACCATTTGGCCAAGGTGCTGTGTACAATCGGCCTGACGGCGGTGGCGTTCGAGACCGTTGAAGTGCGCGGGCGCTTGCCGTTATTGGCCCCCATGAGCGATATCGCTGGCCGCCTGGCGATCCACATTGGTACCACTTTGTTGCACCAGCACAATGATGGACGCGGCATTTTGCTTGGCGGGTTACCGGCAGGTGAGCGCGGCCATGTGGTTGTGCTGGGCGCAGGTGCTGCCGGCGCCAATGCGGTGGCGGTGGCAGCAGCGCTGGGTGCGCAGGTTACGGTATTTGCGCGCTCGCGCGAGAGCCTCGCGCGCATGCATGCCATTGGTGCCAACGTGACTGCGCTGCCATCTCACGAGTCGTTGCGGGATGCCGCCGTTCGGGATGCGGACCTGTTGGTAGGCGCCGTACTCGTTACCGGTGAAGCGGCACCGACACTGGTGAGTGAGGCGCTGGTGAAAACCATGAGACCGGGTGCCGTGATCGTCGATATTGCGGTGGATCAGGGTGGTTGTGTCGCCACCACCGAGCCGACAACTTATGCGAATCCTACTGTGCTGAAGCACGGTGTCGTCCACTTTGGCGTCACCAACATGCCTGCGGCAGTGCCGCGTACGGCGTCGCAGGCCTTGTCAGCCGCATTGGCACCCTTTGTGGCACGGCTAGCCGGGGAAGACGGCTTGGCCGACCCCGCCCTGGCGTCCGGTATCAACACCCGCAAGGGTGAGATTGTCCATCCGGCGGTGAAAAGGGCGTTGGCGTAAAAGAACCCTTGGCTTGGACGCCATAAAAGGCGAAAATCGTTCAGCAGTAGCCCGCCAATTATTAGGAAGGTCGTGTCTCAGGCCACTCGCAATAAAAATCAGGAACCCTTGCTGACCCCTGCCGTGTGGCGACTGCTGCGCGAAGCCGGTTTCTACGTTCTGGTGGCTATTGCCGGCTATCTCATAATGTCGCTGGCAACTTACAGTACCAGCGATCCCTCCTGGTCACACTCCGGACCGTCGGCAAATCTGCATAATCTCGGCGGGCGCGCCGGCGCCTTTATCGTCGATGTGCTGTTGAATCTTTTTGGCTTTCTTGCCTATTTATTTCCATTGATGGTGGCCTATAGCGCCTTCAAGATGTTTCAGCACCGTAAAGACATGAATGCGCCCAATTTTCATCACAAGGCCATTATCAGCGGTGGTTTCGTATTATTACTCATTGGTGCCTGTGGGCTGGCAACTCTGCATTTCGATCCACTTGCGAAGACGTTGCCGTTCTCTGCTGGTGGCCTGCTGGGTGACGCTATGGGCGGCGGGCTGACGGCGGCCTTCAGTTTTATCGGCGCTACCATCTTTCTGTTGGCCCTGTTTCTGGCCGGCGCCACCCTGTTCAGCGGCCTGTCCTGGTTCTGGTTAATGGATGTCATTGGCAAAACAGGATTTGAATTCTATGGTTTCGTCCGTAGCCGGATTTCCGAACAGCTGGACCGTACCATCGGCGAGCAGGCCAGGCGCGAACGAGAAGAAAAAGTTATTAAGCAAAATATACGCTTCGATAGCTCACCGAAGCCACGCATCGAACCTGTTATTCATAAGTTTGAAACCAGTGCACGCATCGAGCGTGAACGCCAGGTGCCCATGTTTGAGGTTCCCAGTGGTAGCGAGTTACCACCCTTGTCTTTACTGGATAAACCGGAGGAACGTAAACGGCCAAGCTTTTCCGAGAAGTCGCTGGAAAGCATGGCGCGCCTGCTGGAAAAGAAGCTCATCGACTTCAATATCCAGGTGCAGGTGGTAGAGATTCATCCGGGGCCTGTGATCACCCGCTTTGAAATCGAACCGGCACCGGGGGTGAAAGCGGTTCAGATTAGCAATCTCGCTTCTGACCTTGCCCGCTCCCTGTCCGTTGTCAGTCTGCGTGTGGTAGAGAACATTCCCGGCAAGACCTGCATGGGTATCGAGATCCCCAATGAATTCCGCGAGAGTGTGCGCTTGTCGGAAATATTATCGAGCGAAGCCTATGAGGCCAGTACCTCGCATCTGGGTCTGGCGTTGGGTAAGGACATTAGTGGTAACCCGGTAGTAACCGATCTCACCAAAATGCCGCACCTGTTGATCGCCGGCACCACCGGCTCCGGTAAATCGGTGTGCATTAACGCGCTCATCATGAGTCTGGTGTACAAATTCACACCTGAGCAGGTCAGGTTTATCATGGTGGATCCAAAAATGCTGGAGCTGGCGACGTACGAAGGCATTCCCCACCTGTTGGCGCCGGTGGTGACCGACATGAAGCAGGCAGCCAATGCGCTGCGCTGGTGTATTTTTGAAATGGAGCGGCGTTATCGTCTGATGGCGGCGCTGGGTGTGCGCAACATTGGCGGTTATAGCCGCAAGATCGAAGAAGCGGAAGCCAAGGGCAAACCACTAGTCAATCCACTGGCGCAACCGGGCGAAGACGCGGAGTCGCTGACGCATCTGCCATTTATTGTTATTTTCGTGGACGAGCTCGCCGACTTGATGATGGTGGTGGGCAAAAAGGTGGAAGAAATCATTGCTCGCATTGCACAAAAGGCACGTGCAGCGGGTCTGCACCTGATTCTGGCCACGCAGCGCCCGTCGGTGGATGTCGTCACCGGATTGATCAAGGCTAATATCCCCGCGCGAATCGCTTTTCAGATGTCGGCCAAGGTGGATTCGCGCACCGTGCTGGATCAAATGGGCGCGGAGCAGCTGTTGGGTCAGGGCGACATGTTATTTCTGCAACCGGGGATGGGGATTCCACAACGCATCCATGGCGCCTTCGTTTCCGATGAAGAAGTGCATCGTGTGGTGCGCACACTAAAACAGAATGGCAAACCTATTTATAACGACGATGTGCTGGAAGGCGATCCCGCCCAGAATGCCGATGACAGTACCTTTGCCGCCGGTATTTCGATTGAAGGGGCGGCGGGCGCCAATCAGGATCCGTTATACGATGAAGCGTTGCGCATCGTCACTGAAACCCGGCGCGCTTCGATTTCCGGCGTCCAACGACGGCTACGCGTAGGCTACAACCGTGCTGCCCGATTGATCGAGGAAATGGAACGCACCGGTGTGGTCGGCGAATTACAATCCAACGGGCAGCGTGAGGTGTTGGCACCCCCGCCGCCGAAGATTTAATAATTAATTATGAAAAAATTGATTGTCAGTATTGTATTTGTTCTATCGACACTGGTGTCGTCTGCCTATGGCGCCACCAATGCGCTTGATCGATTTTTCAGGGACGTCCTGACCTTCAAAGCGGAGTTCAAGCAAGTGGTGCTGGATGAGGGGCTGAATACCATCCAGGAATCCTCCGGAATGCTCTATTTACAGCGACCCAACAAATTTCGCTGGGATTACGAACAGCCGTTCAAACAACACATCGTCGGCGATGGCAAACACATCTGGGTCTACGACGTAGAGTTGCAGCAAGTGACGGTGTACAAGATGGATGGCAGGCTCGGCAATACCCCGGCGGTCCTGCTTGCGGGGGAAGGGAATATCGATGAAAACTTTAAAGTAAAATTACTTGGTAGACAGGGCAAGCTGGACTGGATACAGATGATCCCGCGCAACAAGGACGGCGGATTCGAGGACATCCGCGTTGGTTTTGAAGATGGCAAACTGCGAATGCTGGAGATGATCGACAGCTTTGGCAATACCACGCGTATCAGCTTGCGCGATATCCGCGAAAACAAGCGCTTTCGCAAGAGCACTTTCCGATTTAAGCCGCCGAAAGGTGTGGATGTGGTCAAACAATAATGCGGTCGGCACCGATGGACGACCTTTTTTCTCCCGCAAACGAGAATAGCTGGCAGCCGCTGGCTGACCGCATGCGGCCGGCGCGGCTCGAGGATTTCTTTGGTCAGCAACACCTGTTAGGCAGAGACAAACCACTGCGTCAGGCCATTGAAACCGATCGGCTGCATTCCATGATTTTCTGGGGTCCGCCGGGGACCGGCAAGACGACGCTGGCGCGACTGATTGCCCATCGTACCGGCGCGGTGTTTCTCACGCTCTCCGCAGTATTGGCAGGAATGAAGGAAATCCGCGCAGCGATAGCGCAAGCCAAACAGAAAATGGCGGAGGGTAGGCCGACCATTCTGTTCGTCGATGAAGTTCATCGTTTCAACAAGGCGCAACAGGACGCTTTCCTGCCGCATATTGAGGACGGTACCCTGACCTTTATTGGTGCCACTACCGAGAATCCATCATTTGAGCTGAACAACGCGCTGTTGTCGCGTGCCCGAGTTTATGTGTTGAAGGCACTGGGCGAACAGGATATCCGTCATATTATCGACCACGCCCTTGAAGATAAAAAATACGGACTGGGAGAAGGCGGTATCGATATGCTGGATGAGGCCCGCGAGCTGCTGGCGAAAGCGGCGGATGGCGACGCGCGCCGGGCACTGAATTTCCTCGAGATCGCTGCTGACCTTGGAGACAAGAAAATAACCAAAGATATTATTGCCGCTGTCATCGGTCGCGGCGTGCGCCGTTTCGACAAGGGCGGTGAGGCCTTTTACGACCAGATTTCGGCACTGCATAAATCTGTGCGTGGCTCGAATCCGGACGCCGCGCTTTACTGGTTTGCGCGTTTGCTCGACGGTGGTTGTGATGCGCTTTATATCGCTCGTCGTGTCGTGCGCATGGCCAGCGAAGATATCGGCAACGCCGATCCCCGTGCGTTGCAACTGGCCCTGAATAGTTGGCATGTGCAGGAGCGTCTGGGTAGCCCGGAAGGCGAGCTTGCCATTGCCCAGGCGGTGGTTTATCTCGCGTTTGCACCCAAGAGCAATGCCATATACAAAGCGCTCGGCGCTGCCATGAAAGATGCCCGTAGCCAGGGGTCGCTGGAGGTGCCGCTGCATTTGCGCAATGCGCCGACCCAGTTGATGAAAGAACTGGGTTACGGTCGGGCCTATCGCTACGCCCACGAGGAGCCGGACGGCTATGCGGCTGGCGAGCATTATTTTCCGGAAGAAATGCAGCAGCCACGTTATTATTATCCCGTCGAGCGTGGACTGGAACTGAAAATCAGGGAGCGGCTGGAATATTTTCGTGGCCTTGACCGGCAGGCAGCCAAAACAACAGACAAGAAACAACAAACAGGCCCCCAAAAACAATGATACAGGTGCCGGAATGACGCAGATGCTGGCCATCGCTGCCGGCGGTGCGGTGGGAGCATTAATGCGCTACTGGGTCTCTATCGGCGTTTATGCGCTCGTGGGGCGCAGTTTCCCGTATGGCACACTGGTGGTGAATGTCATGGGGTCACTGGCCATGGGGCTGCTGTTCGTATTGCTTATCGAACGTATGGACGTGGCCAGCATCTGGCGTGCGGCGCTGTTGGTGGGGTTGTTGGGTGCGTTTACCACCTTTTCCACGTTTTCCATTGAAACCCTCAATTTGGTAGAAGAGGGGGCCTACGCGCAGGCGCTGATGAATGTCGTGCTCAGTGTTGTGTTGTGCATCGCCGCCGCCTGGGTGGGCGTTAAACTGGGGAGACAGCTATGAGTTTTACCAAAGTAACCATGGTTCGCGTCTACCTCACCGAGGCCGAAGGCCGCTTGGCGGAGTTGATGAGGAAACTTCACGACGAAGAAAAGGTGCGCGGTGTAACGGTATTTCGGGGCATTAGTGGCTTCGGTAAATCCGGTAAGGTCCATTCCATCACCCTGCTGGACCTGTCTATGGATTTGCCGGTGGTAATCGAGTTCTTTGATACACCGGAGAAGGTGGAGGAGATCCTCAAGCATCTGCAGGAGGTTCTCGAACCCGGCCATATCGTCAGCTGGCCCGCTGAAGTCAATGATTGAGTTAAAGAATAAGATTAATAAATATATATAAATGATTGATATAAAAGAGATAAGATCGGACATTCACGAGGTGGCGAAGCAACTGGCCCGACGCGGATTTAGCCTCGATACAAAGGTGCTGATAGCACTGGAACAACAGCGCAAGAGCATTCAGGTGCGTACCCAGGATTTGCAGGCGAAACGTAATGCCTCAGCCAAGGCCATTGGACAAGCCAAGGCCAAGGTCGAGGATCCGGCCCCGTTGATTGCCGAGGTTGCCACTCTGGGCGATGAGCTTAAAGATGCGGAAAACCAGCTGGAAGCGGTTCAGGAGCAGCTCAACGACATCCTCCTGGGCATCCCCAATCTGCCTCATGAGTCCACACCCGATGGCCAGGATGAGAACGATAATGTGGAAGTGCGCCGTTGGGGGCAGCCGCGCGCGTTCGATTTTGAGCCCAAAGACCACGTTGACATCGGTGAAGCGCTGGAACAGCTGGACTTCGAAACGGCGTCCAAGCTCACGGGTTCGCGCTTTGTTGTCATGAGCGGTCCGGTGGCACGAATGCACCGTGCCCTGAGCCAGTTCATGCTGGATATGCATACCGGTGAACACGGTTATACCGAGACCTATGTTCCTTATATAGTGAATGCAGACAGCCTGATGGGTACAGGTCAATTACCAAAATTTGAGGAAGAATTATTTAAACTCCATGGCGAGCAAGACTTTTATTTAATCCCCACCGCTGAAGTTCCACTAACTAACATCGTGCGCGATGTCATTGTTGCAACCGATACCATGCCACGTAAATTTGTAGCCCACACACCCTGTTTCAGAAGTGAGGCCGGCTCGTACGGCAAAGATACCCGCGGCATGATACGTCAGCACCAATTTGAAAAAGTGGAGCTGGTGCAGGTAGTGCGGCCCGAGGAGTCCTATACCGCACTGGAAGAACTTACCGCCCATGCCGAAGAGGTATTGAAACGTCTGGATTTGCCTTATCGCGTTATGGCTTTGTGTGCGGGAGATATGGGTTTTTCTGCTGCCAAGACCTACGACCTTGAAGTGTGGTTGCCGGGGCAGCAAAAGTATCGCGAGATATCTTCCTGTAGCAATTTTCAGGACTTTCAGGCGCGGCGTATGCACGCACGCTGGCGCAACCCGGACACCGGCAAACCGGAATTGGTGCATACTGTGAACGGCTCCGGTCTGGCTATTGGCCGTACCCTGGTGGCGGTGCTGGAGAACTATCAAAATGCTGATGGTACAGTCACTGTCCCTGAGCCACTGCAGTCCTACATGCGCGGGGCGAAATCAATTCCAGCAATATAGATGAAAGGGACGCAAAAGCGTCCCTTTCTCATATGGCGCGATATAAAGCGCTATATAATAACGCGTAGGGGTGTGGTTATTAATATTGAGCTAACAATGGCTTGCCGCCTGGTATGTGTCATCGGCGTCGTGGTGTTGGTGTTTGCGAATCAGCCGCTTTATGCCAGTAAGGACAGTGTGGCCCAGCAACAACGGCGGGCCATGGGCTTTGCACGTTCCGGACAACACCAGCGTGCGTTGATGATCCTTCAGTCTCTAAAAAATAAATACCCGAATCAATACTCAGTTCAGCGTGATTATATTCTTGTGGCGAGCTGGATGGGCGAGTGCGACCGTGTCATCGACGGTTACCGCGGCTTGCAATACAAATACCAGCACTTTAGCCGGGTGGCTGTTGCCGCAGCGAAATGCCTGCGCACGCAAAACCGCGTGCGCGATGCGATCCAGCTACTGGAAACAGCGCTGGGCCGTAACAAAGGCAATCGTGAGTTGAAGCAAGAACTGGTTGCGGCACAGCAGGAATTGTCGGCGCAGAATTTTACAACGGAATATGCGCTGGAAACCAACAACTCCGATGCCGGCAATCGTGAGTGGCGTGTTCAGGCTATGGTCTGGGGCGAGATAACTGATCGGTTGTATGGCCACGCCCGTTTAACCATGATTCATGCTATTGATCCTCAGTTTGCGACCGGGGACCTCAACCGGGTAGGTGTGGGCCTGGATTACGACGTGGGTAAGATCAGCCTCGACGGCGAGGTATCCAGCGACGTTATTCGAAGTGGCGAAACCGGCCTATCAACAATTGTGCGTTACACACCAAAAGAGGCATGGAAGCTAACAGCGGCGTACCACTCTTTTTCAGAGGAGGTTCCGCTGCGGGCCAAAGCGCTTAATATTACCGGTAACCAGCGACATATTGGCGCCAGTTTTCACACGCCGGATTATGCGTGGGAGTGGCTGGCTGCAATGGATTGGCTGGATTTCTCGGATGGCAACCGCCGTCACGAGTGGTTCAGCGAACTGGGTTATGGACTGGATTTAAAACCTGAGCGCGAAAAACGGCTGATGTTCGAATTGTCGCAGTCTAGCAACAGCCTCGTTGGCACCAGCTATTTCAATCCGCTGTCGGCACAGACTCTCATCGTCGGTTACAAATTAACACGTGTCCATAAAAGCCAGTACAACAGGAAAACGGATGAATTGTATTCCTGGCTGGGCAGTTATCAGCAGCAAACATTTGGCTCGCACACTATTTACGGTTTGCGCTATGAGCAGAATATTGTGTTCGATGAAACACGCTCACTGATGTGGTTCGTCGCCGCGGCCAGCAAAGTTTATGACGGAAATCGGGAAATCGAGATTAAGGCGGGCCTGCATTACACGCGGGAGCTTGAATGAAGGGGGTTCTCGCATTAATTCTGCTAGTCGCTGCGTTGGCAGTCGCCCCCGTTAAGGCGCAACCAGTATATGCCTTTGCCTATCATGATGTTGTCAGCAGCAAGAATGACGATCGCTTTGCTCTTACGCGGGACGATTTTCGTGCGCACCTGGAGTTTTTCCGTCGCCACGGCTTTCAGCCAATCAGCCTTTCGTACTTGAGGAAAGCGGCACGTGGTCAGCTGCGTCTACCGGAGCGTGCGGTACTGCTGACATTTGATGATGGTCTTGTCAGTTATCGTGATCTCGTGGTGCCGTTGCTGGAAGAATATGGCTATCCCTCGGTTCTCAGTGTTGTCACCGGCTGGCTCGATGGTAAGCGCGTGCCGGCTGAATATGGTGGCAAGATGCTCGATTGGACGTCCATTAAAAAACTCAGCCGCTCTCCGTTAGTCGAAGTCGTTTCCCATAGTCACAACTTGCATCACGGAATCCCATCTAACCCCCAGGGAAACGTCGCCTATGCCGGCGTTACCCGTCTATATCGCGAGGCTTCCGAGAGTTATGAGACCGAAAAACAATTCAAACGCCGTGTACGCAACGATCTCAAACATTCCATTCGTCGATTCCGCAAGGAGATGGGAGTCGCTCCAGTGGCGATTACCTGGCCCTATGGTGCCTATGATCAGGTTACCGCGGGGATCGCGACGTCGCTGGGTTTCCGGCTTCAGCTGACCCTGGACGAGGGTGGTGTTTTTCTGGAAGAACTGCCGCGGATCAAGCGTTTTCTCATCACCAAAGATACTGACGTCAGTGCGTTGACAGAGATCGCACTGATCAAAGCCCGTCAACCGGTCCCCGTCCGTTTTATCGATTTTGATCTGGAGGCACTTGTCGGTGTTTCTGCCATACAGCGGGAGTTGCGCTTGTCACGACTGCTGGACGGTCTGAAAGAACTGCGTGTCAATGCAGTTGTTGTTGATGGTTTGACCCGCGATCAACGGTCGACTGTGTTTTATGGCCAGGTAATGCCGTCTGCCGCCGATGTGCTGAATCGTGTCATGCATCAGATCGATACCCGTCTGGATATAGATCATCGATACGTGCGTCTGCCGGCCAATCTTGAGTTGCGCAATCGTGAACAGTTTTTCAGGGATCTGGCGCGATTGAATGAAATTACCGGTGTCATTTTCGAAGGGCCGGGAACACCGTATAAATTGAGTAATATTAAACAGATCGTGCGTACCTACCGGCCCGACGCACGTTTTGGTTATTACGGCAGACAAGCCTCGCCTGGCAATTATGACTTCGTTATAGAGAAGATGCGGCGTCATGATATTGTTGATATGCCAGTACGCCGTAAAGATCTCAAGCGTTATGTCTCAATAATCATGCCCGATACAGATAATGCCAGTGTGTTGGCGCGGGCGATGTACGAGTTGCGGCAAAAGGGAGTTATCAATTACGGCTGTCGAAATCTGAATCTGATAAAGTCAAAAAGAACCTATCCACAGATAATTACTGAATTGTCGGTTGGAACAGTGCCCGATCGCGCGACTGCCGCCGAGGTTCTTTTCTTCTTTGTGTTTTTTTATCCCTTGTTTATGTCGATCTTCTGGATGATGGGGTCGATCACTTTTTTCTTTCGCCGGGAATGGAGGCGTCAAATTCTGCCGAAGCTTGACGTCTATCCTCATGTATCGATTCTTGTGCCTTGTCATAACGAAGAGCTCTGTTTGCAAGACACTATCAAACACCTGACTAAAAACAACTACCCGAATTTTGACATCATTGCCATTGATGATGGCAGCACAGACAATACGGAAAAAATACTGGAGGAGTTGTCGTCACATATCAAGAAGTTGCGTGTAATCACCCTGACGCAAAACTATGGCAAGGCCAAAGCGCTGCGCGCGGGCGCGACGGCAAGTCAGGGTGAATTCCTGATGTGTATCGATGCTGATGCATTGCTCGATAAGGACGCGTTATTCTGGATGATGTATCACTTCCTGTCCGGGCCCCGCGTGGGCGCGGTGACCGGTAACCCGCGTGTAATCAATCGCAATGGTATTCTGTCACGTATCCAGATTGGCGAATTCTCTGCCATTGTCGGCATGATCAAACGCACTCAACGATCTATTGGTCGCTTGTTTACTGTGTCAGGGGTCAACACCTGTTATCGCCGTTCCGCGGTGCACATGGTCGGATACTGGTCGTCGGATACAGTTACTGAGGATGTTGACATTAGTTGGCGCCTGCAACTGGCACACTGGGATATTCGCTATGAGCCGAAGGCGCTGACATGGATACTCGTTCCGGAATCGTTGACGGGTTTATGGAAGCAACGACTGCGCTGGGCGAAAGGCGGTTTTGAGGCCGCTACCCATTTTGCGTCAGACATGCGCGTCTGGCGCAACCGTCGTATGTGGGCCGTATTCGCGGAATATTGGCTGGGTGTGCTGTGGTGTTTTGCCCTGACATCCACGTTCGTTTTTTGGGCGGCGACACAGTTATTACCTGCCGAGTGGTGGCCTGAATCACTGGTGATTAAATCGCTGTTGCCCGGTTGGACGGGAGTGATTCTTGCAGTGACCTGCCTTGTGCAATTTGCAGTCGGTCTGGGACTCGATAGTTATTATGAGAAACGCGGCCTCATGCGATATCTCTTCTGGGCGATCTGGTATCCGGCCCTGTACTGGTTAATAAACGCTGCAACAACGGTCGCCGCCATTCCCATTGGTATAAAAAACATAGCTACAGCGCGTACCGGACTCTGGAGCAGCCCGGGGCGTGCTGGCAAACCCTATCCTGAATTAAGGCGCAAGAAGCGAAAGCAGATGGAAGGAGAGCGCCGCCAATATTTCCAGAGTCGGTCGCTGGTCAATTCACCGCAACGGGCAACCGAGTTGTTTATGACAGTGTTATTCTGGGGCCTGTGGTCTTACCTGATCGCGCCATTTATAAGTCTGATCCTTTGGTCCGTGGGTATTTATATTTTCACCGAAAGAATGATTACTATGGGAGGTTATCAGGCGTTTGCCGATCAATTGGTCAATTACACAACATTCATCGCAGCTATGGGTGTAGTGCTCACATTGTGGGTGATCTGGAATCAGCAACGCTATGGCCGACACGATAAACGCAATATTATTCCCAGCCATGTGAGTGAAGCCCAGGTGGAAGAGGCCACCGGCCTTGATCAGGGAATTGTCGATGAATTGCGACGGGCACGGAAGATAGCTATGCGCTATCGGGATGACATGCTGGTAGTCGAAAAAAAGCCCCGTAAACAGGGCCTTTTTCGCTAACATAAGTTCTGACTTTTTCTGCGGTTACCTCTCCCCGTTTAGGGCGCCCAGCAGGTTGAGCAAGTGGACGAACAGCAGGTAGATATCCAGAAACAGGTTGACGGTCATGCGGATGTAGTTGGTTTCCCCTCCATGAATCATGCGACTGGTGTCATAGAGAATCAATCCACTCATGACTAATACAGCGACGCCGGAGATGGTCAGCGACAGCGCCGGGATATTCAGGAAGATATTGGCGATGCCGGCAATAATGACCAGTATCAGACCCATCATCAGGAAACCACCCATGAAACTGAAGTTCTTGCGCGAAGAAAGTGCATAGAGCGACAGGCCAATGAATACGGCGGCGGTACCAGTCATGGCCTGGACAATGAGCGTGGTGCCGTTGGCGTAGGCGCCGACATAGGCATTCAGAATCGGGCCCAGCGTGTAACCCATGAAGCCGGTAAAGGCAAAAACCGACACCAGGCCCATGGCGCTATTGGCGGTTTTGTGAACCAGGAAGAGCAGGCCAAACATGCCCACGAGGCTCAGGATCAGGCCGGGGTGGGGCAGCCGCAGCGAAAATGACACGTAGGCAACAAAGGCGCTGAATAACAGGGTCATCGACAGCAGCATGTAGGTGTTGCGAATCAGGCTGTTGGTGGCCAGCACAGACTGGCTGCGTTGGGTAAGGATATTGGGGTTCGGGTTCATGTGTCTAAATACTCTCCAGGTTCGGTTGCCAGTAGCCTACTGAGACAGGCTAGCGGCGTCAATGATCAATACATGGGGCGATTTTCCCCTCGTTTCAAGGGAAATCTGGTTCTGTGCGCGGCCTTCGGGTATGCTTGGCGCCGCCCGAATTCACGCGAATCCGAATCAGGAGAGGTGGTCGCTGGCGCAGGGTCGCTTACGGCGTCCTCGGCAACTGCTCCATGCTGCTCTACATCCTGCGTCCATGCAGTCGTGCCTCATGCGACACTAGTGCATCCGTGCACGTCGTCCATGTGCGCCCACGAAGTGACAAAGTGCCCTTGGGGTGCTCCGCGACACCCACACATCCGTGTGCAATGGCTGAGGGGTCGACAGGTTGATGTCGAGCAACTTTATGATAGCCATTTTGGAGGACTGTCGTAAACGGTGCAGCATATTGGCTGTGGAGATTTTTTTGGAGAGGTGGCTGAGTGGTCGACAAATTCGCCGGGAGCGAATTTGAACAGCGGAGCGTTTGCGACGCTGGCCCCGAAGGGGTGGCGGCCATGGACGGCCGCCATAAAGCGGTGGTACGCCGCGGTCTTAAAGTTGGCGGAAAAAAATAGCGTAGAAAAAATCGTAACAATTGGAGAGGTGGCTGAGTGGTCGAAAGCGGCGGTCTTGAAAACCGTTGAAGGGCAACCTTCCCAGGGTTCGAATCCCTGCCTCTCCGCCATACACAAATAAAGGGGCCTTGTGCTCCTTTATTTGTGTATGGCTGTGATTCAGGATTCGGACGTAAGCATGGGTGAGAATCCCAATGGGCATGGATGCCCAGGTGCCGCGGAGCACCCCAAGGGCACTTTGTCACTTCGTTCGGGCGCACAGGATGTGCGCGACCAGAACAAGCTTGCGAGTTCAGGAAGTACTCGATGAAACGCAGAAGGCGGTTCTGGAGTGAGAGCGGCCTGCCTCGGCAACTGCTCCATGCGTTGCTCTACCTCCTACGTCCAAGTAGTCGTCTCCGCTATATAAGCCAGCTAATCAAGCGGGCATTTTTGTATAAACAACAGAGTATCGGGTGGAAATAGCGTGCTAAAATCACATCTCAAACATTGATTTAACATCAATTTAATTACATATCTCTTTGTAAACAAGCAATAATATCAGTAGTGGATTTTCTTCCAATATTTGTGAATTTGAAGGGCCGTCATTGTTCGGTTGTCGGTGGTGGTGAAGTGGCAGCGCGCAAGGTAGCGCTGCTGCGTCAGGCGGGGGCAAACGTTACGGTGATTGCCCCGAAGCTTGGCCGTACCCTGACCCGTGCTGCCCAGCATGATGAGATTGTACATATCCCGAAGCCTTACAGTGAAAACCTCATCGGAAAATCGGTACTGATTATCGCGGCCACCGATGATCGCGCCGTCAATAAACAGGTGGCAGAAACGGCGAATAAAATGAACGTGCCGGTCAATGTTGTCGATACACCGGATTTGTGTACTTTTGTTATGCCTTCAATTATTGACCGGTCACCGGTGATGATCGCAATTTCTACTGGCGGCGCATCGCCGGTACTGGGCCGTTTACTGCGACAGAAACTGGAGACAACCATTCCTGCCAGTTATGGCCAGCTTGCGCGGTTGGCCAAGGCCTTCAGGGACAAGGTCAAGCGCCAGTTCAAAAGTGGTACTGATCGTCGATTGTTTTGGGAAAAAGTACTGGAAGGCCCAATAGCCGAAATGATGATTGCCGGTAAGGAAAAGCAGGCGGCTGAGGCTTTGGAAAAGACCCTTGCGAGTGCCGGTGAAACCATGCCCGGACATGGAGAGGTTTATCTGATTGGGGGCGGGCCTGGTGACCCGGATCTGTTAACGTTCAAGGCACTGCGCCTGATGCAGCAGGCCGATGTAGTGGTGTATGACCGACTGGTTTCCAAAGAAGTACTGGAGCTGGTACGTCGTGATGCCGAGCGTATTTATGCGGGCAAGGAGCGCGGAGATCACGCCATTCCACAAGAAGGCATAAACGATTTATTAGTGCGTCTCGCAAAAGAAGGCAAGCGGGTATGCCGATTGAAGGGCGGTGATCCATTTATCTTCGGCCGTGGTGGCGAAGAAATAGAAACATTGATGGATGAGGGTGTACCCTTTCAGGTTGTTCCCGGTATCACGGCGGCGTCGGGTTGCGCCACCTATGCTGGTTTCCCGTTAACCCATCGCGATTATTCGCAGTCGGTGACCTTCGTAACCGGACACCTGAGGGACGGCACCATTAATCTAAACTGGCCGGCACTGGCCCAACCCAACCAGACCATTGTGTTTTACATGGGTTTGTATGGAGTGAAGACAATCTGTGAGAAATTGATTGCACATGGATTGGCGTCAACCACACCTGCGGCATTGATTCAGCAGGGTACGACGCGGCATCAACGCACGCTGATCGGGGATCTGGACACCTTGCCAGGGATTGTTGAGCACGGCAATGTAAAAGCGCCGACGTTGATTGTGGTGGGTAAGGTGGTAAAATTGCATGACAAACTTAGTTGGTTCAAGCCCAGTGAAATATAATTTCTGCAATATAACTTCTGCGGCAGGGGTTAGATCTTATTTTTGCCGCTGAGCCCTTGTTCAACTGCCATAACCGCAGCTTCCACTCTCGAATGCATGCCCAGTTTGCGTAAAATGGATTTTACATGCAGTTTAACGGTTCCGTCCGATATGCTGAGTTCGCGGGCGATGACCTTGTTACTTTTACCTTCGGCGATATGGCTCAGTATTTCCGTCTCCCGCGGCGTCAGCTCTGACAGGGCATCAGGTGCTTCATCAGGTGCTTCAGTATTGGCAGATTTGCCTTGCACGATGCGGGTGAGCGATCCAATCAGTTCTTTGGCAACGACGTTATTTCCCTGCAGGGCATCATTTAATGCAGGCACCAACTCATCGGGATCCATGTCTTTCAACAGGTAGCCTTGGGCACCCGCTCGCAGAGCGCCTTCCAGATCTTTCTCTTCCCGGCTCATGGTTAGCATTAACACGGGCATCTTAATACCTTCTTCGCGTAGGCGAAGTAACGTCTCCAGACCATTCATTTCCGGCATATTGATATCCAGCAAAACTATATCAGGCGACGATTCTTTTGCCTTGATAATGCCTTCTTTGCCTGAACCAACGGATCCCGTAACGTCAACACCGCGACTTTGCAGCAAGGCCTCAATGCCTTTGCGTACCAGAGCATGGTCATCGATTAACAGCACCTTCATGAACTTGCCTCGGTCAAAAGCAACTGCTGTTTGCGGGCCGGTTGGGCAGGAAACGCCAGTTGAATACGCGTTCCCTCACCGGGTTCGCTTTCAATTCTCAATACGCCCTCAATGCGTTCGGCGCGCTCTCGCATAATCGACAAGCCAATGTTTTCGCCCGGTAGAGTCGTCTCGATTTTTTGATCGGCACCCCGACCGTCATCCTCGATCAATACAGAAAAGTGATCATCATCCAGTTTACCCAGCATAATACGGACATTCTGGGCGTTACTGTGTTTTCGCACATTGGCAAGGGATTCCTGGACGATGCGGTAAACCTGTACCTCTTGTGTCGGAGAGAAGGCGAATTCAGGCCATTCATTCTGCAAATAAACCGTAATATCGGTTTCAGTCTTGAAGCGTTCGACCAGTTCCTCGATTGAAGGAATTAACCCTCGTTCGTCCATCCGCGTGCGGAAATTGGCCAGCAACTCCCTTAAGCTGACATGTGCAGATTCCACGGCTTCCTTGAGCCGTGCGACTTCAATTTGTGCCGAAGCAACGTCTTTTTTATGTAGAATTTCGCCCAACATCTTTACTTGAAGTCTCATGCTAACAAGGGATTGTGCCAGCGAATCGTGAAGTTCGCTGCCGATAAAGTTTCGCTCCTCCATAATTGCCAAGCGACGTTCATTCTCTTCGAGTCGTGCCTTCTCAATGGCCAGTCCCAGGTGTTTGCCGATGCTGTTTAATAGATCGCGCACATCTTTACCCAGCTCGGCGCTCGGACGCTCGAGGAAAATATTATATACACCCAGAATTCTATCCTGATACTGCAGTGGCACGACGATCATCTCTGCGCAGGGCTCTTGCAGCATGGGGTGGTCAACAAATTTGTTACATGCCGCAATACCGGTTTGAATGCCGATGCCACCCTCGGTGGCAATCTGGCCACAGAGGCAGCGATCCATGGCCACCGCCTGTTCCTGTTTGACGATACCAGCGTCCAGCCCACGGCTGGCGACCAGAACAGTTTGATTGTTTTCAGTATTCAAACGTACCGTGGCCGCTCGCGCATCAAATAACACCATCAGTGTGTCAAGGAACTGTGCTAGCAGATCATCAAGATTTCTGGCTGAGCTGAGATCAGTGGCGATGTCATAGAGAATCTCCAGTGATCGAGATTTACTGGCGATATGTTCTGTCTGCGCACGCACCTTGCTGTCCATATCATCAGTCAGCACATTCAGCTCATCAGTAAGTCCGTTGATGTCGCGTACCAGGCCCACCATTTCACCGTGCAGGGGTACTGGAACATGAATTGCGAGATTGCCCGAACGAATGTGTTGTGACCAGGAACGCAGGTGGCTGAGAGGTTTCAGGTATTCCCGCCGCAGGCGCACTACCACCAGAAATATTAAGGCGGTACCGATGGTACCCAGAATTGCGAAAAAGAGGTTGGGGGCCTGGGAGGTTATCGCACCTCCGATTATGCCACCGAGCACCAGAACCAATCCTGAAAGTGGTAAAAACAGGCCATTTTCCTTGATTAGCGTTTTAAATTCTTGCCACTGAACCAGGCCAAGGTGCAGTCGTGTTTTCCGCATGACTGCATCGCCGTTCTGTTTCACTGCTGTTTGATTAGAAGTGATCGCCATTGCCTGTTAACCACATCATTCTGGATACCCTCACCCCGAGTTTAGCGCCTACATGCGCCTGCGTATCAATTGTCACCATGTTTGGCAGGAATTTGAGCGATATCGCCCTCGGTTGGGGGAATATAATTGGGGTCATTGGGGTTTAAAAAGATGAATTGGGGTTTGCCTTCCTCAATTTCAACGTAATCCAGTACGCAACCGCTGAGCAATTCCTGGCTTTCTTTGGCAACAATGATCTGCACGCCTTCGGTTTCAATCTTCACGTCCTCGTCCCGCTGTTCGTCCATTCCCAGCCCATACTCAATCGAGCCATCATCATTTTTTTTAGCAGCCAGGCGAAGCCATAGCCCTGATTTTGTACTTTCCTCGGCCGAGGCTTTGATCTTGTCTGCTGCTTTTACCGTTACTGTAATCATCGTCATTTTCCTTTATAGGCTCGCTTTTGATTCCGGTTTTTCGCGATCCCGGATAGATCGAGCAAATTCAACAAATCGGTTGGCCCAGTGATTCTGTTCCACATCGCGCAAATGGACATAGCTTGCCAGCAGGTTCCTGTAAACAATACCATCACGCTTGCCATCGATGCCCATGCCGCGTTTTACAAGGTAAGCAAATTCCAGATCCGGATCGATATTTTCCAGGCTGGAGTAGTGAAATTCGTGAGCTGGAAATTCTGCTTCTTCATCGCCTCCGGTCGCAAGTCCCCAGTGATTATTGCCGTTTTCAACGAGTCGAGTGTAACCGCGCCCGACCGGCCGGTCATGCATCAGTACATCGGCCGGGATGATGCCGACCATCTGGCAGGTCTTGTCCCGCCAGGTGATGTTTCGGGCGAGATACATGAGGCCGCCGCATTCTGCGTAGGTGGGCAGCCCGGATTCAATAGCATCCCGGATTGCTGCACGTAATGACGAATTCTGTTGCAATTTCTCCATCTGCGTTTCCGGAAAACCGCCACCAATAAAAAGCGCATCCAGTTCGGGTAACGACTTGTCACTGAGGGTATTAATTTCGATAAGTTTAGCACCGGCGGCCTCCAGCGCCTCAAGGTCGCCAGGATAATAGAAACCAAACGCCGCATCCCTTGCGATACCGAGTCGAATTCTGGAATTCCATGACTGTGCGGTTTTTGTCGCACTAATGGTGTCGAGTGATGTGCCGGCAACTGCCATCAATTTGTCCAGGTCCACCTGTTCGGCAATACGTTCAGCAATGATACGAATCTTTTCTTTCGCTGCGTCTGATTCGTTGCTTGGCATTAATCCAAGATGGCGTTCGGTAATTGCTATCGCCGGATCGTGGTGCACCGAACCTACCACGGGCACATCGGTGTAATGCTCTACGACGGCTCGTAATTTGTCTTCATGACGGTAACCGCCTACCTGGTTAAAGATCACGCCGGCGATCTCGAGATCAGGCTCAAACTGCTGGTAACCCAGAATAAGTGGTGCGATTCCGCGGGTCATGCCCTGCACATTGATGACCAGCATCACCGGTGTGCCCAGCAGTATTGCCAGCGCGGCGTTGGAGTTGCTGCCGTCGAGGTCGAGACCGTCATAGAGACCCTTGTTGCCTTCAATGATCTGAATATCCGACCCGTGGCTGCGGTGCCGATAGGCACTTTTAATTTCGTCCGGGCTGGATAAGTAGAAATCCAGATTGTGACAAGGACGGTTGCTGGCCATACCGAGCCAAAGGGGGTCAATGTAGTCCGGACCCTTCTTGAATGTTTGCACGGTATGGCCGCGCTGGGTGAGTGCCGCGCTGAGGCCGATGGACAACGTGGTCTTGCCAGAGGATTTATGGCCAGCGGATATCAGAAATTGCGGCATCGGCGAAACCGGGAAGTAATAGTGGTAGTTCCAATATGGAGTCGACAGATAGACTTGTCCACACCGTGGAACCAGTAATCCACGGAAACGGGAGGGAAATCAGGCTTCGGCAGCTTCGGCAGCAGGTTGATCTGCGACTTCCGGTTCGTTGTGGTGTGGGTCGACATAGGCGTCAGCCAGTGTATCGGGCAGGAACGGCAGCACCTTGATGGCAAACGCAACGGCAAACAGGGCAATGCCAATGCCACCCACTCCCAGCAATACCTCCGGGAGAGAAGGCTGGTAATTGGCGACGGTGCCGTCAAAGAATGAACTCGATACCTCCATGCCCGGGAACATGACCAGCGGGAAAGCCTGACCGCCGATTATGATGACGTAAATCTGGGCGAGGCCACCGACGATAACCATTATGGACGCCAGGACAATGGCACCACGACTGCGCGAGATAGCGGGCGTAAAGAGCAGAACCAGCGGCAGGATGCCACCAATCATGATCTGGCCCAGCCAGAAAATGAGTGTATAGATTCCGCCTTCCAGCAAGATAAATTCCTCCACCGCGTGATGTTCGGTGGCGTAAAGATTGGTCAGGTGATACGCCAGCGCGAAATAGAGTACCGCGGCCACGAATACGCCCAGCAGGTTTTTCAGCCGTTTTAATAACACATCACCCAGTGGCCGGCCGGTCCAGCTCATGGAAGCCATCATTACCACAATAAAAATGGCCAGGCCAAACGAGAATGACATGATAACAAACATGGGCGCCATGATGGCGGCGTCATAGGCCTGCCGGGCGACCAGAAAACCGAAAATGGAACCGGTACCGGTTGTCAGCGCCAGTCGCCAGATAAAGGCGGCCATGCCGACGGCTTTATAAAAACGGTTCATCCTGTGTTCCATCATCACCCAGACATAGACCCCGACGACGGCCATAAAGCCGGTGTAGAGGAAAATATTCCAGGCAAAAATGGATTTAAAATTGTAATAGGTCATGGCGATGATCAGGCGATCAGGCCGACCGAGGTCCAGTAACAGTACTGCGAGACCACCGACCAGTAAGGCCAGTGCGATCAGGGCAGACATGCGCGCCAGGGGTTTGTATGGTGCTTTGTTGAATACGGATGCAATTGAAGCAACATTCAAGGCACCGGAAGCGGCGATGATCAGGAATACTGCAAAGACGTGCGGCGTGCCCCATATGATCTTGTTGGTCATGCCGGTCACCCAGTGACCATTGTGTTCCATGTAGTAGGCAGCGCCCAGCCCGGCGACGACAAGCGCACCCAGCACAACCAGAATAGCACCGTAGGCGAGACTATTGCCTTCTATCATGCGGTAGTGAATAACTTTTTTCATTGTTTTCTGTTCTCAGACCTTAGCTGCGAATCGGTTGATACTTAAATGCCGATATAGCGGACACTTTGGTCCAGGTTCAGATCTTCACGAATGCGGCGTGTTGCCGTGCGTTTTACCTTTTTGGCAATGTCGCTTGACGCGTCATTGAGATCTCCGAACAGGATGGCGCGGTGGCCTTCTTTGGTGCAGGCTTCAGCGCAGGCCGTGGTGCCATCACCGGCATCAATCTTGTGCACACACAAGGTGCAGGACTCAACGGTACCTTTGCCCCGCGGTGCGTGCGGTTTCTGGTCAGTCAAATCTTCATGTATAAATGAACGTGCCTTGTAGGGACAGGCCATCATGCAATAACGGCAACCGATACAGGTGTGTTTATCTACCAGGACGATACCATCGGCGCGTTTGAATGAGGCACCGGTCGGGCAAACGTCGACACAGGGTGCGTCCTGACAATGTTGGCACATGACCGGTAACGACTGTTCGTGACCGGTAGTGGGGTCCTTTATCTCGACTTTGCGAATCCACTGTGGCTTGGTGGCATCACTGCCTTTCAGGTTTTCGTTGTTTACACCGTTTTCGGTGTGACAGGCATCAACGCATGCGGTACAACCCTTGGTGCATTTGTTGGTATCAATGAGCAATCCCCAGCGTTGGGCTGCCGTCACCGCTTCTTCCGGCGATTTCGCTAGCGCCAGTTCGATCAAATTAATACCGGGCGCCATTACGGCGCCAGCGGTTACCGCGGCGCCCGCTGCGATAAAGTCGCGACGTGACAGGTTCATTTTACACCTCCGGTACCGGCAATAATTTTGCTACCGATAGCGCCAAGACCAGAGCGAACAGATTTTTTATCAGTCGCTTTATCGGTATGACAAGAGAAACAGTCGATGCTGACGGCGGCGTAACTGTGGCAGCTTTCGCAGAAGCCGTCTTTTCCCACGACACTTTTAGTTTCCGGGTTGGCGTGACAATTGACACAGTTTTTCAGGCTGTGTTTGGTTGTACGAATACCGCGCAGCGTAGTCTCGTCACGTTGATGTAGAATAAACTCCATGTGTTGGTCACGCATCACATCGGTCGGCTCAACACATTTGTCACCCTTGGTGATTGTGAAATTGGGTATTGGCAGACTGGTCCTTTTGTTCTGGACTTCCGCACCATATGCGTCGGCCAGACCCGTTATGGATACGGCTATTGCGGCGGCAGCAAACAGTGCGCGCCAGAGATTATGGGTTCGGCATAACATTGGTCGATTTACTCTCCCAGTCCCATCTTGATATATCCGGTTGGACAAACGTCCTGACAAATGTGGCAGCCGATGCACTTGTCATAATCAGTATCGACATAACGGCCCATGGTTGACTCATCCTTCTTCACGCGGAAGATAGCGTCCTGGGGGCAGTAGATCACACAGTTGTCACACTCAAAGCACATGCCGCAACTCATACAGCGATCTGCTTCCGCCTTGGCATGTTCTGCATCCAGCCCCGTGACTCGCTCTTCAAAGTGACCCAGTACTTCTTCGGCAGTGGGAACGCTTTCGGTGCGCAGGTTACGTGCTGTCTCTTCGAAATGACCGAGGAACAATTCGTTGGCCTGACAAATTTCGGCGCCGGATCGATCCTCGTAGTTGTGGACGGCATAGTCCGCATAATCCGTACCGCGAAGACCGCGATCAATACCACGTTCCGATGCCGGACCTTCCGGTTCGTAATGTTCCGGGACGTGATCAGTTTCTTGCAATTTGGCCAGCAATTTGTAGTGATGCACGTCAATTTTGGGACGTTTGCCGACTTCAAGGTTATTGAAGTAGTGGTCAATACTATCGACAGCAATCGATGCCTGACCGATAACCGTTGTCAGCAGATGTGGTCGAACAATATCACCACAGACGAAATAGCCGGGCTTGTTTGGAATCTGATAATGCTTGTCGGCATCCATCAGGCCACGTTCGTTGCCAAGGTCTTCAAAACCCTCAAGGTTACCGGTTTGTCCAATAGCCGAAACGATCAAGTCGCACTCGATATCAAATTCGCTACCTTCAATGATTTCGCCTTTACCCGAGGAGTAATCCATTTTGGCAACACGCAGCGCTTTGGCGCGGCCGTCTTCGCCAACAACCACTTCCACCGGGCTGAGGCCGCCTTGAATTTCGACACCCTCGCGAGTCGCATCATCCACTTCGTGCTGGGCGGCCGCCATGTTCTCGATCGGCTGACGAGAGATCAACATAACCTCGGCACCTTCACGATTGGCAACGTCAGCCACATCATGAGCCGTCTGGCCCATTACAATATTTTCTGGACGATCCTTCTCGGCAATATTCTTGATGCCGCCAATACGGCGGGCAACGGACGCTACGTCGATTGAAGTATCACCACCACCGACGACCACGACCTTGCCAGCGACAGCCTTCAGGCGCCCCTGGTTGAAGGCGTCGAGAAAGGCAATGCCGGAAATACAATTGGACACATCGGCGTTCGGTATCGGCAGGGCACGACCGGACTGGGCGCCGATGGCAAACAGGATGGCGTCAAATTCTTTTTCCAGTTCTTCCAGTTTGACATCGGTTCCGACACGGGTATTCAGACGGGTTTCCACGCCCATGGCAAGGATACGGTCGATCTCGCCGTCGATGACTTCGCGCGGGGTGCGATAACCCGGAATGCCGAAACGCATCATACCGCCGAAGGTGTCATGATCGTCGAAAACGGTGACGCCGTGACCAAGGCGACGCAGCTGAAAGACCGCTGCCAGACCGGCCGGGCCGCCACCAATAATAGCTACTTTTTTGCCGGTGTCTTTACCCGCCTCAAATGTGTATTTGTTTTCCAGCGCCGTATCGCCGATGAACTGTTCGATGGAGTTGATGCCGACAAAGTCTTCGAGTTCGTTGCGGTTACAGCCGTCTTCACACGGAGCAGGGCAGACACGACCCATGACCGATGGAAAGGGATTAGCGTTAGTGGAGCGGCGGAAAGCGTATTCCTGCCAGTCCATGCCTTCAGATGGTTTTTCAATGCCGCGTACGATATTGAGCCAGCCGCGAATGTCTTCACCAGAGGGACAACTACCCTGGCAGGGCGGTGTCTTATGAATATAGGTTGGACACTTGTGGGTTTCGTCCCCCATGAAAATACGGTCCGTGTTGGAAGCCCAGTCATCCGTGTTTTGACCGTCTTTATAACGACGCAGCGTAAAACCTTCGCTTTTTAGAACCTTGTCTAGAGGAGCTGCCATATTGATATTCTCCAATACGATTAATCTAAAATTACACGACTACCCGGGATGCGGACAGACTGTCTATTCCTTGGCCCCAAGCACAATGGCGTCGCTCACCAATTGGTGCACACTGCCGATCATGTCCATGGGGAAGTTGTAATACGGTAATGTCTTGCTGAACTGGCTCTTGCAGATAGCGCAAATGGCAGTAAGGAAGTTCACGTCATGTTCTTCAACCACGCGTTGCAATGCGTTCATGCGGGGCATGGCTCCTTTAACGCGCAGCTCGATAAGGTCGTCGGTCAACAGACCGCCGCCGCCGCCACAACAAAACGTATTTTCATGGGTGGTTTCCGGCGCCATGTCGAAATAGTGATTGGCTACACCCTTGATGACTTCGCGCGGCAGTATAAACTGGCCACCGGGTATATTACCCATGCGTGAGGCGCGCGCCACATTACAGGAGTCATGGAAGGTAATGCGACGATGATCGTTGCCCGACTTATCAATCTTCAGCGCACCACGTTGCAATAAATCGTGAGTGACCTCAATAATGTGCATTGGACTTGGATAAGCCTTATCGAGGAAATCAAATGGGCCGATCAATGTGTTCCAGAAGTTATACGCCACACGCCAGGCATGACCGCATTCACCCACAATAATGCGTTTGACACCGAGATCCAGTGCCGCATCACGAATACGCATGGACGCTTTTTTCAGATTTTCCGGGCTACCAATAAACATGGAAAAATTGGCTGCTTCCGACGCGTATGAGCTTAGTGTCCAACTCATGCCCGCCTGGTGAAATACCTTTGCATAACCAATTAATCCATCGATATGCGGTTCGGCAAAGAAATCAGCCGAAGGTGTAACCAATAGTATGTCAGCACCTTTAACATCGACTGGGAAACGCACGTCAACGCCGGTTTCATCTTTGACGTCTTCCTCGAGGCCTTCCATGGTGTTGACCAGCGCCGGTTCCGGCAGGCCGAGGTTGTTACCAATCTTGTGCAGCTTGCCAATAATTTCATTACTGTATTTCTGGCCCAGGCCAATGGTGTCCATGATTTCACGTGCGGCCATGGAGATTTCGGCGGTATCGATACCGAAGGGACAAAACACGGAACAGCGGCGACACTGGGAGCACTGGTGAAAATAAGAATACCAGTCATCCAGCACTTCTTTGGTCATGTCTTCGGCGCCGACCAGCCACGGGAAATACTTACCGGCGAAGGTGTAATAACGACGATAGACTTTGCGCAATAAGTCCTGGCGTGCAACCGGCATATTTTTTGGATCGGAAGTGCCAAGGTAGTAGTGACACTTGTCGGTACAGGCGCCGCACTTCACGCACGAATCGAGAAAAACCTTGAAAGCCTTGTTGTTCCTGGCGATATCGCCAAGTTTAGCGACGGCCTTTTCTTCCCAGTTGTCGACCAGCCCACCGGGGAAGCCGACACTTTCCTGATGATCAGCGTTGGCAACAAACGGGCTGCTGTGCTTCATCGATCCCGGTTTGATATGCGGAATGATGGGGTATACTGTTAATTCCGGAGTTTCAAAATCAGCCACGACCTAATCCTCTATACACTTTACTTGCTGCCGACGTCGGCATTGGCCGACCAACCACGAACATAACGTTTATCACGCGCGTTATCGGTCATGTAACGTGTTGGGTGAAAGAATATACCCGGCACGTGCAGCAATTTACTTATGGGAAATATGGCCATTAGTATAATGACAAGACTCAGGTGCACCAGGAGCACCAGATCGGCATTCAGTGGTTGCCAGTCGAAGCGCATAAGGCCAAGGATGAAGACCTTCAATGCGATAATATCGGTATGCGCCGCTGGAATAAATTTCATTGCCGCACCCGTGCCACCTATGGCGACCAGCAGGGCCAGCATCAGATGGTCTGAGGGGCTGGAGATATAGCGCACACGATCCACGAGGAAGCGACGCGCCCAGAGTCCGAGCAAGCCAGCAAGCATGGCAAAGGCAGCATACTTGCCAAACGGTTGTAGCAGTGCAATCCAGACCCAGACCGGTTCAGTGAAATAACGCAAGTGGCGCAACAGCACCAACACCAGGGCGGCATGGAACATCCAGCC
Source organism: Acidiferrobacterales bacterium (assembly GCA_036446455.1). Lineage (GTDB taxonomy): Bacteria > Pseudomonadota > Gammaproteobacteria > Acidiferrobacterales > JAJDNE01 > JAZFSZ01. The sequence goes on from JAZFSZ010000010.1 coordinate 32,035, forward strand.
GAACAACCACGTCCACTTGCTGGCTTTGAACAGGCTGGAAAATACTGTCACTTCTTTAGTGATGCGCCAGACAACACCTGCCTTTGTGATTGGTGCCGGTGTTGTCGGAATCTTGAACGGTTGTGGTGTACGCGCATAGACAAACGTCTTGTACAGCAATCCAAACACAAGGATTGCTGTCGCTGCGTAAAACATTAGCGCGAAAACGACAGTCACTGCTGACATGAGTTACCCCGAGTGATTCAAATCAGAGAAGGCAGGGTGCGGATTCCCCCCGGCAGTTCTCAAGTATCTTGCGGCCTTATACGCAGCCAGTCGGCTTCGGCAGACCCGCGTACTTACATGCCTGCTTGGCAGGTCCGTACGGGAACAGTTCGTACAGGTATTTGCTGTTACCTTTGTCCGCACCCAGCTTCTTGCCAATCGCTTTGGTCAGAACGCGAACAGCCGGAGCGATTTGATACTCTTCATAATACTCACGCAGGAAGTTGATCACGCCCCAGTGAGCTTCGTCCAGATCGCAGTCATCGATCTTGGCCATCGCGGTAGCAATTTCTTCATTCCAGTCGTCACGATTAATGAGGTAACCTTCCTCATCAACCTCGATACTCTTGCCAGCTACGTCTATCGTCGCCATTTGGTTTACTCCTATTCAGAAATTAAATTGTACAAATCAGAGCCAGGACTGGACACCCGAATTCTCGGTTGCCAGATTTACAAAGCCCGCATAATCGACCACTGTAATACCATCGATGACACGATCCTGAACACCACGCGCATCCAGATCCGCACCAAGGGCATAGAAGGTAAATTTCTTCATGGCCGCTTCGACTTTTGATGTGACTTCACTTCCGGTTAACGCCGCGTACACGCCGTCTTCAATCAGTAAAATCGCGCTCCCTTCCTTGGCCAACCGCAAGCAGGTGTCCAGAGAGTTCTTTGTATAAGGTGACTTGTTAACAGTATGTAGCATCTAAACCACCTCTTAGTAATTCAGGACCATGTCCATGTCTTCCATCATCGACACAATTTCAGCAGATGTTTTTACTTCAACGTCGACAATAAAATCGTCTTTTGTCAGTCCACGAGCTTCCATGGACTCTTTATCAACGTAGAGTTTCTCCACGTCATACATTTCCAGTGCACGGTAGGTCGGCGAGAAATTTTTCATACCGAGTGCGTCGGTATTCTGGCCTTTCTTCAGCTGATACACACCGTCGTCAGCGAACAAAACGCAGGCATCCTGTTCGAACGCGGCGCTGATAAGAACCACTTCAAGTGACTCCAGTGCGTATACTGTTCCATAGGGCGCGGTACGGTTCACAAACATGAACTTTTTGATTACGCCGCCTTCTTCTGTCATCTCATCAGACATTTTCTTTCCTCAATTCCGGGTTAGTCGCCAAACGTCAGGTGACGATCAGATTGAATACAGGATTCAATCAACTGGCCCAGACCGGAGATACGGAAACCGGGAGCGATGTTGTCAGTGTCCTTACCATTGCGTTTGGATTCGTCGGCATCAGCAATACCGCGGCGCTGGGCAGCGGCAACGCAGACGACGAGATCCAGGCTGTGTTTCTCCGCCAGTTCTGACCAGCGCTTTACGATATTGCGGTCGTCCTGTGGCGGCGTGGTGAGGCGCGTGCCGTTATTAACCCCATCGTGGTAGAAGAATACGCGAAAAATTTCGTGTCCTTTTTCCAGCGCGGCAACAATAAACTGGTACGCGGTGTCACTGGCCTCGTGGGTATACGGGCCCTCGTGAATTGCAATACTGAACTTCATTAAAACTTCCTCTTGATTCCTGTCAATGTCGTGGGCTGATATCCCGAACCACTATCCTAGAAACGGATGTGGGTCGATGCATTCAGTGTACGACGCGAACCACGCCAGTTATCAATGTGGTACTTGGTAAACGGCAGTTCGGTCAGCTCGAAGAAACGCGGCCAGCCAATACGGTCAATCCAGTCGCCAACACGTTCCCAGTCGCGCGCGTCATTCTGGTATACCCTGAGGATATTCTTGACGATCTCGGCGACTTCCGGCCAACGCGGTGGGTTATTGGGGATGCCAGCAGCCACCAGTTTGTGGAAACTGGGTTTGGAGCGGGCATTGGAGTGCTTGCCGCCTACCCAGACAGCAAATTTGGAGTGCTCGGGGTCGTTGATCTGCATCGGCGGGCACGGCGGGAAGCAGGCACCACAACAGATGCATTTCTTCTCATCCACTTCCAGCGACGGCTTGCCATTAACGATGGCCGGACGAATCGCGGCAACCGGGCAGCGGGCCACCACAGAGGGGCGCTCGCAGGCATTGGCCACGAGGTCGTGGTTGATCTTCGGTGGTTTGGTATGCTGAATATTAATAGCAATATCACCCTGACCGCCGCAGTTGATTTGACAGCAGGAGGTGGTGATGTGCACACGGTTCGGCATGCGCTCGTTAATGAATTCTTCGTGCAGTTCGTCCATCAGCGCTTTTACCACACCCGCTGCATCGGTGCCGGGAATGTCGCAGTGCAACCAACCCTGGGTGTGAGAAATCATGGTGACAGAAGGACCGGTACCGCCGACGGGGTAACCCGCGTCTTCAAACGCCTGAATTAAAGGATCGACCTTGGATTCATCAGTGACCATTACTTCGAAGTTGGAACGAATAGTGAAATGCACATGCCCATCGGCGAATTTGTCGACAATGTCACATAACAAATCAATTTCGTAGGGTCCAAGCTGGCGCTGAGTACCCACACGAACGGTCCACACTTCATCTCCGCTCTTGGCGACGTGATGCAATACGCCTGGACGCGGACGATCATGATATGACCAGGCACCGAAGTTCTTGATGAAAATCGGGTGCATGTACTGGAACGGATCCGGGGTACCGCTCTCTATAGGATGGCGATGAGTTACTGCCATATTTGCCTCCAGTAATTACCTATTATGTGATACAGCTATCGCTTAAACGAAGGCCCGCCCCGATGGAGCGGGCCTTCTCACTTGATCGTTTTAACCTGCGGCTTCGGCTTTACGCTTATTCCACTTTTCAGCTTCGATATCCCAGTCATCCATGCGCAGGTAGGAGCCTTCACGCGGGTGGTCAATCATATTGGGATCAACATCGATATTGATACCTTCAAGGAAGTTAACCAGACCGATACGTTCGATCATTTCACCGGTGCGCTCGTGTTCCAGCGCATTCTCCGCGAAAAAGTCTATGGTATTCTCGGCCATTTCAATCAGGCCTTGGTAATCTTCATCCGATTCCAGCTTCATGAATGGAACGATAACGGTGCCCATGGTGTCACCGATCTTAAGGGTACGCTTGCCACCGATAAGAATAGTGACGCCGTGGTCATCACCCGGGCTCAGGGCTTTGGTCATGACGTTAATGCAGTGCATGCAACGAACACAGTTACGGTTGTCTACGTCGAGGCTGTCGTCATCATTCAGTGACAGGGCATTGGTCGGGCAACGGCTTATCACGTTGTCGATGACGTACTTACGGCCCTTTTCGGCAACAAATTTCTTCACTTCATCCTGGTCAACCTTGATGTCGTCGCGCCAGGTGCCGATGACGGCAAAGTCAGAACGGTGAATGGAGTTCATGCAGTCGTTGGGGCAACCAGAGACTTTGAACTTGAATTTATAGGGTAGGGCCGGACGGTGCATGTCGTCGAGGAACTGGTTTACCAACAGACGGTGAATCTTTTGCTCGTTGGCACAGGACTGCTCGCAACGAGCAGCGCCAATACAGGACATGCCAGTACGGACACAGGGGCCGGCGCCGCCGAGATCAAAGCCGTATTCGTTAATTTCGTCAAAGAAGTGTTGTGTGCCTACGGATGTGGTGCCGATAAACATGATGTTGCCAGTCTGTCCGTGGAATGCGATCAGGCCAGAGCCATGTTTATCCCACGATCTGGATAACTGGCGCAGCATATCAGTGGTGTAGTGGTTACCTGCCGGCGGAACAACACGCAGGGTGTGGAACTCTTTACATTCGGGGAACATTGGCACGCCGTTTTTGTCCATCAGCTCGGTGAAACGCGGAATAATGCCGCCGCCATAACCGAAAACGGAAACGGTGCCGCCTTTCCAGTAACCCAGGCGCGTTTTGTAGGAGTGCTCGAGCTGACCCAGCAGATCAACCATCATATTGCCATGTTCCTTGTTCATGGCCAGGCGCTTCAGTCCGGTTACAAAGCTCGGCCAGGGACCGCTCTCGAGCTGGTCGAGATTTGGCGTGCTATGGAACGGTTTGCTTGATTCCTTCTCCTTCATCGGAGGGAGATAGGTGGAATGACGCTTAGGGTCTTTAGGCATTACGTGATACCTCCAGTCTGAATTCGGTATTCATTCGCCTTGCCTCACTAGCTAGAGCGGCAGGCCTGAGTTTTAACAGGCTTGGTATTCTCAACGGGAGCGCATGTTACTGCGATTGTCAATGTGCTTCCAGTGGTTATTATCAACCTGTCATATTCAACAACGGGCGCAAGTGTAGACATATGACAACGCTGACAAAAGCTTTCTTTGGGGGTGGCTGCAGGTGGGTGAGCACCCCCCAAAAGGGATATGCCTGATCAGAGGGCCCCAATTGGCTAAACCCGGTGAGGCTACAATAATTGCTCACAATCAATATTGTACAGAATAACTCAATAATTTACGTTAGCTAGATTGCCCAAGTTTTTGTATTTAGATAGCCCTCCCGTTCGGGGTCTTTTTTCGGCATGGTTTTTCAAATACAGTGCCGACGCTGTGGAAATACTTGAGTTAATTGACCTGGAATTAATTTGCGCTATGTCGGGTGTATATAAGGTAGGGGCGTTAAACTGGTAAACAAACAAGTGAAAATGACGGAGCTTGAAAAACAGATGAATCGTGCAGGCCAAGTGCCAATAAATTTAGTGCCAGCGAACAAGGCTGCGGTTTCCCCGTTTGTGCTGATCAATGACGCAATTTACGCGGTTTGGCGCGAGCAAAAACTGAAAAACTATCCGCTTTCGATTGATGCCCTGACGGTGGAGATCAAGGACGCGTCTAAACCGTCGGCGGCGGAAATCGCCGAACTCTCGCGCCTTTGTAGCCACTATAATATGGCGGTTTATGCCACCACAGAAGGCAATAATGAGGATCGGTCGATCCCCCGCAATATCGGCACCGCCCTGGGGCTGACGCGTCTTGATCCCAATATGCTGGCGGATGAGGACGGCATTACTTCACTCACCGTGGTTGAGGGCAAATCCGGCAGAGGTTATATCCCGTATTCCAATCGCCGGCTGCTGTGGCATACGGACGGTTACTATAATCTGCCGACACAGCAAATTCGCGCCATGCTGTTGCATTGTGTACGGCCTGCTGCGCACGGGGGTGAAAACGCGTTCCTGGACCCGGAAATCGCTTATATTCTGATGCGTGATGCCAATCCGGCGTATGTGGAGGCGCTGATGCAGCCCGATGCCATGACCATTCCGCCCAACACTGAAACCGGCGAAGAAACCCGCGAAATCCGCATTGGCCCGGTGTTTTCTCTTGATCCCACCACTGGTGACCTCCATATGCGGTATACGGCGCGCACCCGCAGCATCGAGTGGAAAGATGATGAAATGACGTCTGCGGCAGTGGTCTTTCTCGATCATTTGCTGAAAACGGATTCTGGCTACCTGTTGCATGGCAGTCTCGCTGCCGGCCAGGGCCTGGTCTGTAACAACGTGTTGCACAACCGTACCGCGTATGAGGACAGTGAAGTCAAGACTGAACAGCGGCTGGTTTATCGCGCACGCTATTACGACCGCATTGCCAATACTCACTGGCATCGTGTTATGGAACAGGAGAGCTGATTATGATGTATCTGAGTGAAGTGCTGATTCAGAACGCGGAAATGGATACCTTTGAGGAATTGTTAAAAGTGATAGAGCAGCGCGCGCCCGGCGAGATCCATTTCAAGATGGACGTGAAACCAACGTACCCCGATACCCCGCCAGACTGGGAAGACAAACTCGAAGGCGCTTTTGTAGGGATAAGCTCCATTACCCATAACGTATACTAAATTTATGAAATACATAAATGATGATATTGGCAAGAATGACGCCGACGGCGCCGAAGACGCTGTCTCGTCGACTGCGCTGCTGGAATCACGCCTTCAGGCTTTGCAGGACCGCATCCGTGAACTGAATCTGGAAGCGGTCATCCAGAAAGCAGAGCTGCAGATAGACGCAGCCACGATTCTGGTTGACCTTGACCGCGGCAAAGAGGCATGGGATCTGGCCCGTGCGGCCCTGGATCCGCTGTTGGCAGAGCAGAAATGGGAACAGGCAGCACTGGCCTGCCTGGCGATGTTTCATTCCGATCAGCCCGACGCGCTGCCAGCGCTGGGCCAGGCTATCTGGTTGGCGGTGACCTTTCCGATAGACCCGGAGCTGACCGTTGCCGCGCTGCAGAACGTAGTTGATGAAACGCCGGATGATTCCGACGGTGCTGCGATAGCGGCAGTCACGGCACATTATATTGCTGACATGCGTGCGGAAGGCAAGCAACGCGATGATCTGCTGTTTTTTACCAATAATCTAATCGGCACTGTAGCGCGACGCCACAGTGATGTCAGCTCGCAGCAAAAATTTGATTCCTGGTTTGCGCGTTTGGAGCTGAATGATCCGGACAAGTTCCTGATCCGCTTGCGCAATATTGTTGACGTCATGGTGCAGGATGAGTGGTGGTTCGACCGTGACAGCCTGCAGCAGACATTGCCGGTCGCCTGACCCGGCAAAATACGCTATGCATTGGGAAGAAAAAAGTGACAGTCAGACCCACGCCACTTCCGGTGAGGTAGTGGATATCGCCTTCCGCATTCAGTGCGAAGCGATTCCGGTGGATCATGCTCACGCGCTGGGCGAATCGATTCTTGCGGTGTTGCCATGGTTTCGGGGTGAGGCCCGGGCCGCAGTACACAGCATCCATGTGGCAGATTCCGGCAATGGCTGGATGCGTCCGCAAGCACCCGATGAACTGATATTCCCGTCGCGGCGCACCCGACTGATATTACGTGTTCCCCAGATTCGAGTTGAAGAAACTATGACCCTTACCGGCCAGGTGCTCGACATTAATGGTCATACCCTTGAGGTCGGCAAGGCGACGACACGGGAACTGACCCCCTTCAGTGCCATCTACGCCCGCTACCTGGTGGCGGATGATGACGGTGACGAAGAGGCGTTCCTGGATGATATCGTGTCCCAACTGAAAGCCATGTCGATTCACCCACGCAAAATGATGTGTGGAATCAGCAAGACCATCCATACGCCGGATGATATTATACCTACCCGCAGTTTGATGCTGGCGGACATGGGAACGGAAGATTCGCTTTTACTGCAGCAGACCGGTCTCGGTGAACACCGCTATCTGGGATGCGGAATTTTTATCCCACACAAGGATATCAACAAGCTCAGCGATTCGAATGTCGATTGAGCAGGCTGAAAGTTTTCCTATTCAATAAACTTGCAATAAGGACTGATTGTTATGTCACTGGAAATTAATGGCAAGACCGTTGAAATCACAGCAAATGGTTATCTTGTCAATCACGAAGACTGGAGCGAAAACCTGGCCAGGCACATCGCCGAAGAGGAGGGCGTTGAGCTTACCGACAAACACTGGGATCTGATGAATTATTTGCGCGAAGAGTATTTCAGCAATAACCAGAATCAACCCAATACACGCAACATCGTCAAAGCGATGTCGGAAAAATGGGACCAGAAGCTGGCACAGAAGGATATCTATGATCTGTTCCCCAATGACCCGAGCAAGCAGGGTGGTCGCATCGCCGGTCTACCGGAATCTCGTCGTAAAGGTGGATACTAAGCGACTTCAATTAGAGTTAATTGGCAAACTGGGCGGCTAGAGGTTTTCTTCCAGCCACCCTGGTTTTTTCCGGACCCATGACTTACACAACCGTAATCAGTGCTGGCAATCTGAACGCCCATTATGATGATAACAACTGGGTCGTCGTTGATTGCCGTTTTACGCTTACCGATAGCGAGGCCGGTCGGCGCGCTTATGAAGCGGGACACATTCCGGGTGCGCGTTACTTACACCTTGATGACGACCTGGCGGCACCCGTGACAAGGAACACCGGTCGCCATCCTTTGCCAGATCCTGATGTGTTGGCAAAGAAACTTGGTGAGCTGGGTATCGGCAACAACACGCAGGTTATCGCCTATGATGACTTCTTCGGTGCCATGGCCAGCAGGTTGTGGTGGCTGTTGCGCTGGCTGGGTCACGACAAGGTGGCGCTGCTGGATGGCGGGCTTCCCGCGTGGACGCGCAATAAATTGCTGTTGACTGCCGATGCGACAACGTATCCGCAGAAGGAATTTATCCCGCACTTAAGATCCGAGTTGGTCATCGATAGGCCGGCAATGGAAGCCGTTGTCGATAGTGGTGACAATGTTATCATCGACGCCAGGGCAGAAGAACGGTTTACCGGAAAAGTCGAACCGCTCGACAAAGTAGCTGGTCACATTCCGGGTGCTATCAATCTTCCCTTTGATCACAATCTTGATATAGATGGCACCTTTATGTCGAAGGACGAGATGGCGGAATTGTACAAAGCGCTTGTCGGCGGCAAAGATGCCAGTCAGGTGGTAATGATGTGCGGTTCGGGTGTCACCGCCTGTCACAACCTAGTTGCCATGGAGATCGCGGGCCTCAAGGGTGCGCGCCTTTATGCCGGTAGTTGGAGTGAGTGGATTACAGACACAGACAGGCCGGTAGCGACTGGCGAATAAGCACATCAATTTGGCCGCATCAGCCCAGTAATACTCATATTCTCCTGGCAAATGCCTTTTTTTGACTGTCTAAGGACAGTGCTGGTCATTAATCCCGCTTGAAAAACGCCCGCTTGATTCTTATAGTATGAGGACAGGGGAAAACCGGGGGATTCAGCTTGAACGAACGTACTTGTCGCCTGCTTCAGGGCGGCTTCATATTGCTCGGGCTCATTCTGGAGTCCGATGCGGTGATCTATTTCTTCATCGGGCTGTCGTTATTTGAGGGGCTTACCGGTTTGCGTGTACCCATTCTGGTCTCCAAAGCAAGATGGGGCGGTAAGTTTGAAATAAATGGTGGAGAAGCGGTTGTGGTATCAATAGGATTTGAGGCTGAGCGCATGATGCGACTGACCATTGCTATGCTGCTCGCCATGTCCTATGTCGGTTTTCCAGAAGAGACCTGGTTCTTCCCATGGTTCCTGGGTGTCATGTTGATCATGGTAGGACTGACAGCGATTTGCCCGATGGTTATTTTTTATCGCTGGATGGGTTTTCGGTAGGCGGCAAGTGAGTTGGCAGCACATCTAAAGTTTTTGTCTGATGAAGAAAGACTCTGGCAGCAAGGCGCCAAGAATGCTTGCTGAGCCGGATTGGCAAGAAAACTGGGTTTCAAGCATTGCCGTCAAGATTATGGGACCGTTGTTATGGGGCCTGGTTTTTGTTGGTATTGCCATTTCAACCTTCATCCATGGTGATGTCGGTAAGAATCTTACCGAGCATCTGAACGAACAAGCGGATCGTTATGCCTACGCCATTGCCCGTACGTTAGTATATGATAAAGACAACCTCGAATCCCTCGGCCAAACAATTGTCTCTACCCATTACGAGGGTATTTACTTTAATCACATTCGCATCCAGATTGGTAAATTGGTGTGGAACTTTGGCCACAATGAGGTGAATTCCGAGTCGCTGACGCGACCACTTGTCAGTTCGCTGGCCCCCGGTAACAAGATTGCCAAAGTCATTTTCTATCATCCCCCGGTCAGCGCACTCGTTAAGAAGGAACGCACCCGCTTATTGATTGCAGCTGGCACGCCGCTCATTTTGTTTGGCATTGCGTTGGCATTCCTGATTCAGAGAATTATTATCCGCCCCATTCAGGATCTGGTGATGGCGACACGAAAAATCTCGGCTGGCGATATATCCCTGCGTATGAATCCAACGCGTCAGGATGAATTTGGTCACCTGGAACGATTTTTTGATGAGATGCTTGATCAATTACAGGAACAGAAAGAACAATTACAGACTGCACTCGAATCTGCACAGGCTGCGGACAGAACCAAAAGCCAGTTTTTGGCCAATATGAGCCATGAACTACGCACACCGCTCAATGCCATTATCGGCTATAGCGAATTGATAATGGAGACTCTTGATGAAGACAAGGAAAAAGAGCTCGAGCATCTGAACGATCTGGAGAGCATCCGTTCGGCGGGACAGTATTTGCTGTCACTGATAAACGATATTCTCGATATCGCCAAGATCGAAGCGGGCAAAATGGAGATCTACAAATCGCAGTTTACGCTTATCGATATGATTGATGATGTTGCTGCAACAGCGATGCCGATGATGCTTCGTAACAACAATCACGCTGAAATCGAATGTCCAGAAACCGTCGGAGACATGGAGTCTGATGAACTCAGAATTCGACAGGTAATCATAAATCTGATGAGTAATGCCGCCAAGTTCACCCATGACGGGAATGTAAAGCTGTTAGTCGAACGCTACTCTATGAACGGCAGCGACTGGATACGGTTTAGCGTTGAGGATGATGGTATCGGCATCAGCGATACTCACAGCAACCGATTGTTCAATGAATTTGCCCAGATTGAGGATCATATCAAGGGTAAACCCCATGGTACCGGGCTGGGTCTGGCGATCAGTCGCAAATTCTGTAATCTGATGGGGGGGGATATTCGGCTGGAAAGTACGCCGGGAGTAGGTTCAACGTTTATTGTTGATCTACCTGCTAACCTGCCGAGCCAGATCGAAGTCACCAAAACAGCCCTCTAGAGATCTCCCCACATGCGTACCAGATTGACATAGGCCGTGTTGACCTGGTCTGTTATTTCATCGTTTGGCGCCGTTTCCAGCAATTTTTCCTTGGCAAGATAAAGCGTATAAAGTAACTCGCGCTGCGCGGGATCGCGCACCATGCTCTGTACCCAGGTGACGGCTACCAGCCGCTCTCCTTTTGTGACTTCCGCTACATGGTGCAGGCTGGAGGCGGGGTACATGACAGCATCTCCGGCGTCGAGTTTTACCCTGTTTTGACCAAAGCTGCTGTTGATTACCAGTTCACCGCCCTCGTACTCATTGGGGTCGTTGAGAAACACGGTGATAGCGATATCGGACCGATAGAGTTGGCCCTCGACGCCCATGACCGGGTCGTCGACGTGGTCGCCGTAATGCATGCCGGGTGTATAACGCACATAGAATGGGCTGGCGATGTGTTGGGGCAGGGCGCCTGCCTGATAAATCGGATGTGATACGAGGCTGCCCATGACTTCATTGTTCAGCAGTTCCATCAACTGGGCGGTGGCCTTGAGCTCTTCGTTGTTTTTTACCGCACTGGCCGCTTTACCGACGGAAAGTTTGCCATCGACAAACTCGGCCCGTGCCAGGGTTCGGCGTACGTTTTCCAGTTGTTCGGGTTTTAGAACCCGATTGAGCTGCAACATCATGCCTTTTCCGTTCCCTTGTTCTGGTTTCCACCGGGTCGACTATTATGCGGGGCAACGCCGGTAAAGCGAATTGCCTCACAGGAACGGTTGAGTAAAATTTGTTCAGGAACCTATACAATACGCCTTTGGTTACTTCAGGAAAAGCACATAACTAGTTGTTATCTAAAAGAAAAGTATTGTTTATTTTTAACAATTCCTGGTGGTCACGACATTGTTTTATGGCCTGCAAAAAACACAAAAATGGACTTTGAAAATGCAGGTGACTCGGCTAGTATAAGCGTCCTCTAATGTACCGGATTTCGGGGCTACCCACATAAATATTGGAGCGGGTATAAATGAACAAGAGGTATTACGAAACCATCGACACCATGGAAAAGAAAGGCGTAGACCGTGAGTACATCAACGGCTGGGCCTGCGGCTTCCTTCGCAACCCCAAACGTGAAGAGCAGCGTCTTAACGAAGCCTACGAAGCAGGCTACAAGGACGGTGAAGAACAAAAGACTGACGGTTTTTCCAGCTGGGCTGCCTGACCCAGATCGAAAAACTCCCCTAAAGACTGTCAGTGGCGAAAAGCAGACGATAAACGTCTGCTTTTTTTTCGCCTTCTCGACAGGCGGTGGTACGGTAATATCATGAGTGAACAAATTAATACGCGGGTTGACCCTTATGAGATCAGAGAGGTAAAGCCCAACAGTTTTATCTTCGAGATTAAAGGGGCCTTGCCTGCCGATGTTTGCCAGGAGATGGTGCGCCGGTTTGAGGCCAGAACCGACCAGCACTATGAGGGGCGGATTGGGCAACAGGCATCGAAAGAGCAATCAATAAAGAAAACCACGGATCTTGCCATCAGCGGAAATATCGACTGGAAAGACATCGATAGCTTGCTGCATCGCTCACTGGGGTTGGCCATTCGCGAGTTCCGTGAGAAGCACCCTTTCTTCAAAGGCCCGTTTCGGGACATCGGCTACAATATGCAGCGCTATCGTGCCGGTGAGTATTATCACTGGCACATTGATGGCGGCAGCCACGATTTTGCAGATCGCCAGCTGGTGGCGATTTGGTATATCAACGATGTCGAGGGGGATGGCGGCGAAACCGAGTTTCTGTATCAGGATATCAAGGTTAAGCCGGAGGAAGGCAAGTTGATTCTGTTTCCGCCATTCTGGACTCACGAACATCGTGCGGTCACGATGGAGAAAGGCAACAAGTATATTGCCACCACCTGGGTTGTGTTTTCGTAACCCGGTATGACCGCCGAACTGATCGTCTTGCTGACGCTGGTCTGCGTCATTACCTACAGCTTTGAAATCGTCTTCGGATTGGCCGGCACCATCATGATGGTAATGGTGATGAGTTTCTTTATCGATGTGCAGACGCTTGTGATCTATTCAGTTTTACCCCAGATACTCGTCGCCACTATCGGGCTGTATCGCACCCCTGGATACACCGATCGCAAAGTGCTGATGAATATGCTGGCATTCGCCGCTTTCGGTGCCATCGCTGGCCTGATGCTGTTCTATTATTTTTCGCCCAATATTTTCCGGTTGCTACTAGCCGGCGCGATTACGATTTTTGGGGTTTATCTCGTTGCCGCACCAGGAAAGTTAAGGCTGCCATCGGTAGTGGAAAAATCACTTGATACCTTCGCCGGTGTTTCCCAGGGCCTGTTTGGGATTAGTGGCCCGATTGTGATGACCCGCTTGCTGGCAACATTTGATAACAAGACTGTTATCAGAAATAACGCACTGGCGTTTTTCCTGGTACTGAATCTGGTTCGTGTTGGCGGCTATGGTATTTACGATACCATCAGCGATGATTTATTTCGCGCCATGCTTTGGTCTGCGCCGGTACTGGCGGCGACCTTATGGTTTGCCAACTACTTGCACTTCAAGGTTGATGAGATCTGGTTTCGCCGTGTGGTGGCCTGGGTGATTTTACTTGGTGGCGTGTCGCTGTTTCTTCACTAAGCTAATCATTCTCTTCAGCGCGTTTGTACCAGCGCTTTGCTTCGACTTCGTTTTTTTCTACTCCTTGTCCTTGCTCAAACATCATCCCCAGAGTCATGGCTGAGCCCGGTAATCCTTGTTCAGCCGCCAGGGTTAGCCACTTGATGGCTTGGGTCTCATCTTTTTCGACGCACTCGCCCTGCATATACATGAATCCCAGGCCGTGTAGGGCGTAGGGCTGATTTTGTTCGGCAGCAAGCCGCATCCATTTAAGGGCGTCGACATCGTTTTTTGCGCGGCCCAGACCGTTCTGGCACATGATGGCCATACGGTATTGCGCCTCGGCGTTACCGGCATCGGCGAGGGGAGCCAGCAGATTTGCCGCAGTGGCAAAATGCTTGCCTTCGAAGGCAGCGATACCGCTGGATAGATCCAGTTCTGATTCGTCAGACATTGCTAATTCCTGAATTTGATTAATATTGTATTGATTGAGTCTAGATAGCGGACTGCTCGAGAGTCGCCTCCATACTATCTTTCGCGCTGCTGCCATCACGGCGAAACACATCAAGTATGGACAGTCCTTTGTGCAGCCAGTACTCCTGGCCGCGTTTGGCGAATTCATAGATGGGGGCGGAATTTCCGGTTTCATTCCAGTGCTGATAAGCCGCCTCCAGTCCTGGCGCCAGGTGCTTGCGCATGCCGCTCAGGTTGGCAAAATAGATATGCAGAGAGGAGTCGTTTTTCTGGTCAAGCAGCGCTGGCAGCGTGACCAGCGAGTCAGCCAACAGGTCGCGCAGGGCGCGGGCCTGGAACTCAAATTTGGTGCGCGGGAACGTGGCCAGCATTTCTTCCCACTGTGACCCAAGCAATTCACCGGCCCGGGCTTCACCCACCTCGTGAAGTATCAGGGATTCTGTTTCATTGTCAGTCATGTCGTCTAGTACACGCTCCAGATCGTGACGGTTGCCATAACTTTTGAGTGAGCGGCCGATCGGGTGTTGGCCATTGCTCTTTAGAAGACGCCATTCTTCTATACGTTCCCACAGATAGCGCCGCAAAGACTCCTTGCGTACGAATACGGTATTGTCGCGGTACATCGACGGTGGCGCCACGAGGTCACGGGCGTGCTCATGACCCGATACCAGAATGGTGATGTCGCCTATCTTGTCCCGTTTCTGGAGATCACCAATAAAAAAGTGCGGCTTGCCGTAGAGTCCCTTGCCGCTGCTATAAACATACTCATTAGACAACAGCTGCCTATTAATTGCAGCGGTATCAAACGCCTCTATTCTGGATTTGTGATTTAGCGGCAGCGCGTCAAATTCCTCATGCTTGATATCGTCCCAGGAACGCTCCCGCGCCACCAGCCAGTTACCGACATCCTTGCGATTCAGTTCTTCAGTCAATGGGGTGCCTTGCTCCCAGCGGTAGTATTCACGCATCTTCAGCAGAAACACACACATGGTGTAATTGCTGGCGTAAAATGCGTCCGATACATGGCAATTCTGCTGCACGGTGGCAACCAGATCGTCGAACTCAGCTGAGGGCATAAGATTTGGCATTAGCTAAAGTCTAACACCAGAAAATTCAATTTCAGCTGCTCCAAGAGGGCAGAAATTGTGTGGATTCTGGTAAAAATTGTGGTGTATTTTAACCGGTTATGGTGCGCCAGCGTATAATACTGTCCTCATCCCATTGGCAAAGACCTCGGTACGATCTGAATTATGGCAGTACGACTAAAAACCCGGTGGCATCGGTCCAAGCGCAGCCGTCGCAATATCGAAAAATCCAGCAAACCAAGAACGCTTGAAAAGCTGGCCGGGGTCATTGCGTTCAATATCTGGAAACTGGCACAGGAAACCTTCCGCCACATGGACAAGGAAGGCTTCACCTACACCAGTGATGAACAGGTGATGGGCGTCATCACGGAAGTCATTGCCTTTCTTGTGCAAGTTGCGGATCGTATGGTCTATGGCCATCTCGACGACGATGAGCGCAGCCGTTTTGTCAACGAGGTGGCGCGCAATCTGGTGCGCACCATGCAGGCCAACCAGGAAGAAATTTATGGCGAGGGTGACTACGCAGCGCCATTCATTAAAACACTGAATGAGCGATTTGCCACTTATGCCGAGTGTACCTACGACGACAAAGAAGGACCGGGCTACGCATTCAAACGTGTGCTGGGGGAAAAGGTTTTTGAGGCCATGTCCACCACCGATAATAAGTGGGTTATCGAGCACATCATGGAATTTGAGGTGCCAACCATGCTCACGCCGCTACAACGCATGGTGACTGACATTATGGGCCTGCGAAAGTCCAGCAAGAAGCCAGCCTGATACTGTAACAGGGCCCTGATTCGGGTATTCTTGCGCCGCAATCGACAGCAGCCGAATCGACAAAATAAATTAGAGCTTTCTGATGGAAGAAACAGGCCAACTTACTCACCAGCTGGACGACCTGAAATCGCGTGTCGAAACCCTCAGGGGGTACCTTTGACTACGATGCCAAACGCGAACGCCTGACTGAAGTTCAACGCGAACTGGAACAACCGGATGTCTGGGACGACCCTCAACGGGCCCAGGAGCTGGGGCGTGAACGTGCGCGGCTGGAGGACGAAGTCGATGTGATTGATGCAGTTGCCAGTGGTGTAAGCGATGCGCGCGAGTTACTCGAGCTCGCCAGGGAAGAGAGCGATAACGAAACCATCGAGTCCGTGATTAGTGACATAGACTCCATTCGCCAGCGTCTGGAAGAACTGGAATTCCGACGCATGTTCTCCGGTGAGATGGATCCGGCCAACGCCTTCATCGACATTCAAGCCGGTTCCGGTGGCACCGAGGCTCAGGACTGGGCCAATATGCTGCTGCGCATGTATCTGCGCTGGGGAGAGAGACATGGTTTCAAGACCGATATCATGGAGGTTTCTTCGGGGGAGGTAGCCGGTATCAAGAGTGCCACGGTCAAGTTTGAAGGCGATTACGCCTACGGTTACCTCAGGACCGAATCCGGCGTGCATCGTCTTGTGCGCAAGTCACCGTTTGACTCCGGCAACCGCCGCCACACTTCGTTCGCATCGATTTTTGTCTACCCTGAGGTGGATGAGAGCGTCGATATTGATATTAATCCTGCCGACCTGCGTATCGATACCTATCGCGCCAGTGGCGCCGGTGGTCAGCACGTTAACAAGACCGATTCGGCGGTGCGGATTACTCACTTGCCAACTTCAATTGTGGTTCAATGCCAGAGCGACCGCTCGCAACACAAGAACAAGGCCACAGCCATGAACCTGCTGAAGGCGCGCCTGTACGACGCCGCAATGCAGCAGC
>JAZFSZ010000011.1:0-4385 GCA_036446455.1 Acidiferrobacterales bacterium
TGGATCTCAAGAATGACCCGCTGGCCCTCCAGCGCCTGAAGGAAGGTGCGGAAAAGGCCAAGATCGAGCTGTCTTCCAGCCAGCAAACCGATGTCAATCTGCCGTACATCACCGCCGATGCCAGTGGTCCCAAGCATCTCAACATCAAGGTCACGCGCGCCAAACTGGAAGCTCTGGTGGAGGATTTGATCAACCGTACCATTGAACCCTGCAAGATCGCGCTGAAAGACGCCGGTCTCAAGGCCAGTGAGATCGACGACATTATTCTGGTCGGCGGTCAGATTCGTATGCCCAAGGTGCAGGAAGCGGTACAGAATTTCTTTGGCAAGGAACCGCGTCGTGACGTTAACCCGGATGAAGCTGTGGCTATTGGTGCGGCGATTCAGGGCGGTGTGCTGGGCGGTGACGTTAAGGACGTATTGCTGCTGGACGTGACACCGTTGTCTCTGGGTATCGAGACCATGGGCGGTGTGATGACCAAATTGATTGAGAAAAACACGACCATACCGACCAAGGCGTCGCAGATCTTTTCCACCGCCGATGAGAACCAGACCGCGGTGACGGTGCACGTATTGCAGGGAGAACGCGAGATGGCAAACGGCAACAAGTCGCTGGGTCGATTTGATCTGAGTAACATTCCGCCGGCACCGCGCGGTATACCGCAGATCGACGTCACATTTGATATTGACGCCAATGGCATCATGCACGTGTCTGCCAAGGACAAAGCCACCGGCAAGGAAAACAAGATCGTCATCAAGTCCAGTTCCGGTCTGTCGGATGAGGAAGTGGACCGCATGGTCAAGGACGCCGAGGTCCATGCCGACGAGGACCGCAAGGCCCACGAACTGGTTGATGCCCGTAACCAGGCCGACAGCATGATCCACGGTGTAAAGAAATCCATCGACGAGATGGGTGACAAGCTCGATGCCGATGAGAAGGAAAAAATCGAAACTGCCATCAAGGATCTGGAAGGGGTGATGAACAGTGGTGACAAGGACGAGATTGAAGCCAAGAGCAAAACCCTGGCTGAAGCCAGTCACAAACTGGCCGAGCAGATGTATGCACAAGCCAGCGCGACTGAAAGTGCCACGGCCGCGTCAGATGATGCTGGCGCCAGTAACGAAGACGTTGTCGATGCTGAATTTGAAGAGGTCAAAGACAACAAGGACAAGAGCTAGTCTCTTTACGAAAACAACCGGGCACGGCGGAGGAAACTGATCTGGTTTGACCGCCGTGTCCTTGTTCTTTAATGAAGCCCTGATAAATCCTGCATAAATCTGTTTGGGATTTATCAGGGCACGGAGAGCGAAAAGTGCGATTTTCGCTCTCCTTCATTTTCAGTCGCTAACCGCAACTGAAAATGGCGGTACTTCCCTGTACCGCAGGAAGGTCTGAATAAATCAGACCTTCCTTAAGGTCGCACCCTTTTTATCAAGGCCGAATAAAAAAACATGGCGAAACGCGATTATTACGAAGTGCTTGGCGTGGCCCGGAATGCGTCCGACGCGGAGTTGAAAAAGGCCTACCGCAAGCTCGCCATGAAATACCATCCGGACCGTAATCTGGACGATGCAGAAACCGAGGCCAGGTTCAAGGAAGTCAAAGAGGCCCACGACATTCTATCCAGCGCACAAAAGCGTGCCGCCTACGATCAGTTTGGGCACGCCGGGATTGATCCCTCCATGGGTGCCGGGGCAGGCGCCGGCTTCGGCGGTGGTGCCGGTTTTTCTGATATTTTTGGTGACGTGTTTGGCGATATTTTTGGTGCCGGAAGTGGCACCCGTGGTTCCCAGATCTTTCGCGGCGCTGACCTGAGGTACACCCTCGAGCTAACTCTGGAAGACGCTGTAAAAGGCAGGGATGTTCGCATTCGCGTGCCGGCGGTAGAGACGTGCGACAGTTGTAGTGGCTCGGGCGCACGTAAGGGCACATCGGCCACCGCCTGCCAGACGTGCGGTGGCCATGGGCAAGTGCGTATGCAGCAGGGGTTCTTTTCCGTGCAGCAGACCTGTCCCAATTGTCGCGGTAGCGGCAAGGTTATTGCGGATCCCTGTCCGGATTGTCGCGGCAGCGGACGCGTCCGAAAAACCAAAACACTATCTGTCAAAGTGCCAGCCGGTGTCGATCAGGGAGATCAGATTCGGCTGGCCGGTGAAGGTGAGGCCGGAGAACACGGTGGCCCGTCCGGGGACCTTTATGTCCAGGTAAAACTGAAATCACATGATATCTTTCGGCGCGAACAAGATGATCTGTACTGCGAAATGCCAATCGGCATCGCACTAGCAACCCTTGGTGGCCAGCTTGAAGTGCCAACACTGGATGGTCGCGCCAGTATCAAGATACCCGCCGGTACCCAGAGCGAGAGGTTGTTTCGTCTGAAGGGCAAGGGTGTTAAAAACGTACGCAACAGTCGTGTGGGTGATCTCTATTGCCGTGTCAGTATGGAAACGCCGGTCAATCTGACCCTGGAGCAGGAAAAATTGTTGAAGGAATTTGACGATCTGATTCGCGAAGGGGGTGCCAGGCATAATCCGCGTACCGACTCCTGGATGGGCAAAATCAAGAATTTCTTCAGTTAGGAAAGAATGCTGAATTTCCCGTGGTCTGAAAAATTCCGGACGGATTTACGCAGGATTTATTCAGAGTCTCAATAATCGGCACTATTCACCCACCCGAATCAAATCAAATTCCCTGATATTGCGATTGGCAGCGAGTGCCTCGGCTAACTTGCTGAAACTGCTCGCATTGCGTGTACGCACTGTCATCTTGAATTCATATAATTTTCCATCGTTTGTTAAGTGGTAGCTCGGGTTACTTGGCTGAAAATCGTGATCTCGAATAATGCCTGCGATTGCGTCTTCAGACAGCGCCGACTCGCTTGGCATGCGGATCTGGACTCGTCCGTAGTAGAGGCCAGGCAGGCGGGCCTCAATCAGCCGAAACAGTGACAGGGTACCCATGGTCAACAGGGTTGCCACGGCGGCGGCAAAATAGAAACCCACGCCAATTAATATGCCAATGGATGCCGTCATCCAGATGGAGCCCGCGGTAGTCAAGCCGCGTACCGTCATGCGCTCCTTGACGATTACCCCGGCGCCGAGAAAGCCGATACCGGTCATGATGCCCTGGCCCATACGCGTGGGATCGATGCGCAAGAGTTCACGCGGAATATCAGGCATTAGCTGCACCTGGTATACAGTCATCAACATGAGCAGGCTGGATGCCATGCAAACCAGGGTATGGGTACGAAAGCCTGCGGGGCGGCCGTTGTAGCTGCGCTCGATACCGATAATGCCGCCCGCGATCAATGCGGCAAACAAATGCATGAGAGTAATGGTGTAAATACTATCCATAGAATGTGTAATGCACTTTTCCGGGCAATTGAATTGTTAGCGTAACAGGCATATTTCCATTATGCTCTTTATCTCTCAAGTTATAAAAACAGATTAATTCTTGATGATTAATATTGCCATAGCGGGCGCCGCCGGAAGGATGGGGCGGACACTGATCGAGGCATGTAACAACGCGGACGGTATACAGCTTGCCTTCGCCTTCGAGCGGCCCGGCAGCCCGGCTGTGGGAAGAGATACCGGTGAATTGACCGGCGGTGATCACTCCGGCATTCAGATCCGGTCCAGTCTTGATAATGGTAATTATCAAGTGCTGATCGATTTCACGCGACCGGATGTCACTCTCGGCAATCTGGCGCATTGTGTTGAAATGAAGAAGTGCATCATCATTGGCACCACCGGTTTTGATGAAACCGGCAAGCAAAAAATAGCCACTGCTGCAAAAACCATCCCCGTTGTATTTGCACCCAATATGAGCGTGGGAGTTAATGTCTGCCTGGGGCTGCTGCAGATGGCGGCGAAGGTCCTCGGTGAAGATTCTGATATCGAGGTGATCGAGGCACATCACCGTCACAAGATAGATGCTCCTTCCGGGACTGCCCTGCGCATGGGAGAGGTGATTGCCAAAGCGCTGGGTAGGGATTTGCAAGACTGCGCCGTTTATGGGCGCGAAGGTATCACCGGTGAGCGTGATCGAAAGACCATCGGGTTTTCGACTATTCGCGCCGGTGATATTGTCGGCGAGCACACAGTGATGTTTGCCAGCGAGGGCGAGCGTGTTGAAATTACCCACAAGGCCTCCAGTCGTATGACCTTTGCCATGGGTGCAATGCGAGCTGCACGCTGGCTAAGTGAACGCAATGCGGGTCTCTATGATATGCAAGATGTCCTCGGTCTGCGTTGATTTAAACAGGCCCGTAACGTAATATTCGCTCCCAATCTGAGGGGCGAATTACTTCGCCGGTAGCGGACAAAAAAAGCGGGAGTCGCGCCAAGCACTTCCGCGTTTTTATGCCCAAATCCTTAAAGACTCTG
>JAZFSZ010000012.1:0-8024 GCA_036446455.1 Acidiferrobacterales bacterium
CCTGCCGCAGGTGGAAGACTTGCTGGAAAGCGAGGATGACGCACCCATTATCCGGCTCATCAACGCCCTGTTGAGTCAGGCGGTGCGTGACGGTGCTTCGGATATTCACCTGGAGCCTTTTGAAACGCGCTCCGTGGTGCGCTTTCGTCTTGATGGCGTCCTGCGTGACATCATGGAACCGCAAATGGCGCTGCATGGCCTGTTGGTATCACGCATCAAGGTAATGGCCCGTCTCGATATTGCTGAAAAACGTATGCCCCAGGACGGACGAATTTCCTTGCGCCTGGCGGGTCGACCGGTAGATGTACGTGTCTCAACCCTGCCCACGGCTCATGGCGAACGTGTGGTCATGCGTTTACTGGACAAGCAAGCTGGGCGACTGGATCTGACTGCGCTGGGCATGGCAAAGGATACCTTGTCCGGCTTGCAGCATTTGATCCACCAGCCCCATGGCATCATTCTGGTGACCGGGCCCACGGGTTCGGGTAAAACCACAACGCTGTATGCCATGCTGTCACAGCTGGATACGCTGCGGCATAACATCATGACCGTGGAAGATCCTATTGAATATGACCTCGATGGCATTGGCCAAACCCAGATCAACAGCAAAATTGACCTGAGTTTTGCGCATACATTACGCGCCATGCTGCGGCAAGATCCGGATATAATTATGATTGGCGAGATACGTGATCTGGAGACTGCACAAATTGCGGTGCAGGCCAGCCTGACCGGTCACCTGGTGTTAGCCACCCTGCATACCAACAATTCCGTTGGTGCTGTCACTCGCCTGGTCGACATGGGCGTCGAACCCTTTCTGGTGGCCACCAGTCTTATCGGTGTTGTCGCTCAGCGACTGGTGCGCAAGCTCTGTGTATCTTGCAAAGAAGGACATACGCCAACGGAAATGGAAACACCCTTGCTGGAGGTGACTAAAGCCAAGGCCAAAAAAATGACAATTTATTCACCAGACGGGTGCGATGATTGCGGTCAAAGCGGTTATCTACACCGTACCGGTATCTATGAGCTGTTGCAGATCGACGAACCCTTGCGCAAGATGATCCACGATGGTGCTGCCGAAGGTGATTTGCGACGCTATGCCATCAAACACGGATTGCACAGCTTGCGCCGTGACGGTCTGCGCTGGGTTCAAGCGGGGGAAACCAGTCTGGAGGAAATCGTGCGCGTCACGCGCGAGTAAGCAATGGGCGCATTTGAGTACCAGGCCCTCGATGACCGCGGCCACACTGTCAAAGGCGTGCTGGAAGGCGATGCCGAACGCCAGATACGGGCTTTGTTGCGCGATCGCGGTCTCACCCCCTTAAAGGTCGACGCCATCACCGAGCAGACCCTGCCATCTGTACGCCATGGCGGCTCACGCGCGGGTTTGTCCACCAATGAGCTGGCCATGATTACCCGCCAGTTTTCGACACTGGTGCAGGCAGGCCTGACCATTGATGAAGCCCTCAACGCCCTGATCGAGCAAACGGAATCGGCGCGAACCCGATCCATCCTCGCCGGTGTGCGCGCCAAGGTGCTGGAAGGTCAATCGCTGGCACAGGCACTGGGCGCCTTCCCCGGCGCCTTTCCGGTTTTATATCGCAACATGGTGGATGCCGGCGAACAGAGCGGGCAACTGGATGGGGTAATGGAACGCCTGGCGGACTACACGGAAAACCGCCAAGCGCTACAACAAAAGGTACTGCTGGCCTTTATCTACCCCGCTTTGGTGGTGCTGGTGGCATTGCTGTCCATCACCGGCCTGATGATCTACGTCGTGCCCCAGGTCACGCGCGTCTTTATCAATACCGGTCAAACATTACCGTGGCTGACCAGCGCCCTGATCAATGCGAGTGAATTCCTGAAAACCAGCGGTGTGTTCGTAGTTGCCGGCATTGTTGCCAGCGTCATCGGTTTTCGTTTGCTGCTGCGGCAAGAGGCCATCCGTTTTCGCTGGCACCGGTTTTTACTGACACTGCCCGTGGTGGGGCGCATGATTCGCGGTATTGACGCGGCCCGCGTGACCAGTACTCTTGGTATTCTTACCAACAGCGGTATCCCATTGCTCAGCGCACTTGAATCGAGTATCGATATTGTCAGCTCGTTGCCCATGCGCGCGGCCATGGAGGCGACCTATAAGACAGTACGGGAAGGTGGCAGCCTGTCCAAGTCGCTGGCCAAATCAAAGCTGTTTCCGCCGATGATTATTCACTTGATCGCCAGCGGTGAGGCCACCGGTCGCCTCGATGCCATGCTCATCCGCGCCGCCGAAACCCAGTCACGGGAACTGGAAAACAGGGTGCGCGCATTGACTGCTGTTCTGGAGCCGGTATTGCTGTTGATTACCGGCGGCTTGATATTAATGATTGTACTGGCGATTCTGTTGCCAATATTCGAAATGAACCAGTTAGTCTTATAGAGGGTTAGGCATCAATGCAAACGTTACACAGGCAAAATGGTTTCACGTTACTGGAAATTCTGGTGGTGGTATTCATTATCGGCATCCTCGCTTCCCTGATCGTACCCAACATCATGGGCCGGCCCGACGAGGCGCGCATTATTGCGGCCAAAAATGACATCCGCACCATCGTCAGCGCCTTGAAACTGTATCGCCTCGATAACGGCAGCTATCCCGAAGCCGGACAAGGCCTGCAAGCACTGGTCACCAAACCCGAAGCCGGCCGCATCCCCGGAAACTGGAAATCCGGTGGTTATATAGAGCGCCTGCCTAAAGACCCGTGGCAAAAAGATTATCAATACCTGAACCCAGGCCTGCACGGTGAAATCGATGTCTTCAGTTTTGGCGCTGATGAACAACCCGGCGGCGAAGGTAGCGGTGCCGACCTTGGTAACTGGAACTAGCAAGAAATGATTCATCGACAGCAAACTGGTTTCACCTTGCTGGAAATACTGGTGGTCATGGTGCTAATAGCGATTATTGCCGGCATGGTCGGTGTCAATCTGAAAAGTGATCCCACTGCCACCGTACGTGAAGAGGCGCAACGCCTTGCCCTGCTCCTGCAAACTGCGCAGGAGGAAGCCATTCTTCAGGGAACGCTGTATGCAATCAACCTGGAACCCACTCGCTACCACTTTCTTCGGCTTGATGTCGAAGGTGTAATGAAAAATATCGACACGGATGCCTTGCTGCGCCAACGTGAGTTGCCAGATGGCGTGAAAATCGTCAACGTCTTGATCAATGGCGCTGACTCCGAGCAGGAGAAAAAAGGATTTATTCTTACGCCTCTGGGCGATCTGCCGAATTTTTCCATCGTGCTTGAAGACGACGGACATCGCTGGCAGGTCGAAGGTTTTGCAGATGGTTCGATTAAACCGGCGCCAGTTGAAACCTGACCGACTTCGTTGTCACCGGGGCTTCACGCTCATCGAGGTTTTGGTTGCGCTGACCATTGCTGCCATTGCCCTTGCTGCTGTCTCCCGCAGCATCATCCAGGCGATTGATATCACCGCCGCCTTGCGCGACCGTCAGTTGGCATTGTGGGTTGCCCAAAATCAACTGGCCCGGATACGCATCACCCGCAGCTGGCCCAAGCCGGACACCACCGACGGGTCAGCCACGCAAATGGGCAGGGAATGGGTATGGAAACAGAAAGTCATTACCACGCCTGAACCCAATTTTCGTCGTATCGAGATTGAAGTATTTAAAAAGGACGAATCGCATCGACATGCCCGGCTTGTGGGTTTTGCGCGTTTTCCGGCACGGGCAAAGTAGCAAGCATTCTTATGCAACAACGTGGATTCACCCTGCTTGAAGTTCTGATCGCCATGGGCATTTTTGCCATCGTTTCCGCCATCAGTTACGGCACATTGATTCGTGTGCTCGATCACCAACAGATACTGGAACAAGAGCGCGCCATGTGGCGCAGTCTGTCGCTGGCCATGCTGCGCATCGAGGATGATCTTGGCCACACACGGGAACGCACGGTTCGCGATATTTATGGCACGGAGATACCGGCGTTTCTTGGACAACCGTCAGACAGTCGCGCAGTCAGCCCGCCCACGCTGGAGTTTACCCGTGGCGGACAATGGGTTCTGGCCGCGGGCACGAATGCCGGTATCCAACGTGTTGCTTATCGCCTGCATGAGGGGAAATTATTGCGCGAAGTGTGGCCTTCTCTGGACCGCTCGCCCACCAGCGAGCCACGCGCCACACCTTTGTTGCATGATGTGGAAGAGTTTGAAGTACGTTTTTACGCGCCCGACAAGAAATGGGTATCGCACTGGCCCATTCCAGGTGTGGCCGATATATTGCCCCGCGGTGTCGAGGTGTCGCTAACGCTGCAGAACCGGGAAACCATTATCCGGTTATTCGTCGTCAATGAATAAACAATTGTTGAAAAAGCACCGATGGCACTGTGCACACCCGCAAGGCGGGCTGGCGCTCATTACCGTTATGCTGGTGGTGGCGGTCGTCGCTTCCATTTCTGTTTTCCTAAGCCTGGGACAACAGATATGGCTGCGACAATCCGGCAATATTTATGATCGCAGCCAGGCAGAGGCCGTGCGTCAGGGGGCGGTAGACTTTGCGGCTATCGTGCTCGAGCTGGATGCTAATAACAATAAAACTGACCACCTTCAGGAAATCTGGGCGTCGCAACTGCCCCCCTTTGCCGTCGAACAAGGCGAAGTAGCCATCTCGGTGGAAGACGCGCAGGGCCGCTTCAATCTCAATAATCTCATCAATAAAGGTGTGCCCAGCACGCACGACATTGGCGTCTACAGGCGGTTGCTTGCCTATCATCAAATCGATACCGTCCTGGTCGATACCTTGCTGGACTGGATGGATGCAGACCAGCGCGTCCGACCCGGCGGTGCCGAAGACAACGAGTATTTATCCCGCCCGGTGCCTTATCTTGCCTCCAATCAGGCCATCACCGATCTGGAAGAATTGCGTTTTATCAAGGGATATACACCGGAAATCATTTCCAGCTTGCGTAACGTGGTTGTCGTGCTGCCCGCCCATCGCCCCATTAACGTCAATACGGCGGTTCCCAGTGTACTGGGGGCGCTTTATTCCTCCATGTCGCTATCGGATGCCGAGGATCTGGCGAAGACAATCCGCAAGGACCCCTTGAACAATATTGCCGATCTCGCAAAAAAAGTGTCTGGTCACGCACCGCCCAAGGTGACGATCGATATCAAGTCCAGCTATTTTCTGGTGCATATCGAGGCTCGCTTCGGCCGCTCGCACCATCGCTCTGAATCGCTGGTCTATCGGCCACCCTCCAGCCATGCCAGCAAAATCATCTGGCACGGCAGGCCTCCCATTAACGTAGCCGCAACGGACACTAACGAGTAAAATCGATCATTTAGTACGCGGAACCCGTTACCTGATTCTTCTGATTGCCATGGCGACACTACTGGAACAAATCACGGACAGCATCTCTCATGTCCGCTCAAAATATGGTGCGGACGAGATCCTTGGGAATGGTGCAGACAGGATCCCTGGTCGTATGGCCGGTCGAATGCTGGAACTGCGAATTCCCGCCACTTGGCCTGAAGAAGACAAACTGGACTGGTGCCTGCGCGATGGTGACAAGATTTCGGCACACGGGCAGGTTCAAAACCTGTCGGAAATACCCGCCGAGGCACGCCAGGCACGGCTGCGGGTATGGACACCTGCCGCGGATACCTTGCTGACGTCCGCCACCCTGCCGACACGATCGCAACGAAAAATCGAGCAGGCATTGCCCTACGCACTGGAGGAAAAATTGCTGGGCGATCCCGGCGACATGTTCTTCGTCCACACACTCAACGCTGACAAGTCGCTGGCAGTCGCTGCCACCGCCCGTAAGCAGTTGGAGAAATGGCTGACAGCGCTGGCGGCGGCGGACCTTCACCCAAACGCGCTTGCCCCGATCACACTTGCCATGCCATTACTGGACAAGTCCTGGAACATAACATTCTGGGGCAAAGAAGCATGGGTGCGCACGGGCATGTACTCCGGATTTGCCTGCCCGGCACAGCTTGATAAACCACCACACATATTAGTGACTGCGCTGGCAGATGCCAGGGCGTCGGAGCAGGCGCCAGAATCGCTGCTGGTCTGCAACCCACCACATGGATTTGAAGCGGAATTGTGGGCAAACGAACTGGAGCTGGAAGTCCCGGTCGATGACGTTGAACCATGGGAAAGCATCAGCCCGAACGCTGTTTCTATTAATCTGCTGCAACGTGAATTCAGCCCAAGAGCGAAAAAACACGGTGCATTTAACCGGCTGTTGCCGGCTGCCGCGATGCTCGGTATCTGGTTCGTTGGCACACTGGCCATTAACGGCTGGGAATGGTGGCAACTTTCACACGAATACCAGAGCGCCCGCCAGGAGATGGTTACCATTCTGCGTGCCAGCTTCCCGGAACAGGCAAAAGTTATTGTGGATCCCTATCGCCAGATGCGGCGTAACCTGGAACTGCTGGGCAATCACGGTCCAGGCGTGTCGGACAACAGCTATCTGAGTCTGCTGGCAAAGGCGGCACACGTCCTCGGCCGCCAAACCGGTTCCTCGCTACTGGGTCTTGAATACCGGAATAAAAGTTTAACCATTGATGTACGGCTCGCCGACTACCGGACGATGGAAACGTTGAAGAAGGCGCTGCAATCCAGCAAGCTGACCATTGAAGTGAAAAAAGCGTCAAGCCATGCAGACGGTGTGTCAGCCCGCATACGTCTTCAGTCATCGGCTTCGGGTGCGCGCTCATGATAAAAATTATCGATACTGTCCAGAATCGCTGGCGCGAAATCAGTACCCGCGAGCGTCTGCTACTAACCGTCGCGGTTGCGATCACTCTTGTGACCGCTGTTTATCTGGGTTTGTGGAAACCCGTACACCAACATCTCGATCACTTGCGCACGGCGGCTCCCGAGGCACGCATGCAGTTGGCCTGGATGCGAAATCAGCGCAGCCTGGTCAGCTCAATCAAAAACAAGCAGCGGGCTTCACCGGCCGCGGATATCCTGTCAATTATTGAAACCTCCATCACGACACATGGGCTCAGCGAACAGGTCAGCCAGCTGGAACCGGTCGAACCCAACGGGGCAAGGTTAAAATTCAAGGATGCCAGCTTCAACGCCATTACAAAATGGATTTCCGCTCTCGGCCGTCAACACGGTATCATCATCGACAAAGCCAATTTTGACAAAAGCAACAAAACCGGTCTTGTTGCCGCGCGTTTGGTGTTACGGAGCAGTGATTGAAGTCAAAGAAGTTACTGATCACTGCCGGTTTTGGCTTGGCGGCGTATCTTTTCTTTCTCGTGTCACTTGCTCCAGCGAGTTGGCTGGTTTGGGCTGTTAACCAGAAATCCGGTGTCGCTGTTTCACTCACCCAGACCCGGGGCACAATCTGGAGCGGCGAAGGCAGGCTGGCGATTCCTGCCCGACCCGGACACCCAATCGATCTTGGGCTAGTTAGCTGGCGCCTTAGCCTGTGGCGACTGTTCACCGGGGCGATCAATTTAAGTATTGATGCTCAGACCTCCAATCAGCAGATTGTCACCAACATCACTATTCGCTACGGAAAAATACAGCTGACCAATACATTGATTCAGGTTCCCGCGCAGCTGGCAAAAGAATTCTACGCACCGGCGGCACTCATAGCGCCTTCCGGCCAGATTCATATAAAGAGTGATAACTGGACCGTTAAGCCAAACGGTATCGAAGGTGAGATCGAACTGCTGTGGCGCAACGCTTCAAGCGCCCTGCTCGGCGGTCAACCGCTCGGCGACTACCGGCTTGTCGCCACCGGCAAAGGGCCACGCCTGCAATTCAGACTCACTACCCTGAAGGGTGATCTTGAGTTGCATGCATCTGGAGGTTGGGACATCATGGGAACCGGGGTGCTGAATTTATCGGGAACCGCCCGCGCCCGCGCCAGACCCGAACAGTTTGAGCCACTCCTTATGCTGTTAGGCAAAAACCAGGGCAGAGGGGTCCGCAAGTTCAATATTAATATTCGGCTGCCGATTAACCTGAAAGGAATTCCCGGCTTCCAGTAGCATGCCTTTAA
>JAZFSZ010000013.1:0-4997 GCA_036446455.1 Acidiferrobacterales bacterium
GAAAAAGCCCACCGCATTATGGCCGTACCACCACTGCACCATGGCGTCCTGCACGCCGGAGTAAGCCGAGTAGGATTTGGTCAGGCTCACCGGTATGGCGGCACTGTTGCCCAGGTGTACTACCGCCACCACGAGGATGAAGGCACCGAAGAACCAGTTGGCCACGTAGATATGCGGTATCTTGCGTTTGGCGATGGTACCGAAAAATACCACCGCATAAGACACCCACACCAGGGTCAAAAGAATATCGATGGGCCATTCCAGTTCGGCATATTCCTTGGAAGAGGTATAACCCATTGGTAACGAAATCACCGCCAGCACGATTACCAACTGCCAGCCCCAGAAGGTAAAAGCCGCCAGTCCCGGTGCGAACAGGCGCACATGACAGGTACGCTGCACAATATAATAGGATGTAGCAAACAGGGCCGAGCCACCAAAGGCAAAGATCACGGCATTGGTATGCAGCGGCCGCAGTCGGCCGAACGTCAGCCACGGGATATCGAAATTCATCACCGGCCATGCCATTTGTGAAGCGATCAACACGCCCACAAGCATGCCGACAACGCCCCAGGCAATGGTCATTACGGCGAACTGCCGCACTACCTTGTAGTTGTAGGTTTCCTGAGTGGCCATTTGCCCCCCGCTTTAATGTTTAAGTGTTGCTAGAATCGTTTTTATTTAGTGCCGCGCCTCAACGGGTAAAGACCGGCCCGATGCCGGCACTCCAGAGGATGACGCTGGTAGCTAACAGGCCCACCAGCATGACCAACCCCACTGCAAGCACGGCGCTGGAAAAGAGAAAACCTCTGTCTTCCGAGACTCCCATCATGATCGGCAATCCAAGATAGAGCAGGTATACCGTGTAGGAAAGGGCAATAATACCGACAAGGAAAATCAACCAGGGAATGGGATAGAACAGCATCAATCCAACTAAAAACAGCGGCGTTGCCGTGTAGGCAGCCAGGGCGATGCACTGCGCCAGGGGCTGTGCGGCATTGTAGGTCTGGCCCATCCAGTGGATCATCTTGCCCACGGCAAATACAGTTACCAGCATGGCGAAAAAAAACGTAATCGAAATCTGCAGAGCGCTGTTGAACTGCAGCTTCACCGGTGTGTCACCGGCGACGGACCAGCCCACCTGGGAGGTACCGATCAACCCGGCAATCGTAGGGATAGCGGCGAGAAGCAGGACGTGTGAGCAGTAACATCGGGTCACAGTGCAATGTTGATCGCGAATGGTGTTCCATTCTTCTTTCGGGTGCGCGAATAGCCCCCAGACATGCTCTAGTACCATGTGTCCCGTTCTCCTGTTTTCCTGGTTTGCGAGTCTCTAGACGAGCTCATAAATGCTTATTTTTCCGGAAAAAACCGAGTAAGTTAGTATATTATTGTTTGCTTATAATACTATTCTACCTGCGCTGCGGGAAACCCGCCGGAATTATGCGTCAATACCTGTTGAAAATGTTGACGTATATCAACCAATGCGCCCGATTGGGCGCTAGTGTCGCTGGCAGGTACAATCCCCGGTCGGCGACCCGGCCCAATTTCCTGTAACACAACCTGGTTCATGGACTCTCCCGCTAAACCGTGCTGTTTTCACTGTGGCCTGCCGGTACCGGCCAGCGGCGGATTTGAGGTAACTATACATGACAAGCGGCAACCCATGTGCTGCCCGGGTTGTGCCGCGGTGGCTCAGGCGATTGTGAACAGTGGGCTAACCGATTTCTATCGTCACCGTACTGAAAATGCCCCCACCGGGCAGGAACGAGTGCCGGAGTTTCTGCGTCAGGCACAGGCCTACGACCACGCCGAGGTACAGAAGACCTTTGTTAGCGTAGATGACAACGACGTCCGTGAGGCGTCGTTAATACTCGAAGGCATTACCTGCGCCGCCTGTGTCTGGCTCAATGAACAGCACCTGACCGCACTAACCGGGGTACTCGAGGTCAAGGTTAACTACGCGACTCATCGGGCACGGGTGCGCTGGGACAACAAACAGATTGTCTTGAGCAAGATTCTCGAGGCGGTACATCAGATCGGGTATATCGCTCATCCCTATGATCCCAGTCACCAGGAACGTCTTATCGAAAATGAGCGACGTAGTCTGTTGCAACGCCTGGGTATCGCCGGTGTATTCGGCATGCAGGTCATGGTGCTGGCGGTAGCAATGTATGCCGGTGACTGGTACGGCATGGAAGACGTTTACCGGCGGTTTTTCAGCTGGGTCAGTCTGGCACTGACTACCCCCATACTGGTATATAGTGCGCTGCCCTTCTTTCGCGCCGCCTGGCGCGACCTGAAACAATTCCATACTGGCATGGATGTGCCGGTTTCGCTGGGTATTTCCATCGCTTTTGCCGGCTCTGCCTGGGCGACCTGGCAGGAACAGGGCCATGTCTATTATGACTCCGTCGCCATGTTTGTCTTTTTCCTGCTGGTTGCGCGCTACTTTGAGATGGTGGCACGCAAACGCGCCAGCGAGGCCAGTCAGTCACTGGTGCACGCAGTGCCGGCGGTGGCGTTGCGGCTCAGCACCGTTGACGGCATTGAACAGCAGGAAAGCGTTACCGTTGCTGAATTAAAAACCGGAGACAAGATTCTTGTTCCCCCGGGGGATACCCTCCCCGCCGATGGCTGCGTAATTGAAGGACGCTCCAGTGTGAACGAGTCGCTGTTAACGGGTGAGTCATGCCCCATTACCAAGAGCACAGGCGACATGGTGGTCGGTGGAAGCATCAATATCGAAAGCCCGCTGGTCATGAAAATAGAGAAAACCGGCAACGAGACGGTGTTGGCCGCCATCATGCGCCTGCTGGATCGGGCGCAAACTGAAAAACCTCTGCTGGCCAGGGTCGCCGACCGCACCGCGGGTTGGTTCGTACTTGCAGTTCTGCTGCTGGCATCCGCTGTTGCGCTCTACTGGTGGCAAGTTGCGCCGGATCGCTGGCTGGCGATCACAATATCAGTGCTGGTTGTCACCTGCCCGTGTGCCCTGTCGCTGGCCACACCGACGGCGTTAACAGCCGCCACCGGTGGATTGACTCGTCTGGGCCTGCTGGTCACACGCGGACATGCGCTGGAGACTCTGGCGCGGACAACGCACTTTGTGTTCGATAAAACCGGCACCCTCACCCACGGTCAGCTGCGCTTGCTCAACAAGCATGTAATCGGCGAGTTGGACGCATCCACCTTACTCGGTTTCGCGGTCGCCCTTGAAGCGCGCTCTGAACATCCCATCGCGGTTGCGATTCGTAATGCCGGGAGTAACGCGCAGCAGACACAGGCAACCGATGTAATAAATACACCGGGTGGTGGTATCAGTGCAAAAATAGACTCTCAGCAGTGGACTCTTGGCAGCGCTACTTTTGTCGCCACGCAATCCGGGCATTCCATTGACACCGAGACACTGAAGCGACTTCAGGCGCCGGGCCATACTATTGTCTGGCTGGCGAACGAGGAAGGCATACAAGGCGCATTTGAGATTGGTGATGAGACGCGCCCCGGTGCTGCCATCCTGATATCCTCGCTGCGGCAACAAGGTAAACACGTGTTGCTGCTCACCGGCGACCACCAGTACGCGGCGCAAGCACTGGCAGAAGAACTGAATATTCAGGACGTCGCCTGGGATCAAACACCGGCCAGAAAAGTCAGCAAAGTGAAGGCGCTGCAGAACAAGGGTGCTATTGTTGCCATGGTGGGTGACGGGGTTAACGATGCACCGGTACTGAGTAGTGCACATGTCTCCGTGGCCATGGGCTCTGCTGCACATATCGCCGCCGCCAACGCCGATATGTTGTTGCTATCGCAGCAGTTGATCCATATTGCCAACGCCAACCGGGTATCCAGAAAGACCTTGGCCGTGATTCGACAGAATCTGGTCTGGGCATTGCTGTACAATGCGATAGCCTTGCCGTTAGCGGCGATGGGTTATATTGCACCCTGGATGGCGGCTATTGGCATGTCGGCGAGTTCGCTAATGGTTGTCGGCAATGCCCTACGGCTGACACGCAAAAAACTCTATATGTAGTTCAAATGGAAATCATTTACCTGCTGGTTCCTATCGCCTTGCTGATCGCTGTGATCGCGGCAGCTGTTTTTTTCTGGGCTATTCGTTCGGGGCAATTTGACGATCTGGAAGGTCCGGCGCATCGAATTCTGATGGATAAAGATACAACCCCGCTCGAACCAGCGAAACCAGACACTAGCGACAAGGAAAACGGACCAGATTAACAAGCATGCCCATACTCGATTCTTTCGTATCAGGTTGCTACTCTGGTAAATCTCATCAGGCGGAAAGCACAACTCGTGATTAAATCCATACGTGATTACTTTGACCAGCGCATCGGACCACAAACCGACTCGGTAGGAGGCGCATCGCACCAGCGCATGCGTCTGGCCACCGCGGCATTGTTGCTGGAGATGGCCAGCGCGGATTTTTCAGTGGATCCGGAAGAGATCGAGGCAGTACATAATGCCATTATTCAAGGATTGGGATTATCGCGCGACGAGACTGACGAGTTGGTGGGACTTGCCAGAGAAGAGGCACGCGACATGACCTCTTATTTTCAATTTACTTCTGTAATCAATAAAAATTGCACACCGGAAGAAAAAGTCTTGATCATCGAGATGATGTGGCAGGTGGCGCTTGCCGACGGGCGCCTCGACAACTATGAAGAACATATGATTCGCAAGATTGCGAACCTAATATACGTCCCGCGGGATCGGATCGTTGCCGCCAAACACAGCGCCCTGAAAGCCACCGGTCACGAGAAGGATGCACTATAGGCTCGGCAACAGCCGCCTTTTAGCGGACCAAACTAATCGTTGGTATGATTTTCCGGCAATGGCTTGTAGATTAGCTTGCTGAAATTACAGGAACTCAGTCCCCGGTTTTGTCCAGCCGCCTGCTTTTCCGGTCATAATGTATATAAATTGGTAAACCGAAATATATCGTGGCGAACAAAATTGAAAACCCGGTAGCATATGCCACCAGCAGA
>JAZFSZ010000014.1:0-17576 GCA_036446455.1 Acidiferrobacterales bacterium
GCATCAGCAGATTGTCGCGGGTAATGCCGGCATTATTCACGAGGATGGTAGGGCTACCCGCCCAACTTTCAGTGATTTCTTTCAGGGCCGCGGTGATGGAATCTGTATCGGTCACATTGAGCACCAAACCCTGGCCCTTAATTTCGTTTTCCTTGAGGTAGGCGGAGGTGGCGTCGGCACCCTTGGCGGAGGTCGCCGTGCCAATGACAGTTGCGCCTCTTTTTCCCAGCTCCAGTGCGATCGCCTGGCCGATGCCACGACTGGCGCCCGTGACCAGTGCTAATTCACCTTTTAATGTCATCGCCAATTACTCCGCTAGAGTTTATTTGCTTACCGCTGTCAGCGCCGCATCCAGCATCGCGGCATCGAGCAGCGGCCAGGTTTTGGTTGCCTTGTTTATGCGGCGATTGAGTCCGGCCAACACCTTGCCGGGTCCGCACTCAATGAATGTCGTTGTGCCATCGTTTACCATTTTATCAATCGTACCCACCCAACGCACCGGTGATTCGATCTGACGCACCAGTGCGTCTCGAATCCCGTCGGCGCTGGATTCCGCAGTAATGTGAACATTATGCAAAACCGGGATATCGGGAATCGCAATATCAATGCCCGCCAGACGCTCTCTAATGCGATCGGCTGCCGGGCGCATCAGAGTACAATGCGATGGCACACTTACCGGTAGTGGCAACACGCGCCGGGCGCCCGCTTCCTTGCTGATAAAAATGGCGCGGTCGACAGCTCCCCGGGTACCGGCAATCACTACCTGCCCCGGGGCATTGTAATTGACCGGGCAGAGGACGTCGCCCTCCGCAGCTTTTTCACATACAGCAGCGACGGCATCATCATCCAAACCGATAATGGCCGCCATTCCACCCTGCCCCACCGGTACTGCTTCCTGCATATAACGTCCACGATCGGCCACCAAGCTGACCGCATCGCTGAAACTGATCGCCCCGGCACACACGAGTGCTGTGTATTCGCCGAGGCTGTGTCCCGCCATGATCGATGCTGCCGCGCCTTCCTTGTTTTGCCATACACGCCAAACGGCAACACCCGCGGCAAGCATGGCCGGCTGCGTATTTTGTGTCTGGTTGAGCCTTTCTTCCGGGCCGTCTTGCGTCAGTTGCCAAAGATCGAGATCGAGTGCTTCGCTTGCTTCGTCAAATGTGTATTTTACTTCACTGAAATCGGTTGCCAGCTCTTTCAGCATACCGACCGACTGGGAGCCCTGCCCGGGAAATACAAAACCTAATGCCATTAAATCTGCTCCAACATTTCTATATTAATTTTTGCCGCAGAGACGCAGGGGAATACAAAGGGCGGTCCGCCGGACCGCCAGAATAAAGAATTTTACTTCTTACGGCCGGCTGTAAGCCGGCCCTATAATTTTTTCTTTTCTCTGCGCCTTTGCGTCTTTGCGGCAGATGTTTCTTTGCGTCTCTGCGTTGGGTGTTAAATTTCTAATACTTAAGCAACACCGAGCCCCAGGTAAATCCGCCGCCGAACGCCTCCATGAGAACGGTATCACCCGATTTAATCCGCCCGTCACGCACGGCCTCGTCAAACGCGAGCGGGATAGAGGCCGCCGACGTATTGCCATGCCGGTCAACGGTGACCACCACATTGTCAATGGACATACCCAGCTTTCTGGCAGTGGCATTGATTATGCGCATATTTGCCTGGTGCGGTACCAGCCAATCAATGTCCGACTTCTGTAGCCCGTTGGCCTCAAGCGTCTCGTCAACTATCCGTCCCAAAGTATTGACTGCCATTTTGAAAACCTCATTACCTTCCATCCGCATGTAAGCTTCACCATCGATCAGTTTCTTGTAACCCTGAGAAATCCCGGAAGGGACAGTCAACATTTCTTTGTATTTACCGTCGGCGTGCAGGTGCGCACTGATAATTCCGGGTTGATCGGACGCTTTGACGACAACGGCACCGGCGCCATCGCCAAACAAGATGCACGTGGATCGATCGCTCCAGTCGATAATACGTGACAGGGTCTCGGCACCCACGACCAACGCGCATTTTGCAGAATCGGTTTTAATAAACTTGTCGGCAATATCCAGCGCGTAAACGAATCCGGTACAGACCGCTTGCACGTCAAATGCGGGACATCCGTGAATATCCAGCCGATCCTGGAGCAGGCATGCACTACTTGGGAAAATCCGGTCTGCGGTGGTGGTGGCGAAAATAATCAAATCGATTTCATCTTTGGTGACACTGGCGGCATCCAACGCTTTTCTGGATGCTACCAGCGCGAGATCACTGGTTGTTTGTCCTTCTGCCGCTATGCGACGCTCGCGGATACCGGTGCGCGAAAAAATCCATTCTTCTGATGTATCCACCATCTTTTCCAGATCAGCATTAGTCAACACCTTTTCTGGCAAGTAGCTACCGGTTCCAATTATGCGAGAGTACTTCACGCTAACCACTCTCCGTCATGGTTCCACCGAGCAGCTTACTTATTTTCGCGGGCACATTATTCCTGGCTTCCCTCGCTGCTTCATCAATGGCGTATTCAAAGGCCAGTGCGTCTGCGCCACCATGACTTTTGATAACAGTTCCGCGCAACCCCACCAGGCTAGCGCCATTGTAACGACGCGGATCCACGCGTTTGCGGAAAGCCTTTAATACAGGCAATGCCACCAGTGCAGTAAACCGGGTGAAATAATTTCTGCCAAATTCCTCGTGCATGTATACCGAAATCATTTTAATCAGGCCTTCGGTGGTTTTAAGTGACACATTACCGACAAAGCCGTCGCAGACAATGACATCAATATCGCCGGAATAAATCGCGTCGCCTTCGACGTAGCCAACATAATTTATTGGTGACTCGCGTAACAACTTGTTGGCCTGTTTGACAACTTCGTTACCTTTTATCTCTTCCTCGCCGATATTCAGCAGGCCGACTTTCGGGTTGGCGATGCCTTGTGCGGCATTCATCAATGCAGCTCCCATAATGCCGAACTGCCGCAACTGCGCGGCACTACAATCAATATTGGCGCCCAGATCCAGCATGGCGGTATGGTTCTTTATTGTTGGTAACAGTTTGAGTATAGCGGGACGACTGATGCCTGGCAGCATCTTGAGTACAAAGCGCGCCGTGGCCATGAGCGCGCCCGTGTTGCCAGCAGAGACCGCGGCGTCGGCCCGACCGGCTTTCACCAGATCAATGGCAACTCGCATCGACGAGTCCTTTTTATTTTTCAGTGCCTGTGCCGGTAATTCATCCATATCAACTGTTTCGGACGCATGATGCACGCCCAGATGGTCCGTTTCCGTGGCGCCAAGGCGTGCGAGTTCCGCTCGCAATACATCTTCCTGTCCGACCAGTATCAGTCGGAGATTGGCTTGTTTGGCCAGAATGGAGAGCGCGGCCGGAACGGTGACAGATACACCGTTGTCACCTCCCATGGCATCAAGGGCTACCGTGTAAGTCACGGTCTGATAGCAATCGATTTGACTTCTGGCCTAGTTGGAGTTGCCTTTGATCACCTTCTGGCCACGATAGTAGCCGTCGGCAGTGACGTGATGACGACGATGCGTCTCGCCGCTGTTGGGGTCAATCGACAGAGTCGATGTCTTGAGCGAATCATGGGCGCGGCGCATGCCTCGCTTGGAAGGTGTCTTCCGGTTTTTTTGTACCGCCATGTCAAATCCTCATTCTTTTCAGTCTATTTGCGATCAGATCGCTTCAGTTTCGCCAGTTCTGCAAAAGGGGATGCTTTTCCACTATCGCTCGGCCCCGGTTCAGGAGCACTGCGTTGGGCGTCTGACCCCCCAACCACATCTTTTGCAGGACATTGATCCAGCTCATGCTTTGGATACATCGGCATCACCAGAATCAATTCATTTTCAACCAGTTCAGTCAGGGATACTGGTCCCCTTGCCATTATCACGCCATCCTGGCCTTCCAGGCTTTTCTGGCCAGGTGAAGTCACCAGAAAGTTAATGCGGCTTTTCAGGGCCAGCGTCATCGGCTGCAGACAGCGCCCACAGGTGGTTGCAATCTCTGTCGCCATCTCGCCCCGCATCATACGCATATCGCGGGCCCGATCACGGCTGAACGCTAGCTCGACAGAAACAACCCCCTCGTCTGACCCGCAGAGGGTCAACAGGCGTTTCATCCTACGGAGCGGAATCACGCCAGAAAGGTGGGTGCCCTGATCGGCTAACCGCAGCAGATCGATGTTGGCAGGTAAGCCTCCTGACATAGGGCGCGCATCATATAACCGGTTGTAACTTCTGTCAAAAAAGGTTTTTTCGGATTATTCGGACCAGCCCCGTATTGACACTCCGCAACCCATTCCGTAAAAAGCACTGCCGGCACCAATAGGGTGTCTGCTCTAATATGCAGGAATATCGGGGGTTTCGTTTGATCAAGAAGATACTGGTAGCCAACCGTGGCGAGATCGCAGTACGTATTGTGCGCGCTTGTGCCGAAATGGGCATCAATTCGGTCGGTATCTATTCTGATGCGGATCGCCACGCTTTGCACGTCAAAAAGGCCGATGAAGCCTACAGTCTGGGACCGGACCCCATCAGCGGTTACCTCAATGCCCACCGTATTGTGAATATCGCCGTCGCCGCCGGTTGCGATGCGCTGCACCCTGGTTACGGATTCCTGTCAGAAAATCCCTTGCTGGCCGATATCTGCAAACGCCGCAATATTACCTTTATCGGCCCCAGCGCCGATGTCATCCAGCGCATGGGTAACAAGACCGAGGCGCGCAAGGCCATGATTGCCGCCGGTGTGCCGGTAATACCGGGGACAGAAGACAATGTCGAAAATCTTGATGAAGCGTTGTCGATTGCGAGCGAAATCGGTTATCCGGTCATGCTGAAAGCCACTTCCGGCGGTGGCGGTCGCGGTATACGCCGTTGTAACAGCAAGGAAGAGCTTGAGAGCAACTACGACCGCGTGGTCTCCGAAGCCACCAAAGCCTTCGGATCAGCTGACGTATTTATGGAGAAATTCGTTGTCAATCCGCGCCATATAGAAGTACAGATTCTCGGTGACAGTGACGGCAATATCATTCACCTGTTCGAGCGTGATTGTTCGGTACAACGTCGCCACCAGAAGTTGATCGAGATTGCGCCCTCACCTCAGTTGAATGATGCGCAACGCCATCACGTTTGCGAAATGGCAATAAAGGCGGCCCGGGCCGTGGGCTATGAAAATGCAGGTACAGTAGAATTCCTGCTCGACCGCGACGGCAGCTTCTACTTTATGGAAATGAATACCCGCCTGCAGGTGGAGCACACTATAACCGAGCAGATCACCGGCATTGATATTGTCCAGGAGCAGATCTCCATCGCCAGCGGCAATCCACTGTCCTATCGCCAGGTACATATCAAGATGCGCGGTTTCGCCATCCAGTTCCGCATCAATGCGGAAGACCCTAAAAATGACTTCCTGCCCAACTTTGGCCGCATTACACGTTACTATTCGGCAGGTGGCCCGGGTGTGCGCACCGACGCCGCCATTTACACCGGTTATGTGTTTCCGCCCCATTACGATTCGCTGTGTGCCAAACTCACGGTGTGGGCGCTGACCTGGGACCAGTTGCTGGCGCGTGCCAGCCGTGCCCTGAAGGACGTTGGTTTGTACGGCGTCAAAACTACCAAACCTTTTCATCTGGAGATTCTGAAAACACCAGAATTCCGGGCCGCAAATTTTGACACCAGCTTCGTGGAACAACATCCGGAACTGGTAAACTACTCCATCCGACGACCGCCGGCTGATCTGGCAGCAGCGATTGCGGCTGCCATCGTAGCGCACCATGGTCTGTAAAAAATCAAAAAATTAGTTTATGACCAAGAAACAAAATAAAGTATTCATAACAGATCTGACCCTGCGTGACGGGCATCAGTCTCTGATTGCCACGCGTATGCGCACCGGAGACATGCTGCCTATTTGCGAAAAAATGGACGCCATTGGATTTTGGTCGCTGGAGGCATGGGGCGGTGCCACATTTGATGCATGCCTGCGCTTCCTCAAGGAAGATCCGTGGGAGCGTCTGCGTCAATTGAAAGCGGCTCTGCCGAATACGCCAATTCAAATGTTGTTGCGCGGTCAGAACCTGCTGGGATACCGCCATTATTCAGATGACGTGGTCGCGGCCTTCATCGGCAAGGCTGCAGAGAATGGCATAGACATTTTCCGCATCTTCGATGCCATGAATGACCTGCGCAATCTGGAGACCTCGATAAAGGCAGTGGTTGCCAGCGGCAAACATGCGCAAGGCGCCATTGCCTATACTACCAGTCCCGTACACACGGTCGAGCATTTCGTCGACCAGGCAAAACAGCTGGAGGCCATGGGTTGCCACAGTATCTGTATCAAGGATATGGCCGGTCTGCTGACACCAGAGGATGCCGGAGCGCTGTTTGCCGCCCTGTCAAAGGCGGTCAAGCTGCCACTGCATTTCCACTCACACACTACCGCCGGTGTGGCCAATATTGCCATGTGGGAAGCGGTCAGGAATGGCGCGCGATATGTGGATACCGTCATGGGTCCGTTCTCCTGGGGCACCAGTCATTCACCGACCGAAAGCATGGTTGTCGCATTCAGGGATACTCCATATGACACGGGGCTCAACCTCGAGGCGCTGCAGGAAATCGGCGTCTACTTCTGCGAAGTGCGAAAAAAATATCATCAGTACGAGAGCGAGTTCACGGGGATTGATACACGGGTTTCAATCAGCCAGATCCCCGGCGGTATGATTTCCAATCTTTCGAACCAACTCAAGGAACAGGGTGCCCTGGACAAAATGCAAGATGTGCTGGACGAGATTCCCAAGGTGCGAAAGGATCTGGGCTACCCGCCGCTGGTAACACCAACATCACAAATCGTTGGCACACAGGCGGTTCTCAATGTCATTACCGGCAAGCGCTACAAGAGCATCACTAACGAAGTCAAATTTTACCTTCAAGGACGTTACGGCAAAGCGCCGGGGGAAATAAACGCAAGTGTGCGCGACAAGGCAATTGGCGATGAAGAAGTGATTGCCTGCCGCCCGGCTGACAAACTTGAACCCGAAATGGATCGACTGCGCATAGAGGTTGGTGAACTCGCACAGTCGGAAGAAGATGTATTGACCTATGCCATGTTTCCAGATGTTGGCAGAACTTTTCTGGAAGAACGAGCCAGCGGCACATTGCAACCGGAAGAATTGCTGCCGCACAGTAATGGCACTGATCCCGGCGGTACGTTATCGCTGGCACCGACGGACTTTAACGTCACTCTCCATGGCGAGACCTATCATATCAAGGTGACGGGCGCAGGACATCGCAGCGATGACGAACGCCCGTTTTACCTCACCGTGGATGGAGTACCGGAAGAAATATTGATTGAGTCGCTACAGGAAACTGTACCCACCCAAAGCGGGTTGGTGGACGCCGAGCGCGTTTCCAAAGGCTCAAAGAGGCCTAAAGCCACCCGCGAAGGACATGTTACCAGTTCCATGCCGGGCACCATTGTTGAGGTGATGGTGGCCGAGGGTGACAAAGTAATCGCCGGTGACTCGGTGCTTATTGTTGAAGCAATGAAAATGGAAAACGAAATACCGGCACCGATCAGCGGTACTGTTAAGGTAATCAATGTGAGTAAGGGTGACAGCATCAATCCGGACGAAGCATTGATGGAGATTGAATGAAATATCTGCCGCAGAGACGCCGAGGCGCAGAGAAAAGAAAAAATCATCGGGCCGGCTAGAAGCCGGCCTTAAAATGTATACTGCTTATTCTTGGCGGTCCGCGGGACCGCCCTTAAAAAATTCTCTGCGCCTCGGCGTCTCTGCGGCAGGTTTTACAGAAAAAACCCTAATGAAACTGATTCTCGCTTCCACTTCGCCTTACCGCCGATTATTACTGGAGCGTCTCCAACTCCCCTTTGAGGCCATAGCTCCGAACATCGACGAAACCCCTCTTGCCGATGAAACCCCGCCGCAGTTGGTTGAACGACTGGCCATTACCAAAGCACAGGCAGTTGCCCGCAACGCGAAGTCGGCGCTGGTGATTGGTTCGGACCAGGTTGCCGTGCACAATGGCGGGATTATTGGCAAACCGCGTGATCATGATCATGCAGTAAAGCAACTTCGCGCCGCCTCTGGTAACACAATTACGCTTTATACCGGACTTGCCCTGGTCAATAGCGATACCGGCGCGACGCAATCGGAGGTGGTGCCCTATCGTGTTACCTTTCGCACGTTGACAGACGAACAGATTGAAACTTATTTGCGTAAGGAACAACCCTACGATTGCACCGGTAGCGTCAAATCAGAAGGCTTGGGAATTGCACTGCTGCGACGCTTTGAGGGAGAAGATCCCAATACCCTGATCGGCCTGCCGTTGATGCGGTTGGTGAGTATGCTGGAACAAGAAGGTATCTTGCCGCTTGGCTAAGGAATTACTGCGTCGGTCCCAGACGAATTGTTCTGAACGACGCAGCCAAGGCCTCGCCAGCAGAAGCGCCAAGTTGACTGGCAAAACGGTCTATCCAGTTGGGCCGATAGGTAAAATCGACAATACGATCGGCACCCACCACTTCGCGTGCAACATAGGCAGAAGAACCGAATTCATCCACCAGCCCCATTTTTTTGGCAGTTTTGCCACTCCAGAAACGCCCACTGAACATGTCTCGTGTTTCCTTCAGGGCCTTGCCACGGCCACTGCGAACAGCCGCAATAAACTGCTGATGCACTTCGCGCAACATTTTTTCAGCGTTGCGTTTGTCACTAGCGTTTAACGGCAGGAAGGGGTCGAAGGATCCTTTATGCTTGCCGGCGCTTAACAAGCGTCGCTCGATACCGATCTTTTTCATCACTTCGGTGAAACCAAATCCGCCATCGAGTAAAACGCCGATCGACCCGACAATGCTTGACGGATTGGCATAAATTTTATCGGTTCCCGAGATAATGTAATAGCAGCCTGAAGCACAGACATCACTGATCACACCGTAAACAGGTTTGTCGGGATATTTTTCCCTTAACCTGCGCACTTCATCGCTGATGTACGCCGACTGCACGGTTGCGCCACCGGGGCTGTTGGCGCGTATGATCACCGCTTTGGCTTTGCTTTTAAAAGCCTCGCGCAGGCCGGAGATGACATTATCTGCACTGGCGACGCGATCTGGTGCAATAACGCCTTCAAGATCAACCAGAGCGGTAAATTTTCCGCTTACCGGTTTCTCGCCAATGTCACCGGATAGGGCCAGTATCAGTATCAGCACGAGATAACCGGCAAAGAAAAGTTTGAAAAAAATACCCCAGCGTCTGGCCTTGCGCTGCTCGTCAACGGAAGCGAGCAGGATGCGTTCCATGGTGTCGCGCTGCCAATCCTGGCGAGACTCTTTGGGCGTGGTTTCCGCTTGCAGGTGTTCGTTATTTGAAGAGTTATCAGTCATCCGGTGGTTGTATCTCAGGTTTTGAAGTTAAGTGTATGCCATTTTCACTGTTTAGCAGGATTTCTCCCCCGGTTTCTGATACACCAAGCGCGATCAAGCCACGACCATCGCAACGACCATACGCACAGCCACCGGTATTGGGGTAATAAAGCGCACCGTGGGTCGCGCACACGAGATAGTTTCTGTCGATATCAAAGAAGTTGCCTTTCTGCCAATCCAGTTCAACTAGCATATGCCCGCACTGATTGAGATAAGCGCGGGGCGTACCGTCATGGCGGATGACAAAAGCCGATATTGTACGTTCCCCGATCCTGACGTAAAACCGGTGGCCTTTCCCTTTTTCCGTGAGTAGCGCGGAGGCACACACAAATTGTTTCCCGCTCATGGGCAAAACCAGTCACGAACATCCTGGAAGGAATGCATGCA
This sequence comes from Acidiferrobacterales bacterium, assembly GCA_036446455.1. Classification (GTDB taxonomy): domain Bacteria; phylum Pseudomonadota; class Gammaproteobacteria; order Acidiferrobacterales; family JAJDNE01; genus JAZFSZ01. Next base: position 9,839 of record JAZFSZ010000014.1, read on the forward strand.
CTCGTTTGATGTGTACTCCGCGAGCCGATCGCAAGGGTGCACACCGTAACTCACTGCCAGGCTGTCAATACCTGCATTATTGGCCATTTCCAGATCGTACACCGAATCACCTACCATGATGGTGCGCTGCGTAGAAATACCGGTTTCAGAAATGATTTCTTCCAGCATCAATGGGTGCGGCTTGGATCGGGTTTCATCCGCGCATCGGGTGACACCAAAAAAATGTTCTAATGGCGAACCACCCAATACACGGTTTAGGCCCCGACGCGCCTTGCCAGTGGCCACGGCTAACTGATAACCACGGTCTGCCATGTCAGCCAGTCCCTTGGGCACACCGGGAAACAGCGGCATTTCCGTTTTGTCGTGGACCAGGAAATGATCCCGGTAGCCCTCCAGTACGGCGTCGCGCGTGGCCTCATCAGTATCGGGAAAAATAGCGTTTATGGCCTCTTTTAGCCCCAAGCCAATAATGTTGCGCACCGCCGCATCGCCCGGGTAAGGCGCGGCTGCGTCTTTGGCGGCCTCGCGGAAGCAACGAACAATTTTGGCCTCGGAATCCATCAGGGTTCCGTCCCAGTCAAAAATTACCAAATCATATCGACGAGCCACCAGCTAATTTCTCCACAATCGCGGCGAGTTCCCCTGGTACCGGGGCCTCAATGCGTATTTTGCAATCCTCTGCTGGATGCGTGAATATCAGATGGGCGGCGTGCAGAAACAGGCGTTTTAAGCCGAGCTGTTTCGTTGCCGCATTGAAGTTCCTGTCGCCGTATTTTTCGTCACCGGCGATGGGCCGGCCCAGATGAGCGGCGTGTACCCGAGCCTGGTGAGTGCGTCCCGTGATTAACTTGATTTCAACTAATGCGGCGCTGAGATTGTTAACCGAAAAATTTCTTCGGGGCGTGAATCGACTGACCGCGGGTTTCCCTGTTTCGCTGATCTTAACCATGCGCTCGCCAGATTGCTGGCGATTCTTTGCCAGCGCTGCCTCCACTCGCTGGGCTTTGCCGGACCATGTGCCCATTAACAAAGCTATATAATATTTCTGAATCTGCCTGCTACGCAACTGCTCATGCAACTGGCGCAATACCGACCTGCGTTTGGCAATCAGTAACACCCCGGAAGTATCGCGATCCAGCCGGTGCACCAGCTCCAGAAAGCGACACTGTGTCCGTAGCTGGCGCAAGGCCTCAATTAGTCCAAGGCGGATGCCGCTGCCCCCGTGGACGGCCATGCCCGATGGCTTGTCGATCGCCAGAAAGTCGTCATCTTCATAGAGAATGCGCGCATTCAGCCAATCGAGACCATCAGCTTTGGCAGGTGCCTGACGTGTCGCTGTCCGTACCGGGGGAATGCGTACGATATCGCCCGTTTGCAATCGATAATCCGGTTTTGATCTGCCTTTGTTGATACGCACTTCACCCTTGCGCAGGATGCGGTAAATGTGGCTCTTGGGCACACCTTTGAGATGACGCCGTAAAAAATTATCCAGACGCTGGCCGGCGTCGTTGTCAACGATCTCGATAAGTCGCACTTTTACACCGCTATCTCTTTGAGATTGTTGCCTATTTATCATAAATACCCGTTCAACAGATTGTTCCGACAGGCCGACGCTGTTATAGTCTGCTGCAGCGCAGCAACCGCAGACTGCGGTTCAGGAAAATGCGCTAACTATACGGTAAAAAAGGTTTTTCTTCCTGTCATATTGAACAGGCAACCCCGGAAATCAGCGGTCAACGAAAACTATTCGCGATTAACAGGCCGGCATAATAGCTGCTGGCCCCGGGTGTAAAAGCAAGGGTTTCGCGTCACTCCCCTATCAGAGTGACACAACGAATTAAGGCAGCCCCAGGCGGCAATTCTGCCTGGAGTGTAGCGATTCGCATCGCTGCTGTAGTGCAGTGACTCGCGATGGAGCGAATCGTAGCGCTTGCAACCAGGAGAGTAAAACTCCCAGGGCGCCAAGGATATAGTAATGAAACGAATTTTATTTAACGCAGCTCATTCAGAAGAGCTGCGTCTCGCCATCGTTGATGGTCAGCGTCTTCTCGACCTGGACATCGAATCTACCGCCTACCAGCAGAAAAAAGGTAACGTCTACAAGGGCAAAGTCACCCGCGTTGAACCCAGTCTTGAAGCCGCATTTGTGGATTACGGCATGGAGCGTCAGGGTTTTCTGCCGTTAAAAGAAATTTCACGCCTCTATTTTAACAACCTGCCTGAAGGCACGCCGATGTCGCAAGTGCGCATCAAAGACGTGATCAAAGAAGGCCAGGAATTAACTGTTCAGGTTGAAAAAGAGGAACGCGGTTCCAAGGGCGCTGCCCTGACAACGTTTATCAGTCTTGCCGGCCGCTACATGGTGTTGATGCCGAACAATCCCAAGGGCGGTGGTATTTCCCGCCGTATTGAAGGTGAAGAGCGCGCCGAACTTCGTGAAGCCATGGCTCAACTGGAGGTTCCGGAGGACTGTGCCATCATTGCGCGTACAGCCGGTCTGGGCAAGAGCGCCGAAGAGCTACAGTGGGACCTGGACTACTTGATCCACCTCTGGACTGCGATTTCTTCAGCTGCAAAACAACCTGCGCCGTTTCTGGTCTACCAGGAAAGTAATCTCGTGGTGCGCACTATCCGCGACTATCTACGCGCGGACATCGGCGAAATTGTAGTCGACAATCAAGAAGTCTATGAGCGCATGTTGAAGTTCATGGAACAGGTTACGCCACACAACGTGCAGAAATTGATTTTGTACAAAGAAGACACATCGCTATTTTCACGTTTCCAGATTGAACACCAGATTGAGTCCGCCTTCTCGCGCGAAGTACAGCTCGAATCGGGCGGGTCGATCGTATTTGATCGCACAGAAGCGTTGATAAGCATCGACGTCAACTCGGCCCGTGCAACCAAGGGTGCGGATATCGAAGAGACGGCACTTAATACCAACCTGGAAGCGGCCGAAGAAATTGCCCTGCAGTTGCGTCTACGCGATCTCGGCGGACTCATTGTTATCGATTTTATCGACATGACACCGACACGCAGTCAACGCGCGGTGGAGCAACGTCTCAACGAGTCGCTGCACTATGACCGCGCACGGGTACAGGTAGGCCGAATATCCCGATTTGGGTTACTGGAAATGTCGCGCCAGCGGCTGCGCCCATCACTGGGCGAGGCCTCCAGTCGTGTCTGTCCTCGTTGCAGTGGTACCGGCCATATTCGTGGCGTGCAGTCATCTGCTCTTCACATACTGCGCGTCATACAGGAGGAGGCGACGAAGGAGAACACCGCAGCGTTGCATATTCACCTTCCCATTACGACGGCTACCTACCTGTTAAATGAAAAGCGTCACGAACTGAATTCCATGGAGTCACGACTGGCGACACCCGTGTACATCATTCCCACCGCGGATATGGAAACACCGCACTACCGTATACGACGCCTGCGTAGCGAAGATGTGGATAGCGAAGAAGAGATACCAAGTTATAAAATTGAGGTCAAGCGGGAAGATGAAGCCGCTAAGCCGGTTCCCGGCATCACAAAAATAGCGCCATTTGAGAAACCTGCGGTGGGTCAGTTGACACCCCCGGGAACCGCCCCCAGACCCACTGCGAAATCCAAAGCAGGTTTGATTGTGCGCCTGTTCAGGGCCCTGTTTGGTACCGGTGGGAAAAAGAAACCAAGAGCCGGGAGCGGCAGAAAACGCCATGCGGGTCCGCAAGATCGCAGCGGTCCGCGTAAGCGTACCGGTCAGCAGCAAAGAGGTCGCAAACCACAGCGTCCACGCAAGCAGGTGAAAAAGGTGCCTGGCACAGGCGATAGTAGTGAGGTCAAGGCGGAGAAAACAGAACCGGCAGAGGGTCAGCAAAGTGGACGCGGTCGTCGTGGACGCGGTCGTCGTGGCGGGCGCCGCCAAAGCGCGAAACCCCAGAATAATGGCGCCAACCGTGAACAGTCAAAAGACGCCGCAAAATCGCCGCAGCAAGATGAATCAAAACCGACGAACAAAAGGGCACCGAAATCACAGTCTGCGGACCGTGGCGAACCCGGCAAGCAGAACAATCCGCTCAAGGCGGAGAAACCCCGCGAAAGCACCCCGGATACTCGGGGTAACCAGGCGAGCGAAGCGCATAACGATACCCGCCCATTGGCTAACGGAAATACTGGTGTGGATACGCCAGCCTCAAAGCCGACACCCGCCACACCTGTCAACAACGGGGCCAGCAGCGGTTCAGGGTTGGTGCAAATTGAGACGAAGCCATACCCGCCCAAAACCGGGGATTCCGGGCGCGACCAGGACTAAATATTGTGCTGGCGGCGAATGTCCGCCAGCAGCCCCCTGGTGGCATCCTCAATCATGTCGAGCACGCGATCAAAACCCCCTTCCCCGCCAAAATAGGGATCGGGCACTTCACCTTCCGGCCGCTCCGGCGCAAACGCCATTAGCAAGCGCACGCGTGACTCATATTGCGCCGGCGCAATATGCCGCAGGTTGGCATAGTTATCCTCATCCATCGCCAGCACATAGTCGAATTCCTTGATGTCCGCTGTCGTGGCGCGCCGTCCGCGTATCGGACTCAGGTCAATGCCTCTTCGTGCAGCTGCGTCCTGCGCACGCGGGTCGGGGCCCTCGCCAACATGGTAGGCATGGGTACCGGCTGAATCTATTTCAATTTCCCCGGCCAAACCTTCACTCTCTACCAGCGCTCGAAACACACCCTCCGCGGTTGGAGAACGACAAATATTTCCAAGACAAACAAATAATACGCGAACCATTTTAATAACCTGCAGAACCGATTCTATTTAGCGAGTATGTCGCGCACTCTTTCGAGATCCGCTTTCGTGTCGACACCGTGGCCAGGTAATTCAGTGGCCTGGCAGACTGCGATTTGACGCCCATGCCAAAGTACCCGCAGCTGCTCCAGTGATTCGGCCGTTTCCAGCTTGCAGGGAGACCACTGCGCATATTCCTTTACAAATCCGGCACGATAGGCGTAGAGACCAATATGCCGATAACCCGGACTATCCGGTGTGACCCCGTTACTGATTGCATCCCGGTGCCAGGGTATCGATGCGCGGCTGAAGTAGAGCGCATATCCCTCCTTGTCGACAACAACCTTGACCACATCGGAATCACTGTAATCTCTCTCATTGTCGATCTCATGACACGCGGTAGACATCACCGCCCGGTCATGGGACACCAGTGTTTTTGCTACCTGATCCAGCAGGCTTGCCGGCATCAACGGCTCATCGCCCTGCAGGTTGACGACAATGTCATCATCCCTCCACTTTTTTAATGAAATTACTTCTGCAATACGATCTGTACCGGACTGGTGCGTGTTCGATGTCATACAGACTTCGGCACCAAACGCTTCTGCAGCCTGGCGGATACGATCATCATCAGTGGCAATGGTAATGGTCTCTGCATTACTTTCACGTGCTTTTTCGTAAACCCATTGAAGTAATGGTTTACCGCCAATGTCGAGCAATGCTTTACCGGGCAGGCGTGTTGAAGAATAACGTGCAGGAATGACGAGATGCATGGAAGGTTTGCCGGGACAACTACTGTTCTTCAGTTATCGTGCGCGCTTCATCCTCCAGCATGACAGGAATACCGTCCCGAACGGGAAAGGCAAGGCGATCCGCCTTGCAAACAAGTTCAGCCTGTTTTTTGTCGTAATCCAACGGTCCCTTGCATATCGGGCACACCAGTATTTCCAGTAATTTCTTATCCAACACGAGTCTCCTCAACCCAGGTTTGAAGTTTTTCCACCATTGCCGGTGTGGGGCTGGCTTCGACTTCCAGCACCCAGCAGTTTGCTCCGGCAAAGCGGACGCATTTTACCGCATCTTTCTCGGTCATGATGATATCCCGATTATCCCCGAAATCCAGATCGTTTTCAGAAAACCGGTGATGATCCGGAAAGGGGTGATTGGTCGTCTCTGCCCCTATGCCTCTTAGCGTATCGAAGAATCGAGCCGGGTTACCAATGCCCGCAATCGCATGAACGGCCCTGTTTTTAAACTTATCGAGCGGAACCTGTTCGTTGCTTTTCATATCGCGGATCGCCGTGGGTTTCACTTCCATTGACGGGGTACCCGCCTCCGATTTGCCGTTGATCACCACAAGATTGGCCTTTCTGGCTCGTCCTGCGGGTTCCCGCAGAGGCCCTGCCGGTAAACAGAACCCGTTGCCGTAACCGCGTTGCCCATCGACCACCGAGATTTCGTAGTCCCGGCGCAGCCGATAGTGCTGCAAGCCATCGTCGCTGATTATTATGGTGCAGTCATTGTTATTTACCAGTTCCTGGGCCGCGGCAACGCGATCCGGTGCCACGACGACCGGGCAGGCGGTCCGGCGCAGCAGCAACACCGCCTCGTCCCCCACTTCATCCGTTGAGGTTTCCGCCCGAACCTGTCGCGGCCATGTTTCTGAATGTCCGCCATATCCCCGCAAAATAATACCAGGTCGATGCCCTCGTGTTTTCAGCCAGTCAGCCAACCAGACCACCAGCGGCGTTTTACCGGTGCCGCCGACCGTAATATTGCCAACGACAATGACAGGAAGATCGACAGAATAACTTTTCAGCACGCGGGTTTGGTAAGCGAATCGGCGAAGCACCACGATGGCACAATAAATTATCGACAGTGGCCACAGGGCGAGACTGACAATGTTTATTGTTTGCCAACGGTTAACCAGCCACAACACAGTAGCGACTCAGTCGTTGTCCCGAAACTGCATTTTGTGGAGACTGGCGTAGGCACCATTTTTGGCGAGCAAATCCTTGTGTGTGCCGGTTTCGATAATCCGGCCTTGATCCATGACCACTATCTTGTCCGCCCGCTCGATAGTGGACAGGCGATGCGCAATCACCAACGTCGATCGGTTTTCCGTCAGCGCCTCTATGGCGGCCTGTACATGCCGTTCCGATTCCGTATCCAGCGCGGAGGTGGCCTCATCCATAATCAGGATGGGTGCGTTTTTATAAATTGCCCGTGCAATAGCGATGCGCTGGCGTTGGCCACCGGACAATCGCAGCCCTTTTTCGCCCACCCGGGTATCCATCCCGTCAGGCAATTTTTCAACAAATTCAGAAACATGGGCAGCACTGGCGGCGGCATCAAGTCGATCAAGGTCTATTTCCGCTTCATGCCCATAGGCAATATTATTTTTTATTGTATCGTCAAAAAGTATTGTTTCCTGGCTGACAATAGCGAGATGATGGCGAAGATTGTGCAGTTTGAAGTCGTTAACATTAATACCGTCTATCAGTATCTCGCCACTGCTAACCACATAAAATCGAGCCAACAGATTGGCGACCGTCGTTTTACCGCTACCCGAAGCGCCGACAAACGCAACAATCTGACCGGGTTCTACCTCAAGACTGATATTTTCAATGGCGGTACTGTCAGCCCCTTCATAACCGAATATAACGTCCTTGTATTGAATGGATCCTTTGACCCGTTCGCGCTCTATTGTTCCAGTGTCTCTTTCGGGTTCTCGATCCAGCAACATGAAGGCGCTGTTTGCCGCAGCAATACCCATTTGCAACATTTGATTGACGCCGCTTAGTTTTTTCGCTGCAGGCATCAGCACCAGTAACGCCGTCAAATAGGCAATAAAATCACCCGTGGTGAACTCGCCGGCAGCGCTTTGCAGAAGGGCGAGATAGATGACTGCACCAATGGCGATACCCGCGACCACTTCAAGAGCAAAGGTGCCGCCTGCCGACGCAACAATCAA
>JAZFSZ010000015.1:0-4653 GCA_036446455.1 Acidiferrobacterales bacterium
GAGGCCGGTGGTGGGCTCGTCCAGTATATATAAAGTGCGGCCGGTATCACGCTTGGATAGCTCGCGCGACAACTTGATACGCTGGGCCTCGCCGCCGGACAGCGTAGTCGCGCTCTGGCCAAGAGTAATATAGGACAAGCCAACATCCATCAGCGTATCCAGTTTGCGCTTGACGACAGGTACGGCATCAAAGAACCCGCGTGCGTCTTCCACGGTCATCTCCAGTACTTCGTGAATGGTCTTGCCCTTGTAGCGAATATCAAGCGTCTCCCGGTTGTAGCGTTTGCGCTGGCAGATATCGCAGGGAACATAAATGTCTGGCAGGAAGTGCATCTCCACTTTGATCAGGCCGTCACCTTGACAGGCCTCGCAACGCCCACCACGCACGTTAAAGGAAAATCTGCCAGGATTGTAACCACGGGCGCGGGATTCCGGCGTACCGGCAAATAGTTCGCGAATAGGAGTAAACAGGCCGGTGTAGGTCGCCGGGTTGGAGCGCGGGGTACGGCCAATGGGGCTTTGATCGATGTCAATAATCTTGTCGAATTGATCCAGGCCGTCGATGCCGTGGCAAGGGGCGGGTTCTACATTGCTACCATATAAATATTTGGCTGCTGCTGCATACAGTGTGTCGTTAATGAGTGTGGACTTGCCCGATCCGGAAACACCGGTGATACAGGTAAACAGGCCAACCGGTATGTGTACGTCGATTGTTTTGAGATTGTTACCGCTGGCACCCCGTATCACCAGCTGGCGTTCACTGTCAGGTTGGTGGCGCGTTGCGGGTATGGCGATGCTCTTTTTACCCGAGAGATACTGGCCGGTAATCGATGCGGGATTGGCGATGACGTCGTTGGGCGACCCCTGGGCGACCACCCTGCCGCCGTGCACACCGGGGCCGGGACCGATATCCAGTACAAAGTCGGCAGCGCGTATGGCTTCCTCGTCGTGTTCCACCACAATGACTGTATTGCCCAGATCGCGTAAATGAATCAATGTCTCCAGCAGTCGGGCGTTGTCGCGTTGGTGCAGGCCAATGGAGGGCTCATCGAGCACGTACATAACACCAACCAGTCCGGCACCGATCTGGGAGGCCAGTCGAATACGTTGCGCCTCACCACCGGACAGCGATTCCGCGGAACGTTCAAGCGTCAGGTAATCAAGACCGACGTTGACCAGAAAGCCAAGCCGCGCTTTCACTTCCTTGATAATTTTTTCTGCTATCTCACCGCGCTGACCGGTGAGAGCAAGTTGACCAAAGAAATTTTCTGCCGCGCCTACCGGGAGGCGCGTGATTTCGTGCAGTGGTTTTTTGTCGACAAACACATGGCGCGCCTCTATGCGAAGACGTGATCCGCCACAGCTCTCGCAGAGTTGCGTGCTCATGAATTTTGCCAGATCCTCCCTGACTGAATTGGATTCGGTATCACGGTAACGACGTACCATGTTTGGAATGACACCCTCGAAAGTGTGCTTGCGTTTATAAGTACCACGATCGCCCTTGTAAACAAACTGGATGGTTTCATCGCCGCTGCCGTGGAGAATGATATTGCGAATCTTTTTCGGCAGTCTGGAAAATGGTTTATCAATATCAAACTTGTAGTGTTTAGCCATCGATTCCAGCATGCTGAAGTAAAATGCGTTACGCCGGTCCCAGCCACGAATGGCACCCTGCGGCAGTGTCAGCTCGGGCTCATGGACAATGCGTTGCGGATCAAAAAACTGGTGTACACCCAGGCCGTCGCATTCGGGGCAGGCACCCGCCGGGTTATTAAAAGAGAACAGGCGCGGTTCAAGCTCTGACAACGAATATCCGCAATGGGGGCAGGCATACCGGGACGAGAACAGGATCTCTTTAGCTACCTTGCCGTGTTCATCAAGTGTCACCGCCAACACGATGCCATCACCCAGTAGCAGCGCATTTTCAATGCTTTCTGCCAGGCGTTGTTCCTGACCCTCCTTCACCACCACTCGATCTACTACCGCTTCAATGGTGTGTTTAAAATTCTTTTTGAGTCTGGGTGCCTCATCGAGACTGATCACCTGGCCATCAATTCGCGCACGTACATATCCCTGCACCATCAGGTTATCGATGATATGCGTGTGCTCCCCTTTTCGATCCTGTATCAACGGTGCCAGGATCATGAGTTTTGTGCCTTCCGCCAGCGCCATAATGTGGTCCACCATCTGGCTGACTGTTTGTGCCTCCAGTGTGATGTCATGGTCGGGACATCGCGGTTCGCCAACACGTGCGTAAAGCAGACGCAGGTAGTCATAGATTTCCGTCACCGTTCCGACGGTGGAACGGGGATTGTGGGAAGTGGATTTCTGTTCAATGGAAATCGCCGGACTCAATCCCTCGATCAAATCGACGTCCGGTTTCTCCATCAGGGACAGAAACTGGCGCGCGTAGGCCGACAGCGATTCGACGTATCGTCGTTGCCCCTCGGCGTAAAGTGTGTCGAAGGCAAGAGACGATTTACCAGAACCAGACAGGCCGGTAATGACGATCAATTTGTCACGCGGTATGTCGACATTGATATTTTTCAAGTTGTGGGTGCGTGCACCGCGAATCCGTATGGTATCCATGTGAATTTCTTAGGTTGGGCCAAACCTGCTACTATACCGGCCGATTTGGTCCGGGCAAAACCGGTATAATAAAGGTGATAAAACCGCTCTCTGAGAGGCGGATCACCAGGCTTTTGATTCCATGATGAAACCTCGATTTGGCAGCCCCATGAACGCACGGGAGCGGCGGGCCACCGCTGGTCTGGCCGGTATATTCGCCGCGCGTATGCTGGGTCTGGCGCTGATTCTGCCCGTATTTGCGCTCTACGCGGAGCAGCTCGCCGGCCACACGCCATTCCTGATCGGGCTGGCCCTGGGCACATACGGGCTGACGCAGGCGCTGCTGCAAATCCCCTTTGGCGTCGCCTCCGACCGATTCGGCCGTAAACCGGTGATTATCACTGGTTTACTTATCTTCATGCTCGGAAGCGTCGTAGCGGCCATGGCCACCACCATCGAAGGCGTGATTATTGGCCGGGCACTGCAGGGAGCAGGTGCCGTAGCCGCTGCTGTAATCGCATTGTTGGCCGATCTCACCCGGGACGAGCAACGTACCAAGGCTATGGCGCTGGTCGGGATATCCATCGGCGCGTCGTTTATGCTGGCCCTGGTTCTGGGGCCGATGTTGTATGACATTGTCAGTGTTCCCGGCATATTCTGGTTGACCGCTATCCTGGCATTGGTCGGAATCGCGGTGCTGGTTTTATTTATCCCGACACCCGTGCGGGCCGTGTCCCATGCGCCACTATTGTCGCAACTCAAGGGTGCACTGAAGGATCGTCATTTGATCCAACTCAACTTTGGTATATTTGTTCTGCACGCGGTGATGATGGCCATTTTTGTCGTGGTACCGCCGATGCTGGTACATGAGGCGGGCATTGCCGGTGCCAGGCATTGGCAGGTCTATTTGCCGGTGCTGCTGGCCTCGCTGGTGATTATGGTACCGCTGCTGGTCACCGCGGAGCGCAAACAAAATCTGCATCGCGTATTTCCTTTTGCCATTTTATTACTGGCGGTGTCTCAAGGGGTGATTCACTGGGGGCAGGGCTCGGTCTGGGGAATCGCCATTGGTCTATGGCTGTTCTTCGGTGCATTTAATGCCCTTGAGGCACTGATGCCTTCCCTGGTATCGCGCCTCGCGCCGGCAGATGGCAAGGGCGCCGCTGTGGGTATATTCAGTTCCTCCCAGTTTTTTGGTGTCTTTGTAGGTGCGGTTGGCAGTGGTGCCATTTATGGTGCTTTTGGTGTGCAAGCGGTGTTTACATTTACCGCCATATTGCTACTGCTGTGGTTTGTTGTGTCTCTGGGCATGGGCGCTATCAGGTTCAAAACGGCTTCCAGTGAGCAAAACGAAAGTAAATCCTACAGTTAGCGCAGGCTCCTGATACGGCCGCTGAGATGCGGCGGTTAAGTGATATTTCCCTTGTTATGATTTCCGGATACACTTCGTTCCGGGTTGCGGCGGTTTGTGGTAATTGCATGGTTTTTGACCCCCGGTCGTCGCGGGTATGTGCATAAGCTAAAGGAGAATCGTTATGGCACGTGGAGTCAACAAGGTTATTCTCGTAGGTCACCTGGGCAAAGATCCCGAAGTACGCTACGCCCCCAGCGGTCAGGCAATCGCCAATATTACCGTCGCCACTTCCGATTCCTGGAAAGACAAGACAACAGGCGAAAAACAGGAAAGGACCGAATGGCACCGCGTGGTATTTTTCAGTCGTCTTGCCGAAATCGTTGGTGAGTATCTGAAAAAAGGATCACAGGTTTACATCGAGGGCCGCATTCAGACCCGCAAGTGGCAGGACAAGGAAGGTAATGATCGCTATACCACCGAAATCGTTGCCAATGAAATGCAGATGCTGGGTTCACGATCCGGTGGTGGCGCGCCGGCAGAAGATTTTAATCAGGACAAATCCTATGCATCGAAGCCGGCTGCGACAACAGCCGCCGATAGTGGTGGCGATACCGGCGGCTTCGACGACGATATTCCGTTCTAGACAAAGCGTAGTCCCGAAAATAAAAAATGGGCCTGGCAATTGCCAGGCCCTTTTAGTTCGATCAGTGAGACAAAAAGTCTGTTTATCC
>JAZFSZ010000016.1:0-14840 GCA_036446455.1 Acidiferrobacterales bacterium
GTTTCTGCGGCATACGAATTTGCAACAACGATGACGGATAGTGCGCTGGTGACGGAGCGCAAAAGCCATCGGCGCCACGTGCTGGCGTATTGTCTGTGGTCATTCAACATTGTATTAGTTACTAGTTCGGTACTTACCCAACACCCAATAGGAGTACTTGCGTCTCCCTTCATTTTTATACTTACAATAGTAATACAGTAGCTTAAAATGGCTTGGGGCGGCAGGACAGGTCAAACTGTTGCAAGCGACAGGCCGCTAAACTGGCAATATCTCGCGGAATTTGAGTAATTGGGCAGGCCAACTATATAAGCAATTACAAATATACGAATAATGGGGCGGGTTAACATGGTATCGGCCCGCCCTGTTTTAAATTGTTTCACTGGTCAATTTGGTGGGCGCTGCACCCGTTATTTTCACTTTGACCGGATATTAATTAAGACTATCTCTTACTCGTTCCAGGCGTTGCTTCACCTCCGCCGCCAATTCGTCAATTCCCTCCTTATTGACAAGACCGAGAACCGCGCCCGGATCCATAAAAGCAACAGTATTGGATCCGTCTTCCTCTTCGCGCACAACTACGTTACAGGGCAGCAACAAACCAATGTCCGGATCAGCAGTAATCGCCTTGTACGCCAACGGTGGATTGCATGCACCGAGTATCAGGTAAGGCCTCATGTCGATATCCAGCTTTTTCTTCATCGTCGCCTTGACGTCGATTTCGGTTAACACACCAAAACCTTCCTCCATTAATGCGGCGGTTACTTTCTCAACTACCTGATCAAAGTCGCCTTTAACAACCGTATTGAATCCATACATCACTACACCTCATTAAGCTTTCAGAATATAAATCGTATATCTGCCTGACAGACGATTATCCCTTACCGCGAATACTTTTCTTCGGCACGGGTGCATTGGCCCGTCGCCATTGCTGATATACATCTGCCGGCCACAATGCCTGATACCAGGAAATAATATCCAGAATCTGCTCATCAGTGACACGGCCCTTCCAGGCTGGCATGACCATGACGCTTTTGTTCCTGGCGCCCTTATGAATCACATCAACCATCTGCGCCTGCGTGAGCTTGACGTCGGTGCCTGTTCCATTAAGCGGTGGAGCAGCGGCAAAACCTTCTTTGTGTGCTCGCTTCCAGTCCGGGTGTCCCTGTGCCTGGGGCCCATGACACTGGGCACAGTTCTCCTGATACAGCTTGGCACCGCGCGCCACGCGTTGCAGATCAAACATGGATTGTGACTCCATTGGCTGGATGCCGCTGGCATTCAGCTTCGCGCTAGCGGTTTTCGAAGCACCATCTTCCTGGCTACAGGCGCTTACCATCAGCAGCAAACAAATAACAACGGCTCGTTTCAATTAGTTCACCACAAATGGAACCAAGATAGGCCAATAATACTGCTTGCTCTGTGGATTGGGAATTAACGCCATGGAAATTCGATTATTTGCGGCTGGACTGCGCTGCATCCCGATTCGTCCGTGCCCACGCCTGATACAACTTATCGGGCCAGCGTGACTGGAACCAGGCGATAATCGCATGGATTTCAGTGTCCGTCAGCTTGTCTTTCCATGCCGGCATATTGCCACCGATGCGCTGTGTGCCATTTTTGATGGTACTGACCAGAACAGGCATTGGGTGATGCCACGCGTGACCCGTTCCGTTCAAGGGTGATGCCGGATACTTGCCGTCAGGTCCGGCTTGCCTCCAATTGGGGTCTCCCTGGCCCTGGTCACCATGGCAAGACGCACAATTCGCACGATAGAGTTTGAAACCCTGCTGTACGGTCGAGAAATTCGCCCGCCGCGTCACCGTATTTGCTGCCGGTTTTGAAGCATTGCTCATCCCTGGATACATTTGTGTTGACTGTTTATGCGATTCGCCATCACAGCCAATCAGTAATAGTGTGGGAAGCATCCAAAGTATTTTATATTTCATTGAATTGATCTCCAAAAGCACGCCCGGCCAGTGCCGGACTATTCCAGTTTAACAAATCATATTTTGATGGTCATTGCCTGTGGAATGACTCCGCCTGGGCGGCCTGGATACTGGTTCCAGTCGTCATTCTGATTGCCGATGGTTGGTCGCAGTCCGCTAGTGAAAAAGCAGCTAACAATAACGTCGAAGTTGCGGGTAATTTTACCATTGGCCTGCTCCTTATTGCTAACCATTCAATCATGCAAATGTTGATGACTATCGTCGGCGTCGCGGTGGGCTGGTGCGATTTCTCCGTGAGCGTGGTGTTTAACTTTCGGTATCGACATAACGCCGAGGCCGTAACGGTAAACCACCTCGCCTCCGCGCCAGGCCGTGGACATCAGCATCCCGGTAGCCACCAGAATCAAGACCAGAAACACAATCCCAGGCGCCTTGTTTTTACTCGCTTTCCAGAGTGACCCGATACCAAGCGGGATAAAAATCGCCAGGGTAGCGAAAGCCCAATTCCGGTGGTCAGTCATGGCCGCGTGTGACGGTGTGTCATGCACAACACTATTGTAGGCAAACCAACCAGCAATCGCCGTGGCAATTGCAAAGGCCGAACCTAACCACAAGTTCCAGTTTGCAACAGCCAACCATTGATCCTTCAAACGATTTCTCGAGAACGACAACGTCAGAAGATAGAACACTGTCGCTATACTTAATAACGCTACTGTAAAGTGCACGAAAACGGGGTGCCAATTTGGAACGACCTCAATCATTTTGTAGATTCCTGATATATTATTTTGCGGATGTTGTTCAGCGTATAATCGAGGTAAGGAAAAAAGTGCCGGCATCCTGACCGGCACTTTATCCGCCACTCAATTTAATACTGAAGACGCGCTAGCGCTTCATCCTGGAATGATCCATGGTTGAGTGGTCCATTTTACCGCCCGATCCTTTACGCTCTGGCCCCATTGCAGCTCCTTTGGGTTTGCCGCCACAGCGCTTCCAGGTGGCATTGTCGAGCATCACAATGCCCCGACTTGCCTGCGCGCACTGCTCAGACAGGCGTGTTCGAATTGATGTCGGTTCCATGGCATAGCGACCATCATAACCGGCCTCGCGAGAACGGCCACTGGCTGGCATGGCCGGCAGGCGATTCAACTTACCCTTCTTAACTGCTTTTGGTTGCGCCACTTTAGGGCCATTCATTCCATGACCCATTTTGCCCATCTTCGAGTGATCCATTTTAGAGTGGTCCATTCCGGAATGATCCATTTCGGCGGCAATCGTAAGCGATGGCATTGCAATAATGAACACCAAGGCGATACCCAATTTGTTTACTATCCTTTTCATAAGTCTTTTCTCCACTACTGTATATAACCGTGTTCAAGATTGAGTATGGAATCACGTTCACCAATGCTGTCGTTGTACTTGGCATCCAGATTAAAGGCGAGGCCGATCTGGAATACGTTAGTACTGGTACCGCTGATGGCATTCAAACCACCGCTAAATTGCGTATTGCGGTACTGTGCCAGCAGGTCCACGCCCTGTCCGATGCGATAAAACAGGCTCGGTGCCACGCTGAGTTCACTGCCACCGGCGTCGTAGGATTTGTAGCCCACCGTAATTGCTGCCTGCATACGCGTCAGCAGATGCGGCCGCTTTGTATATCGCAATGATGCGACGAAGGCGGTCGATTTTGCCCGCGCACGATTGGCTACAGCATTGGCTCCATTCAGTGCGCCGGGGGCAGACACGCCAGTATTCATAATACCCTGCACCCCCATGGACCAGTTGGCCAGTGGATTCATTTTCAGATTGAACTCGGCACCAGCAATTATTGACTGAAAAACCTGGTTACTACCTGCGCGGTCCTTTTGCGCATCCAGAATGATGCCTGCATGACGAACACGCTTTAGGTACATCATGGACTCGGGTTGCTGGTAGCGAAAACTGACACCGTAGCTGTCAAATCCATCTGGCCCGCCAACACTTCCGTTGCGACGCGTGCCGGCCCAAAGTCCGAGATGCTGCAACTTGCGGTCGAGCACCCAACCAAATGCCACAATCTTGCCGTAGATTTGATCAAATTCATTATTGGAGGAACCGTTGCCGACATGGGTCATGCTCAGCATATCCTCATCGCGAATCAGCGGGAATTCGACCAGGGTGTTGGGTAGTCGAGTACGACCGGCCTTGACCTCAAAGTCACGGTTCCAGAAAAAAACGTGCATTTGATTGAATTTTGCGGTTCCGTCATCTTCCTTGATACCCAGTACGCCACCGGCAACGCCATTTTCATACATGCGTTTATCGAATCGAGTAGCAAAACTGCCGTCATCGATATTAATAGACTGGTCGCTGTCGAGTGTCGTGATCAGGCGGCCACCCAGGGTAATGCGCGGCAATACCTCACGGTCCACTTCGAGCGCATAGGCCGAACTACCCAACAGGGCCGTTCCGCAAACCAGTGCGAAAATACTGTTCTTGAATTTCATGATTAACCTCATATTCGTTTACTGATCCACGGAAATAGACGGGATGTAGGTTGGCTCAAAATCTTCATAGGCCAATACCGTCAACATGCCACCAGGGTAGATTCCGTTATTGGTCACGTTCGTGGTGTTGTGATCATGCCAGGTCCAGAAACCGGGATTGTCGCCATATACCATGACGTCATAGGTACCGCCGGGTTCGACGTGAATGGTATTGAGTCGGCGTGGTTCCGCCAGGTCACTGCCATCCTGCGACACCCACCAGAAATCATGACCGTGCAGGTGCATGTGGTGGGAATTTCCCGAAGCATTGATCAAGCGCACACGAATCCACTCACCCTGCTTGATGCCAATACGTTTGGTGGCGGGGTAGGACTTGCCATTGATGCCAAAGAAGTTGTAATTGACCTTTATGCCATTTGAGCGACTCTGGAGATACGGTGCAATGTATTCCTTGTCTTCCACCGCCTTCTTGAACTCTTCATAACTCTTGAAGAATCCGTGAGTCTTGTAATCCAGTTTTCCTTGCGCCATGAGCGAATTAACTTCTTTCATGCCACGCAGGATTTCATTCATCTCCTCACGCAACAGGCCGATGTCCCAAGCCTCAAGCATCAATGTGTAATCCCGTTTGTAGGGAAAACGTTTTCTCAGCGGATCATTCTTCTTGTGAATAATAAAGGCGCCGTGCATGGCATGGTTGGCGTGCAGAGGTGTGCCCCAGTGGCAATGATACCAGTGCGTGCCTGCCGGTTTGGCCTGGAAACGATAGACAAAAGTCTGGCCGGGATGCACCGGATCCTGTGTCACCATGGGAACTCCATCCATGGTGTAGGGCAGAATAATGCCGTGCCAATGAATGGTGTGCATTTCTTCGGTGTTGTTGGTGAAGTTGACCTTGATCCAGTCGCCTTCGTTGACGTGAAATTCCGCCCCTGGCACCTGACCATTGAAGGCAAACATGTGTGCCTTGATACCGGGCACAATTTCATGTTCGGTAATGCGGATATCGATATCGAATACCTTGTAGTTTACTTCATGGTCTGCCGGTGAACCGGGTGGCTCAGTAATGCCGCCCGGCGCCATCTTATGATCTTTCATGTACATCATGGTGTTGTAGCCATCCATTTTGTGACCCATGGCGGCATGATCCACGGCCTGCGCCTTTGCAGCAGCAGCGGAACCAACGGCGATGGCGCCACCCGTTATCACAGCGGCTTTTTTGAGGAAGCCGCGGCGTGAACTGACTTTCGCCTCCTGTTCCAGCAATTCGTTTGCATTAGTGTCGCCAACAGGTAACGTCTTTTTTTCAGACATAATTTATGTCTCCAGAATTAGGTATTACGATTGATGCATATCGCGCCACAGCACGACATCCAGAAATTAATACGATGTCGTATTAGCCGTTTCGGCGAGGGGGTCGCTCGCGCAAGGGTAGCGCGATCGATGCGTGCGATTGAATGTTGAAAATTACAGTAGATGATGCAATTGATGCTGATAAGTGAACAAAATCACCACCAAGCACAGTAGACGCTGACGGGCATCCGCCGCAACACTGGACGTCGCAGGATTCGTGTTGAGAACATTGGCTACCCAAATTCATGCTGAAATGCATATCATTCGCAGCATCGTCATTCATGTGCGTGACAGATGGATTGGAGAGCATAATGGACTGGGACGCGAATGCCGAATTCGCGGATACCCACACGAAGGCTATAACCATTAACCAGATTAATCTATTTTGCTTGTTACGTCGCATCATTGCCAAATTCTAACATCCATCTGTAAAACTAATTCTAATAACCACAATAACTCCATCACCATCGACCGCGGAGATTTACGGTAGTTCCCTCCGGTCTGTCAACAATTTACTCCTGTCCGGTGAGTCGACGCAGGGCTTCCCGATATCTGGCTGCCGTCTGTTCGATAACCTCCGGCGGCAGATTCGGGGCCGGCGCCCTCTTGTCCCAGTCCAGTGTTTCCAGATAGTCGCGCACGTATTGCTTGTCAAAACTGGGCGGGCTTTTGCCGGGCGTATATAGTTCGGCGGGCCAAAAACGGGAAGAGTCCGGCGTCAGCGCTTCATCGATTAACACCAGGTTGCCGTCCTTGTCGGTACCGAACTCAAATTTGGTATCGGCGATAATAATGCCGCGTTGTATGGCATATTCTGCTGCTTCACGATAGAGCTTGAGACTGACATCGCGAACTTGTTCTGCCAGCGCCTGCCCCAAAAGTGTTACCGTCGAATCGAAGTCTATATTCTGATCGTGCTCACCAACGTTGGCTTTTGTGGAAGGCGTGTATATTGCCTCTGGCAGTTTGTCCGCCAGTTGCAGACCTTTGGGCAGCTTGATTCCACACACCCTGCCCGTGTCTTGATAATCCTTCCATCCTGAGCCAATGAGATAGCCGCGCACAATAGCTTCCACTGGCAAGGCGTCCAGTTTTTTTACCACAATGGCACGCCCTTCCAGAGGTGCCCGCTCCGCCGCGTCCGGCACCACCTCCTCCAGAGTTTTATCAGATAGCTGGTTGGGCACCATGTCTTTGAAACGCTCAAACCAGAAATTAGACGTCGCTGTCAGTATGGCGCCCTTGCCCGGGATGGGTTCCGGCAGAATCACATCGAAGGCAGACAGGCGGTCCGTGGTGACAATCAACAGATGATTGTCATCGACTGCATAAATATCACGCACTTTGCCCTTGTGGATCAGCGGTAAACTACTCAACGTGCTCTCAAACAGACTGTCTGCGGTTGTGCTCATCCTTTCTTGTCTCTCAGATCAGGGCGAAAATCGGCGCCAAGCATACCGGCTCCCTGAATAGCGGTCGAGTCCCCCGGCTTTGGGATATTAGTTACTTAACAATCAAGCGGTTGTCATGCACCGACAGGCTGGTCGTTTGGGCCGACGAAGACGCTGGAGACCGCTTGGGCGAGGGCTAGACTTGCAAGTGCCGGAAGGAGGAGTTGTTGATGACACAAAAGCGGGTAGAAACTTTTCATCAAACCAGTGTGCAGGCGATGATTCAGTATAATGATAGCGGTTTTCATCGGCATACCCTGATTGATATCGGACTCGATGGCGCCTTTGTACAAATGGGGAATGTGCGCGTACTACGCTGTCACGCGCCAGTGAAAGTTGTGTTTGTTCATCAGGACAATGGTACCAACAGCACTCATCTGATCGACGCCCGTGTACGCGATATTAAAGTCAATGGTGCCAGACTGGTATTCTCCAATCTCGACCTACCCGCGCATAAGGCACTTCTAAAACTGGAACAACTCGGCTAACAAAACTGCTGTCATTTTTGATTTAATGTTGAGCGTTTCCTGAGATAGACCGCCCTGTGCAGGGCCGCGTCGCCAAATCGAGTGTGTAGCAGATCACCAAGAACATCGAGTTCCGTCTGGCGAACAGCGTCTTCATCAGCAAACAGTTCGCCCTGATCATGGCTGTCAGTATTGAATCCACTGACAGTAAACCCCAGTAAACGAAGACCGCCAGAATGAGACTGGTAATTGGCAGTAAGCAAATTGTTGCCGCGTTTCCATAATTCACGCGTTTGGCTCGTCGGCTCGGAAACGGTTTGTGCTCGGGTAATCGTGTAAAAATCCCCGTATCTGAGTTTCAGTTGCACCGTTCGCCCTGCCAGTGTGTTCCGTCGCAACCGGCGCGCCACGTTTTCCGTAAGCCCCATCAGTATCGCCTGCAGAATCCCGAGATCATCAATATTGCTGGCAAACGTTTGCTCATGGGAAATAGATTTTGCCTGGTGATCAGGCACGACCGGTCTGGTATCAATGGCATTTGCCAATTGCCACAAACGATTTCCCCATTTTCCAAAGAGGCTAACGAGCAAATTTTGTGACAATGTCCGCATCTGGGCGATTGTCTGGACACCAAGTTTGTTGAGCTTGTCATTACTGACCGTGCCCACACCCCATAGCCTCGACACCGGTAGCGGGTCCAGGAATGCCTGCTCGCTGCCCGGATTGACCACGACAAACCCGTCCGGCTTGTCGATATCACTGGCAATCTTGGCCACAAACTTGCTGCTGGCGACCCCTACCGAGGCGACCAACCCTGTTTCGCCATTGATCTCTTTTTTTATTCGATGTCCGATGGACGCGGCATTCCCAAACAATTGCTGACTTGCGGTAACATCCAGAAAAGCTTCATCCAGCGATAACGGTTCTACCAGTGGCGTGTAGCGATTAAAAATTTTGCGAAGCTTGCGTGACACGTCGGCGTAATGTCGGTGTCGGCCTTTTAAAATTACAAGATCTTTACACAGGCGGGTTGCACGTGCCATTGGCAGCGCACTGTGAATTCCATATCGTCGTGCAACGTAATTTACCGCGGCGACTACGCCACGGCCTTCGATGCTGCCTCCGACAACAACAGGTTTGCCTTTCAGGGAAGGATTGTCTCTTTCTTCAACCGAGACATAAAAGGCATCCATGTCGATGTGCAATATCATTCAGCAATACTACCCCTCCAGGAGCAGACTGTCGTACTGCTCACCGCCCACGATTATCCGCTGTTCTGTCAGCGCGCAATCAGTCAGATGCGGTGGCTAAATCGACCATGCTGTGCATTACGGGTCAGTTCGCGAAATTCCCGACCACTCATATGCACCAGAGCCTCATGGTCCCCACCCTCAAAATACACATCAGACTCATCATCGAGACTGACATCTATGTAGGCAGGTATGTCGTACGCCTCCCCAACAGGTGGCGCTGCACCTAATACGCAATCTGAGAACAGATTCTTCAAGTCATTTTCTGTTGCCAGACCCACGTGTCGATGCAATTTGTGGTGCAAAGTACCCAGATCGACGCGGTGAGTCGATGGAATAACTGCCATAAAATAACCGGCTTCGTCCTCCAGAATGACAGTCTTTGCCAGCTGATTGCCAGGAATATGGGCCGCGCGGGCGGTTTGGGCGCTGGTTCGTGTGTGCCGATGAGTCAATACATCGTAATGAGCACCACTCGAATCCAGGTAATCCTTGAGACAAACAGATATTGCCATAAGAAATTTCCTCTACCATCAAGTCAATGAGTGCTAGTTGAGCAAGTTTACACAACTCATGGCTTGACGGCAGTCAAAATTGAGTAAATATCCCTTCAGTCAAAGGATAATTATCCGTGTGCAGCCTATCGCAACATTCGCATCAAGGTGGGCACCCAAAACAGCAATATCCCGGCGATAATTACAATATCTATTTTAACAATTGTCCTGTACCGCGCCTTTTTGTCCAGCTCTTCCGCGTCAAACATAAATACGGTGCTCATCATCAGCTCCAGCAACATGCCAAAGAATATTATTGGTATCAGTGCTGGCACGATCACGGTCGACAGCAATTCCCAACCGGTGTACACCATCCGGGTGCCGACAGATTGCGACAAAAAAATGAAAATAAATGCCAGGAACTGCAGCAGGAACCGCAGTAGCCCGATTCTGCGGACTACTTTTGTAACCATACCCATGCAACAACCTGATTTGTGTTTTTAAGAAATTTTAGGATGTCGAAGAATATCATGACAAATTTTATTTCGCCATTTGACCATTTAGCATCTCTAACTGCGAGCCGAATGAATTAACACGGATTCGAACAAGCCCTGCATTTTCAATCTTGATACGATACATAGACACCAGCGGCGCGCCCAGAACATGGATAATAATGGCACGCATTACACCGGCATGGGCAACCACTAATATCGACTCCGCTGACGTATTTTGTAACAAGCGTTCATAAGCCCTACTCACGCGATCACTGAATTCATCCAGCCTCTCCGCACCTGCCGGGCGACTGTTGACGGGATCACGAAAGAACGCTGTATAGGCTTCGATATTATCCGCCATAATTTCATCGGGTGTCCGCCCTTCCCAGTCACCAAATCCGACTTCTTTGAAATCTTCTTCCACCGTAAGCGGCAAGTTGTGTTTTTCCGCCAGGGCAGCAGCAAATGCCCGGCAGCGAACGAGCGGCGACGTAACGATATGCTGCCAGGGCATTTCCGCTGGCACTGCATTCCACATTTGTTGCCAACCCGGCTCGCTCAGGGAATCGTCAATACGGTGGCCGCGGAACGCACGCCCGCCTACCGGCTCACCGTGACGCATAAGATCGATAATTTTTTCGTTTATCTAAATACCCAAATAGGGTGTCAGACTAACCAATAAAGTAACCACGAACTAACTGGGGGCAATATTTGATAATTCCTTTTCAACCAGAATAATTATGGTAATAACGTCGGTAACGACTTTGATCATCCGTCAATCGGCGAATTATTTCGCAATCATGCGGCTAACTTCTTCCATCTCCACAGTATTTTCGTTGTAGAAATTTGCAGAACTGGCACCCATCTTGCTGTCTAATTAATCAAGTTCTGTTGCCAAGATGGCGATACCTGGTAATTGGATTCGTTTCGGGGGTAATAAATGAGACGTTTAATTATACCAAGCTCGGTGGCTCAGATGGTAAAAGCATTGATTGCCCAGGCAGAGTCCACCTGCAAGATCGATCCTGGGATGTGTGAAAACGCAGCCATGGTTTATGTAGGTGATATCTATTCCCTGCGTGAAGGCATGCATGCGGTGAATGACGACAGCTGGGGCGATCGTTGCTACAACTGCCCACCCGACAAAGATCCTTTGTAAACTGTCGCCAAACAGGTTGCGAGTCTAAACCGACTGCAATTTGTCTGTATCGACAACTTGTTCAGTAGAGGTAGAATCAATCTCCCATTATGTATCAATTGTCGTTCCGGTAAAGGACGGGGTAAGCGTCAAGAATACGCAAACTGGACTGGGCCATAATGCCCGCGGCCTTGTTATAATGAGGTAACGCTCGCGTCCCGGGAGATGTGGCTGTCATAACCGCGCTATTGACGACAATCCTGCGCGCTGTCGTTAATCAGATCCAGTTCATCTGTGTAGCCGTCATCGAACAAGGCACGCACCATGCGCATCATCAGATCAACCATGGGATGAAGTTCGTCTCTGCCCTCTTTATCCGTGGGTGCCTCGGTGCCGGTTGCTGTTTTTCCGTCACCCTGAAAAGCAATGTTTCGCAGGAACAAGTGTTCAATTTCGTCATCGATGCGGATGGGATCCGGAACTGAATCCGGTTTCGTGAGTCAGGGCAGTTTCCGGTCTGTGCGGGTTCACAAGTTATCCAGTTGCCGCTGCAGCACCTTCCCCATGCTCTCTATTACCTCGCCCATCACCAGGCCACCATGGAAATGATAAAGCCTGAGTTCGCACGCTATCGACGCGTTGAGAGCGGATCGACCTGAAACCTCAAAGGCAGTCCATGCCATGATCGGCAGATCACCCATACAACTATCAATACACAGCCAGTACTGGTCAGTGAGAATGATGTCCAGGCACTTCATTGAAGTAAGTTCCAGACGAAGTGGGTTGCTTATACGCATTAACGCAAGCCGGACACGATTATAATTTTCCGCTGTTATGACTTTGCGCAGAGTATGGGATGCCAGGTGGTCATCGAGGGGATTTGGCATACCGATACTTACAATATCGCTTTTGACTACATCTCGACGCTATCGCCATCGTTGTTGGATGACGGCGTCAGGTCTTGGTCATGCTGGAATACTGCCGCGAGAATGTTGCCTAGTGCATCGTGGAGAATCGCAATGTTTTGGTCTCCGGTGACTTCATGCTGTGATCGTGCTTGCGCTTGCAGTTGGGTGAATGCCTTGGAGACGCGCCCATCCTTGTCAATAGTGCCATCCGCCCAGCCCACCATGTCACAAAGCTGTTCTGCATGTTTGGCAAGTTCCTTCAGGACAAACTCGTCTGGCTCTGCCGCGAGTGCCGCTACTGCTGCCCGGTGGAATTCGGTGATAGTCATCGTAGCTTCAGTCGGTCGTGATGTCAGCACCTTCGTCGCCATCCATGTCCAGCGTCCCTTCCTGGAATACCCGGCTGGCGAGAATATCTTCAGCCTCGATGGTCATAAGATCGATCTTTTTCAACGATTTTTTGGTATCTGCAAAAAGGCGATTGGCCTGGCGTAGGCGTGCCCGGTCCAAAGCATTACGAACAGAGCGCGCATTGGCAAAGTGTTCCATGGTCATCCGGCGCCTGATGTATTCATGAAGTGCTGTTTCCGCTTCCTTGCTCATACGGTAGTTCTGCTCAGCCAACATTAGTTTTGCGATCGCTAACAACTCGTCCGGACTGTAATCGGGAAAATCTATGTGGTGTGCGATGCGCGAGCGCATACCCGGGTTTGAATGAAAAAACCTGTCCATTTTATCCTTATAACCAGCGAGGACAACAACCAGATCATCACGATTGTTTTCCATGACCTGTAACAGGATCTCGATCGACTCTGCGCCGTAATCGCGCTCGTTTTCAGGCTTGTAGAGGTAGTAGGCCTCGTCGATGAACAACACTCCGCCCATGGCCTTTTTGATGACTTCCTTGGTCTTGGGCGCAGTATGACCGATGTATTGGCCAACCAGATCATCACGGGTTACCGTAATCAGTTGGCCTGTGCGCACATATTCCAGGCGGTGAAGGATCTCGGCCATGCGCAAGGCAACCGTGGTCTTGCCAGTTCCCGGGTTGCCAGTGAAGCTCATGTGCAGTGTCGGAGATGAGGCGCTGAGCTGAACCTTTTTGCGCATCCGATCGACCAGCAATAGTGCCGCTGTTTCACGAATACGCGTTTTGACCGGCAGCAGTCCGATCAATTCGCGATCAAGCTGGTCAAGAACTTCCTGTACATTTGAGGCGCGTAGTTCTGCCTGTAAGTCTATCGGGGCATCGTCCGGCAAAGTAATCTCGGGCGTTTTATTTTCTTCTGTAGCTGTTGGTTCAGACATGGGTCTGCTCCTGAAATCTATTTAACAACAATAGTACACAAACATATGGTTTGACAAAAAAGGGGCGGAATAACCCGCCCCTTTATTATCGAACTATCTTCTTAGGTCTACTAGTAACGTTCGCCTTCCGGCTTCTCGTTCGAGTAAGGCACAATGGTGTAACCCTGACTCCGACCATCGCGTTCCTCGCGTATCAAGTGGAATCCCGGCTCTTTCTCTGGACGATTGACGATATAAGACATCCTCGGCGATTCCACACCGCGGGTTGAGTCAAACGCCATTATCCGGATGTAGTGGTTCGGGAAGGTCTTGCGACATTCGTTGATCTCCATCAGGAGTCCAGCAGGATCCTTCAAGTCGAACATCGGCATTCCATACATTTCCCAGTAGGTATTACGCGGATGTGGATCATCAGTGTACTCGATGCTCACAGCCCAACCATTATCCAACGCGTATTTGATCTGTGTACTGATTTGCTCATCAGTTAAATCCGCGAGAAACGAAAATTGTCCCTGCGTTATCCGATTACCGTAATTAGTCATCATGATATAAAGTTCCTCTTAATTGCTAGCGGTAGCGGTGGGGACGAAGTCAGCCGTATCGGTGGAGTCGTAGTTGAAGGTGATGTCCTTCCAGGTATCCAGCGCAGCTTTCAGCGGCGAACAGGTCTTGGCAGCCTTGGCCAGGATATCCGGGCCCTCTGCCAGGTAATCACGGCCTTCATTGCGTGCCATAATCATACACTCAATTGCGACGCGGTTGGCAATTGCGCCGGCTTGAATACCATCCGGATGACCGATCGTGCCACCACCGAACTGCAGAACAACATCTTCACCCAGGTAGTGAATGAGCTGATGCATCTGGCCGGCATGAATGCCGCCCGAGGCAACCGGCATGACCTTGTTGAGTGATGCCCAGTCCTGCTCAAAGAAAATACCGTTTGGCAGACTCTGGGGGTTGTGTGTCTCACGCAGAACATCATAGAAACCCTTGATCATCAACGGATCACCTTCGAGCTTGCCGACAACCGTGCCGGCATGAATGTGATCCACGCCCGCCATGCGCATCCACTTGCAAATCACGCGGAAGTTCATGCCGTGGTTCTTCTGCCGCGAATAAGTCGAGTTACCGGCACGATGCAGGTGCAGAATCATGTCGTTGCCACGACACCATTTGGCCATGCTCTGGATGGCGGTATAACCAATCACCAGGTCGATCATAACGATGATCGAGCCCAGACTCTTGGCGAACTCAGAGCGTTCGATCATTTCATCCATTGTGGCAGCGGTGACGTTCAGGTAGTGACCCCTGACCTCACCGGTTGCGGCAGAGGCCTTGTTGACGGCCTCCATGCAATACAGATAGCGATCACGCCAATGCATGAATGGTTGTGAATTGATGTTCTCATCGTCCTTAACGAAATCGAGGCCACCTTTCAGTGCTTCATAGACGACGCGACCGTAGTTACGGCCGGACAGGCCCAATTTCGGCTTGGTGGTCGCGCCCAGCAGCGGACGGCCAAACTTGTCGAGACGCTCGCGCTCAACC
>JAZFSZ010000017.1:0-8604 GCA_036446455.1 Acidiferrobacterales bacterium
GGTAGAGCACCGGACTTTTAATCCGATGGTCATAGGTTCAAATCCTATACGGCCCACCATTTTCCCCTTTGTTTGTCTGAAGATATATCGCCAGTTTTATCGCTTTCAATTAGCGGTATATTGTACTGGTAATGCAATACTGGATGCAGTCCTGACGAAGGTCGTGATGACGCCAGAACCACCGAGATCTAAACGACTATTTTTTGCCCTGTGGCCGACGGCTGCCGAGCAAGCGCAGTTCCACGAATTAGCCCGACAACACCGTTGTTCGGAGAAAAACCGGTTAGTCGCTGCTCACAGGCTTCACCTGACACTGTGTTTTCTTGGCGCCGTTGAGGGGGAGGTTGAGGTTTGTGTGCGACAAATGGCCGGACAACTGGTCTGGCAAGCGTTTGAACTGGGCTTCGACCGGCTCGGCTGGTTCGGGCGTCCAAGGGTGTTGTGGGCTGGTTGCTCTACCGTCCCGACCGAACTGAATGATCTGGTAGCCAGGATTCAAGCGGGTTTGAAACACTGCGGAATTGAGTTTGAGCAAAGAAAATATCAACCCCACATTACGCTTGCGCGAAAAGTTAATCGTCCCCCGGGACAACAGACCACAAAAGCGCTGACTTGTTACTTTGAAAAATTTTCGCTGGTGGAAACCCGGCTGGATGAGAATGGTGGAAGTTATACCACGCTGGCCAGTTGGCCAGTGCGTGCAACGGATGCCACATAAAAAACGCCGCGGCTAGAGAACCGCGGCGTTTCGATATTGCGGGTGATCGATTTATTTGCCCTTTTTCTTGTTCTGCATCATGTTGTGAATCATCGGCGTCAGGATCAGCTCCATGGCAAAACCCATCTTGCTGCCCGGTACGCAAATGGTATTGGGGCGAGACATGAACGAATCGTGAATCATATTGAGCAAGTGGGGAAAGTCCACACCTTTGGGATCACGGAAACGAATGACAATGAAACTTTCATCCGGTGTCGGAATGTCGCGTGCAATAAACGGATTGGATGTATCCACGGTGGGAACCCGCTGGAAGTTTATATGCGAGCGTGAGAACTGGGGTGTAATATAGTTTACGTAGTCTTGCATGCGACGCAGGATTGTGTCGGTAACCGCTTCGGGTGAGTAGCCGCGCTCTGCGGTATCACGCTGAATCTTCTGAATCCACTCCAGATTGACAATGGGCACAACGCCCACAAGCAGGTCGACAAACTGTGCCGCGTTGACGGTATCGGTTGCGACTCCACCGTGCAGTCCTTCGTAGAACAACAGGTCAGTACCCTCGGGGATAGGCTCCCAAGGCGTGAATTCGCCCGGACTCAGACTATCGTAAGGTTTAGCTTCTTCCTCGCTGTGGAGATAGAGACGTTTTTCGCCGGTTCCCTTGTCGCCATACTGCTTGAACAGGGCTTCCAGTTTATCGAATAGATTGGCTTCGACGCCAAAGTGACTGAAATGACCGGTTGCATCCTTGGCGATAGCGTCTTTCATCTCGGCACGGTTATAACGATGAAAACTGTCACCTTCGATGATGATCGGATTGATCTTCTCGCGAATAAAGATGTGCTCAAAAGCGCGTTTTACCGTTGTGGTACCGGCACCGGATGAACCGGTGATGGCAATAACGGGATATTTGGCTGACATACAATGCTCTCCCAGAAATTAATGCGAAGAATCCAAAAGTTGAAGGCGCCGATTCTACCCTAAGGGGTGGTACGACTTCCATTCCAATTCGAGTTAGAGCGACATTGTAAGCTGTTGAATCTCCAAATAAACCAGAGTACTCCACTCAGACGCGAATAGTGCGAGATGTTAATTCAGCAGAAAAACATGTCTGCTGCGTTATAATTATGCCCGTTGCAAGTAGAACAAAGAGGATGAAAATACGACAGTTTTTATTTATTGCCGTACTGGCGCACCAGCCGATAGTGCTGGCCAATGGTGTCGAAGTGGTGAGAACAGAATTCACCAGGCAGGGGGCAACGTGGCAGGTTAGTACTACCCTGCGTCATGGCGATACGGGCTGGGGCCATTACGCCGACGTCTGGCGAGTTGTTGACAGCTCGGGAAGAGTGCTGGGTAAACGGGTCCTGTATCATCCCCACGAAAATGAGCAGCCCTTCACCCGCAGTCAGAGCGGCATACATATACCAGCAAACGTCACCGTGGTTTTTGTTGAAGCCCATGACAAGATACATGGCTGGAGCAACCAGCGGGTCCAGGTTGATCTCAGTCAGTCATCGGGAGAGCGCTATCGCATAAGACAGTAGTTAACGCGGATACAATAAAAACCTGGTCATAATGACCAGGTTTTTATTGTCAATGAATCCCGCAATCAGACGTATTTTAATCCAGGATTGTTCTTGATCCCCTTAATCTTGGGAATGTTGGGTTTCTTGATATTGATGGTCTTCTTGTCACGACAGTACTCGGCTACCACGTCCCAGATGTCGGGTAGGGAATCGGGCTGTTCATTTACCGATGCCCAGCCGGCGACCTTGTACGTCTTGTTGGCTTGAATCGATTTGCCCTTGAGCTCCATGTTAGAAATGCGGTTGCCCATTTTGCCGGTCGGTTTAATGGTGTACTTTAATTCGCCCACACGCACCATGTCGCCGCCCTGTTGATAATAGGGGTCTTCGTGGAACAGGTTATCGGCAATATCCTCCAGGATCACTTTGATCTGTTCGCCCGTCATATTATTAACGGTAGATTTGGCGTAGGTGATCGCGGTCTGGTCCATGACGCGGTCCATGGTAATGTCTTCGCCCGGCAGGATAGAGGTTCCCCAGCGGAAACCCGGTGAGAACGCGAGGTCGGCTCCACGCACTTTGACCATGGCATCCAGGATCAGCTGGTCAAATGTACCGTTGAAGTTGCCGCGTCGATACAACAGGCCTTCGTTAGTGGCCAGTTTTTCTCCCAGCCTGGATTTATAGGGCGCACGTACCTTCTCGATGTAGGCTTCCATTTTTGCATCGGGTTCAAGCATGTTGGAAAATATAGGAATCAGTTTATAGCGGAAGTCACGGACCTTGCCGCCTTTGACATCGAGATCAAGCACCGACAGGTACTTGCCGTTGGAGCCCGAATTCATTACCAGCGTTACGCCACCCTTGTTCTTGACCTTGATGGGTGTTGGTACGCCGTCGTGGGTATGACCACCAAGGATGGCATCAATGCCGCTGACACGGCTGGCCATCTTCAGATCCACGTCCATTCCATTGTGGGACAAAACAACGACCACATCAGGCTTCCTGCTGGCGCGTACTTCGTCAACGGTGCGCTGCATTTCTTCGTCACGAATACCGAAGGTCCAGTCCGGGATATTGAACTTGGGATTGGCAATCGGTGTATACGGAAAGGCCTGACCGATGACGGCCACACGCACGCCATTTAATTCCTTGACGATATAGGGTTTGAAGGCACGCATGCTGTCTTCGTTGTAACCCGGGAAATCGGTAAATTTGTAGTCAAAAGCCGCTTCGTCCTTCACAAACACGTTCTGGGCAATAAATTCACCCTTGAAGCGCTTGATGTTGGAGATGGTCTCTGTGTCCTTGTAGGTAAATTCCCAGTGACCGGTCATGGCATCGACACCGAGCAGGTTACCGGCGCCGACCATGTCCTTGCCGCGGGTCCACAGGGCGGTGGCAGAGCCTTGCCAGGTATCGCCACCATCAAGCAGCAAAGTACGTCCTGGACGCGTACCGCGCATTTTTTTGATCAGGGTAGACAAATACGCAAAGCCACCAACCTTGCCGTACTTACGGCTGGCTTCCGTGAAATCGAGATAGGTAAAGGCATGCGCCTGAATCGATCCCGGTTTGATATTAAATGCTTTGAGTAATTCCTCACCGACCAGGTGCGGCGCCTTGCCGCGTGCACCACCAACACCAATATTGATGCTGGGTTCACGGAAATAGATTGGCAATAACTGCGCATGACAATCAGTGAAGTGCAGCAGGCTGACATTGCCGAATGCCGGCATGTCATAAAGGCCTCCACCCGTTTTACTACTGGCATCTTTTGAACAACCTGCCAGATTCATGCCGGCAGCACTGGCTGCGGCCAGTACCTGGAGGAATTCTCGCCGAGATAAACTCATGATTTTACTCCTGAAAACTTAAATATTAATCGGTGCGTACGATGAGCCAAGTGTGGTATTTATTCCAGCAATTTTTATTTATTGGCGAAAAAAAGCCCGACCCCCGGTAAACCGGTCAGGGCCGGGCTTCGTTTCCTGCCTTACGTGCCTAGCGGATTACTAGCCGGACTAGAAACGCTGGCTTGGAGCCCGTATCGGAATACCGGTAGCCATGTAGGTCTCATAGACTTCCAGGGCGCGGTAGGTGCGACTTTGTGGCTTCAGCGGCTTGGCACGGACCTGCTTGTTGCAACCGGCGTAGCGACGATGCAGCGTACCCAGGCCACCCCACTTGGAGCGGTATACCGGGAAACCAGTACCGTGACCGATGCCTGCGCTCAGAATGTTGCCGCCCACGTGTTTACCGGCATTCTGCACGTGGCAGGTAGAACATGAGAAGTTCAGCTGACCGCGACGGGCCCAGTACGCTTTTTTGCCACGCTCGTATTCAGCCACCATTCCCGGACTGGACAGGTCGAGCCTCACTTTTTTGCCGTAGGCCATGGACCGGAAGTAGCCCTCAACCTGGGCCATCTTGCCTTTTTTCAGGTTCTTGATGGGTTTCTTGCCCTTACTCTTGAGGCATTTATTAATGTCCATCACCGCGGTGACAACTTCCTTCTTCTTTTTGTCCCAGCGCGGGTAGGCGTGGGCAATGCCTTTGCCTCTGTTCTTGAAGCAAGATCCGAGGTTGTTTTTATCCCAGAATTTCTTGCCAGCCATAACGGACAGCTCATACGGCGGGAAAACCATAATTTCTTTCCATTCCGCACGCTGGCGCTTGGCCCCCGGCAGGGCATACATGCCATTGCTCCATTCTGACAATTTGACCGTCGGAAATTTTTTCTTGTAGTAAGCCCGGAATGCCTTCAGGTCCGACTCTGGACTGGCCTGAGCGGCAATGGGTAGGCCTGTAATTACCCCCATGATAACGAGGGCGCTGATAATTTTTTTCATCGAAATCCTCCTGGTGAGATCACTATTGCACCTGCGTTCTGGCACGAACCGCCGGCGCACGTGAACCGATTTTATGCAACGGCACCTGTTAAACTACCGCTTTCGTTTTTATTGTCACGCCAGCTTACCTTGACCTTGTCACCGGATTTGGCGCCGGCAACGCTGATACCTACCAAGGGACGCTTGGAAACTGCCGCCCCGAGATTGCAGGAAGCCACCAGCTTTCCATTGAGTTCAATGTTGAGCTTGGTGATGTAGTGCGCTGGAATCTTTTTCTTTGTTTTCTTGTTTTTGCGGCGACCGGTTTCCATCGGATGGTTTACCAGTGCCAGGATTTCAGTTTCGCCCGCGCGAGATTTATTCCGGCGGGTTTTGATGATAATCGCTCTTGCCATTTTATGTTCCTCTCGCTTTCGTTATGTGTTGACGATGAAGGGGGAAGCGTTAACCGCCGCAACCGCCAACAGTGACCTTGATCTTGATCTTGTTGGAGTAGAGTCTGCCACCCGACTTGACCACAGCATACACATCCGAGGTCTTGCCCATCTTCAGCTTGGTTCTGAAATAGCCCTTTGCTGCGCCAGAGAGATCGACGCTGGCAGCCATCGCACCCGGGTTTTTGACAACCAGGATGGCGATTGAATCGGTCTTCATGCCAACACTGACCGTGACCGGTACGACTTTCGAGTTTTCTGCCTGAATGGTTGGATTGACGAACTTGATCTTGCTGCTCTTGGTATGCGAACTCGTACCAAAAAGATTCTTCAGCGTGCTTTCTAAACCCTTAACGCCAAAGGCGCCTTTCGGGTATGACGAGGCCAGTACTTCAGTTGGTCGCAGCAGACCGGCGCCCGCAGCCGCGACAATAACGCCGCTGGCAACAGTGCCTTTCAGGAAAGTTCTGCGTTTCATTGTTTTCACGTCCGTTCTCCTCATTACAAACTATTTAATAAGTAATCTTGCCGGGTCAGATTGTCGCTTAAAGCGTCATCAACCAATCGACTACAAGATCGATTTCCTTGCCACTCAGGATCTTGTGACGACCGAACGGAGGCATGGAACTGTCGGGGGTAATTTTGGGCGCATCAAACACGCGAGCTCTCAGCTGTTCCTTGGAGAAACGAGCCGTCATCGCCGCCAGTGCGGGGCCAAAGTCACCTGCTTGTATACGGGTTTTTTCCAGTCCTTTGAAATAGTGACAGGCAAAACAGTTTCCACCTTTGCGATCTGTGGCCACACAGCCACCCATCAGCACCCTGTCTTTACCGGCTTTCATTGCCGACTTACATGCCTTCTTACCAGGCATTTCACCTTTTGCACCTAAGCCGGCATAGACTGTCGGTGAGAGTGCCAAACCGACAATGAGTACAGCGGCAGCACTGGCTCCGGCCAAAATTTTGGGGATATTGCGCATTACTCCTCCTAGCTTGCGTTACTTGAATCCGGTGGTCCGGGAATTGTTATGATTCCGGTTGCCCGGGTTTACTTGCTTATGAAACCTTCCTGCAAAACACCGCGCGGCGCTCCTCAAACTCGCCAGCGCGGCAGACTTGCCAGCGCGACAAATACGCCAGCACGTGAGGGCATAGCATACATAGCTAACTGATCAGATTACAAGCCCCAATGTCTTGACGAAGTTGCGCACGAATACTTTTGCTAATGATTGCTATGTGATTGAAAAAAATAAGCTAAATGTCTTTTAACCGCAATTAATTGAATGTGTTTGTATATTATTAAATGTTAATAAAGCAACTATCTGCAGAAGATGCAGGTAATGACGCCAGGTAACTCGTCGTGTGTTTACCGCCTGGCTTTGTTGCGGGCAATCGCCGCCTCGAGTTCACTGGTGCGGGCGCGAATCGCGGTCAGGGCGTAGTAATCTTTCCGCGCCATCCTGGCGGCAATCCCAAGTTGGTTAATAGCTTCGTAGGGGTTGCCGCTAATAACATAGTATTCCGCCATGGCACGATGAGCCTGCACCAGGTTGCCGGTTTCTCCAGCTGCCTTTGCCATTAATTTGTTCAAAGCGGGGTCTTTCGGAGCTTGCTTCAGAGCCAACCGGAGTACGCCCAAGGCACGCCTGGGCTGCCGCTGATTTAGCAGATTCTCTGCATAGCGGCGGGCGACCCACAGTTGCATGCGGTTGCGGGTGTAAATTCGGTGATAAAGCCCAAGACCGCGTTTGGCACGGCCAGCGGCAATGGCAATATCGGCCTCAGCCAGCTGATAGCGAAGTTCACCGGGGTTTTGCTTGCGCAGGTGGGCGACGTTTTTATTGGCAACAGCAAAATTTCCCAGTCGCAGGTGGACCAGCGTCAGGCCGTATTGCGCCGCACGCTGCTCCGCCTTCGGAATATTTTTTTTCTTCATTGCGGTTGAAAAGTGTGCCAGGGCTTGACCGGGATCAGGCTGGTGATAGGCACGTGTACGGGCGCGGAAGTGATAGAAACGCGAACTGCTGACTCGTCCGTGTTGTGGAAGTTTGGTGGCACTGTTGCGGGCTTCGGCAATGCGATCATTTGTCACCGGATGGGTACGCATAAACTCCGGTATATTGGCACCGCTAAACTGGTTGGCGGCGGCCAGGCGCTCGAAGAAGGTGGCCATCGCTCGTGGATCGAGCCTGGCGGCGGCCAGCAAGCGAATGCCGATGCGGTCTGCCTCACGCTCAAAACCGCGGGTAAATGCCAGCTGGCTGTCCACGTCGGCGGCCATTGCCGCCACTGCAATGCCGCTGGCGTTGACATCGCCAGAGCTGGCCAGCACTAATGAAGCCAGAATCGCAGCCATGGTTAATCCGGAACGTTCCTTTTGCGCGGCCACCAGGCGCGGCCAGTGACGCTGGGTAACATGAGCGATTTCGTGAGCGAGCACTGACGCCAGTTCGGATTCACTGGCGGCATTGGTGATGAGTCCGCTGTGGGTGCCGATGAAGCCGCCCGGCAATGCGAAGGCATTGATTGTCGGGTGGCCAATCAGAAAAAATTGATATTCACGCTCATCATCGAGCAAGGGGAGGGTGAGCCGTTTACCCAGATTTCTGATGTAGTCACTGAGCTCCGGATCATCGACAAAATTGAGTTGTTGACGAATCTGCACCATGGCCTCTTCACCGATTCGTCTCTCCTCATAGGGCGAGATGATGGCGGCGGCGTCCTGGCCAAGGTTTGGCAACTCGCAGAACGCCTGTCCCGAGGAGAATGCCAAAACAAGGGCCAAAAAGGGAGTGTGCAGCAGCTTTCGCTTTGTTCTCGGCTGAAGAATACGGTCTAGAAAATACATTTGGCGACCATCATAGCGCATGCGGTTGGCGCTGGCGAAATTGCCACCAAGCCTCGATCTGAATAAATAATTCAACAAAATCAGCAAGTAATGTCTAAATGTTGCGATTTCAACGACATTTTCTTGCAGTTGTCAAAATCTTTGTTCCGGGCTTGCGAACTCTTGGCGAAATAGGCAATCTTACTAGCCATAGTGGATAATGATTCAATAATATACTAATTTA
>JAZFSZ010000018.1:0-12689 GCA_036446455.1 Acidiferrobacterales bacterium
AGGCTGAGCTACACCCCGATCTATTTAATGACTGCGACGAATGGAATAATAAGTCAGATCAAGCAAGGCTTGTTTGAAAGCGGATTCGGGTACCGGTATTAACGCCTTGCGTGCCAGCTCCGCCTGAGCCTCGGCCTGGCGCGCAGTGTACTCGAGCGATCCCGTGGATTCAATCGCATCCACAATGGAGTCGAAATTTTCCCGACCGCCGTTTTCGATGGCGCCACGTATCATTTTTTTGTGATCTGCCGTGCCGTGACGCATTGCGTGTATTAAAGGTAAGGTGGGTTTCCCCTCGGCGAGATCATCGCCCGTATTCTTGCCTAGTGTGTCATCACCCCCGGTGTAGTCGAGCATGTCGTCCACCAGCTGGAATGCGGTTCCCAGGTATTTGCCGTAGTCTGCCATGCCTTTTTCCATCTCGGCGGATTGGCCGGAGATGACGGCGCCGAGCCGGGTAGCCGCTTCGAACAGCTTCGCGGTTTTGTTGTAAATAACCTCCATGTATTGCTGTTCGGTCGTCTCCGGATTATTACAGTGCATCAGCTGCATGACTTCGCCCTGGGCGATGGTATTGGTGGCACTGGCGAGGATATCCATGATGCGCATGTCATCCAGTTCGACCATCATTTCGAACGACCGTGAATAGAGAAAATCCCCCACCAGCACGCTAGCCTCATTGCCCCAGACGGCGTTGGCGGTGGCATTGCCGCGGCGCAGTGCCGAGGCATCGACGACGTCGTCGTGCAGCAGGGTGGCAGTGTGGATAAACTCGATAATGGCCGCCAGTTTGGCCAGATCGGCGTCGGTATAATCAAAGGCTCGCCCGGCCAGTAGCACCAGCAAGGGACGCAGGCGTTTTCCACCACTATTAATAATGTAGGCTCCAAGCTGGTTAACCAGCACCACATCCGAGGCCAATCGCTGCTGGATTTCCCGGTTAACGGCCGCCATTTCGTCGGCAACCAGCCCGCGAATGGTGTCGGTGTCAATCCGGGTCGGTTGGTTCTGTGCTAGTTCTTGGGGCATGGGGCGTTCATGCTAGGGACAGCCCCGGTATCCGTCAAGTTGGCGCCGAAGTCGATTGACCGCTCTCGCCGCAGTCGCTAGAATTGCCGCCCTTTGAAGCCAGACCACTGATTTTCAGTGGCTTTTGTCGGGAGAGATCGACATGTACGCAGTAATTGAAACCGGTGGTAAGCAGTACCGGGTGAGCCCAGGCGATGTTGTACGCGTGGAAAAATTGCCGGTTGAGGAAGGCGCCACTATAAATCTTGAACGCGTCCTTATGGTGGCCGATGGTGACAAGGTAAAAATCGGTAAGCCGACAGTCGAAGGTAGCAGTGTGACAGCCACGGTGCGTGGTCATGGCCGCGGCAAGAAATTGAAAATCTTCAAATTTCGCCGTCGTAAGGATTCACGCCTGACCGCAGGTCACCGGCAGTCATATACCGAGCTTGAGATTACTGGCATTGCCGGCGCTTAAGCCAACGTTTTCCAAGAGGTCTATCTAATGGCACATAAAAAGGCAGGCGGCAGTTCACGTAATGGTCGCGATTCAGAATCCAAACGCCTGGGCGTAAAACGCTACGCTGGCGAACAGGTGCTGGCAGGCAACATCCTGATACGCCAGCGCGGCACCAAATTCCATCCCGGCACCAACGTCGGTCGTGGCAAGGACGACACTTTATACGCCAAGATAAATGGTGTCGTTGAATTTCGCCAGAAGGGTCCCAGGAACCGCAAGATGGTAAATGTGAATCCCGTCTGATTGCGAAACTGGCGCGAGAATTTGCAACCCCGCTTTGGCAGCAAGGCGGGGTTTTGTTTTGTCGGCTCCCGATTGGCTCAGCAGGGCACGATTTTAAAGATAACATCTGCCGCAGAGATGCAGAGATGCAGAGGAAAATAAAAGACGGCCTTTCAGGCCGTAGTAAGTTGGAGTAACTTCTTGTAAGGCCGGCTTTAATAGCCGGCCTTAAATAATAAATATTCCTTCTTCAGCGGTCTTTCAGACCGCTCACAAGGTGTTCTCTGCGCCTCCGCGTCTCTGCGGCAGATGTTATAAGACGGTAGTAGGTTAAACTGCAATCATGAAATTTGTTGACGAAGCAAGCATTGATGTTATCGCTGGTGACGGCGGCAACGGCCATCTTGGCTTTCTGCGGGAGAAATTTATTCCCAAGGGTGGCCCCGATGGCGGTGATGGCGGGCATGGTGGCAGTGTTTACCTTGTCGGCGTTGAGGGCCTGAATACGCTGGCGGATTTTCGCCACAGCCGGCGTTATGAGGCCCAGCGCGGGCAGCGCGGGCGCGGGCGCAACTGTACCGGCGCCTCCGGTGATGACCTGGAAGTCGCGGTGCCGCTGGGCACGGTGGTGATAGACGGCGATACGGATGAGCGCATCGGTGAGGTAACGGCTAATGGCGCGCGCCTGATGGTGGCTCGGGGAGGCAACCCTGGTCTGGGCAATGCCCGTTTCAAATCCAGCACCAACCGCGCACCACGCAAAACCACGCCGGGATCACCGGGGGAACACCGCAACCTGCAGTTGCAGTTGCAGGTATTGGCCGATGTGGGTCTGCTGGGTCTGCCCAATGCCGGCAAGTCAACCTTGTTGCGTGCAACATCCGAGGCCCGTCCCAAGGTAGCGGACTATCCCTTCACCACGCTTTATCCCAATCTGGGAGTGGTGCGTGTGGAAGCACATCGCAGTTTTGTCATTGCCGATATTCCTGGTTTGATCGAGGGCGCAGCGGAAGGCGCCGGACTTGGCATCCGGTTTCTGAAACATTTGTCACGCACACGCATCCTGCTGCATCTGGTGGACATGGCGCCGCTGGGCCCGGCTGCTGATCCGGTGGCCGATGCCCGCGCCACTGTCGCCGAACTGGAGAAATACAGCCCGGAGTTGGTCGCGCGCGAACGCTGGATGGTGTTAAACAAAATGGACCTGATACCAGATGGCGCGAGTGACGAGGTATGCCAAAAGTTTATCGCAGCGCTGAACTGGGATGGACCCGTATTCCGTATTACGGCGATCAATGGTAACGGATGCAAGGAGCTTACCCGCGCCCTGATGGTCCGTCTCGAACAACACAAAGAGGAGGCGGAAGTCGATGACGCAGAAATCCGGCAACAATAACCGCCAGGTGCTGCAAGGCGTGCGTCGCTGTGTGGTGAAAATCGGCAGCGCACTGCTGGCCGGCAAACGCAACAGCCTCGACACCAGGGCCATCGGTGACTGGGTCGGGCAAATGGCGGCGTTGTGCCAGCAAGGCATTGAGGTGCTGTTGGTGACTTCAGGTGCGGTGGCAGTGGGTATGCAGCGGTTGAATAGCCGTGAACGTCCACGGGCGCTGAACCAGTTGCAGGCAATGGCCGCCATCGGTCAAATGGGCCTGATTCAAGCCTATGAGACAGCGTTTCAGCGCTACGATATCCATACGGCACAGATATTACTGACTCACGATGACCTTGCCGATCGCGGGCGTTATCTCAATGCTCGCACAACATTGCTGACACTGTTGCGCCTGGGTGTGGTTCCGGTAATCAACGAAAACGACACCGTTGCCGTCGAGGAAATCCGCTTTGGTGACAACGACACCCTGGCAGCCCAGGTGGTGAATCTAATCGAGGCCGATCTGTTGATACTGCTGACAGATCAGGCTGGGTTGTACGATGCCGATCCACGCCACAATGAATCCGCGCAGCTGATATCGGAAAGCGAGGCGGGAGACACCTCGCTCGACGCCATGGCTGGAGATTCCAGTGTGCTCGGCCGGGGTGGTATGCACACCAAGCTGGCAGCGGCCAGAAAAGCAGCGCGTTCCGGTGCCAGTACGGTGATCGCCTCCGGGCGCGAGAAGAACGTCCTGCAACGGGTATTAGCCGGCGAAGCCATTGGCACCTTTCTCCGCGCTGGTCAGGGCCGGCTGACGGCACGCAAGCAATGGTTGGCGGGCCACCTCAATCCATGCGGGCGCCTGCATCTCGATTCCGGTGCTGTCAAGGTGTTGCGTAACAAGGGCAGCAGCCTGCTGGCTGTAGGGGTGACCGCGGTCGAGGGTCAATTCAGCCGCGGCGAGTTGGTGTCTTGTCTTGATCCCGATGGTACCGAGATTGCGCGCGGCCTGGTGAACTACAGTTCGTCAGAAACGCAAAAAATACTGGGCTCGGCCAGCGAGAAAATTGAATCTATTTTGGGCTATATCGATGAGCCGGAGCTGCTGCATCGCGACAACATGGTTGTGTTGTAATA
This sequence comes from Acidiferrobacterales bacterium, assembly GCA_036446455.1. Lineage (GTDB taxonomy): Bacteria > Pseudomonadota > Gammaproteobacteria > Acidiferrobacterales > JAJDNE01 > JAZFSZ01. The sequence continues at coordinate 4,263 of JAZFSZ010000018.1, forward strand.
ATTTTTGACGCAAAGGCGCGAAGACGCAGAGAACATCAAAATCATAAGGCCGGCTTTCAGCCGGCCATGAGAAGTAAAATTCTTTATTCTGGCGGTCCGCCGGACCGCCTTTTGTATTCCTCTGCGCCTTCGCGCCTCTGCGGCAGATGTTTATATATTCTAAATGGCGCGAACGCGGGTATTCAAACGGCTCTTGTATCGTGCCGCCGCATTCTTGTGGATCAGGCCGGCTTTGGCGGAACGGTCGATGATCGATACCGCATTACGGTAAGCGCTCTTGGCACTTTCCTGGTCACCGGCTACGACGGCCTTCAATACTTTCTTGATGTGGGTGCGCATCATCGAGCGACGCCCCGTGTTGTGCTCGCGGCGGGTCTCGTTCTGGCGTGCCCGCTTTCGGGCTTGTGCACTATTTGCCAATGTATCTTCCTCTAAATCGTTCAGCAGTATGTTCAGGTGCAGAGCCGTTGCGTTTTGGCATCCGGGTCTCCAGGGGCGCGCAACTATGGAGTTTTCACCCCCATTTGTCAACGGTTTAGGCCATGTACGGGCGCGCGGGTTTTCGTGTTTTCCGGTCTTTGCCTTACACTCGGGCGCAAGATTCCCGGAGAAGGTATTTGTCCCGCAAATTGCTTAAATCCACCGTCGTCACCGGCGGCATGACCCTGATTTCGCGAGTGGCGGGGCTGGTACGGGATATCGTTTTTGCCAATTTCATCGGTGCCACTGTCGCCGCCGATGCATTTTACGTTGCTTTCCGCATCCCCAATTTTTTTCGCCGGATTTTCGGCGAAGGTGCCTTTTCCCAGGCCTTTGTGCCAGTGTTTATGGAATACCACGATCGGCGCGGGCATGACGCAACAAGGGAATTTGCCGGTCACATGGCCGGGGCTTTTGCCACCATACTCTTTGTTGTCACCTTGATCGGGGTTGTTGCCGCACCGTTGCTGATTATGGCACTGGCCCCCGGATTCATCGACGATCCGGAGAAATTCGACCTCACTGTGGTCATGTTGCGCATTACTTTTCCCTATCTTATGTTTATTTCGCTGGTGGCCATGGCAGCCGGCATGCTCAACTCCTATGGTCGTTTTGCCGCTGCTGCCTTTACGCCGGTATTGCTGAACCTGGCGCTTATTGGCGCCGTGGTCTGGTTGGCGCCGCTTTTGGTGCAACCGGTGATGGCATTGGCCTGGGGCGTGCTTATTGCTGGTGTGGTGCAGTTGTTGTTCCAGATTCCCTTCCTGGTACGCATCGGTATGTTGCCGCGCTTGAGGCTGAAGAAGGATGCCGGGGTAGTGCGGGTATTTCGTCTCATGGGGCCGGCCATCTTCGGCAGTTCGGTGTCGCAGATCAATATGGTGGTCAATACTATTCTGGCGTCGTTCCTGATCACCGGCAGTGTGTCGTGGTTGTATTACTCCGATCGCCTGATGGAGTTTCCACTGGGCGTGTTTGGTATTGCCATTGCCACCGTCATTTTGCCCAGCCTGTCGCGTCAACATGCTGCCAATTCACCACAGGTGTTTTCCAACATGCTTGACTGGGCGTTACGCTGGGTTTTCGTTATTGGCGTACCGGCCGCAGTCGGGCTGATGGTAATGGCCGGACCCATCATCACCACCCTGTTTCACTATGGCGAATTTCAGGGCGGTGACGTCATAAAAACCGCTCAGGCGCTGGTGGCATTTTCACTGGGTCTGGTTGCCTTTATAGTGGTAAAGGTGCTGGCTCCCGGATTTTTCGCGCGCCACGATACCGCCACTCCGGCTAAAATTGCCGCCATCGCATTTGCTGCCAATATCGTCATGAGCCTGATCCTGATTTTCCCGCTAAAACATGTGGGTTTGGCGCTGGCCATTTCCATAGCGGCCTTCCTCAATGCCGGACTGCTCTATCGTCGATTGCGGCAACTGGATATCTACCGACCCGGAAAAGGCTGGCGGTGGCTGTTTCTCCGTATTACGATTGCAACCGCAGCGATGGCAACGCTGCTGTATTGGGCGCGCGGGGATCTGGATTTGTGGCTGGCGATTGATGCGTCTGAGCGTGTTTTTCGTCTCGGCATCTGGATTAGCGCCGGATTATTAGTCTATGTTGTAGTTATGGCCCTGTTGGGAACGCGACCGGCCGAGCTGAAAATGGCGCGGGCCGGTGAATAATGATGACAGACGAAATCGATATTGCCGAGATTATGCCCGCTGCGGAGGTCCGCGTGTTTTCGCTGACTGAAGCGAAGGCATTGTTCCCGTTGGTGCGTCGGATCACCCAAATGGCTTATGCCGAACTGGAGCCGGTGCGCAAGACCCTTGACGGATTGCTGCCGACGGATCCACGGGTGGCCGAAGTCGAGACCCAGTATGAGGTGGTGGTGAAACGTTGGGTGGGCAAGATGGAGCGTCTGGGTCTGGTGGTCAAAGGCCTGTGGTTGGTGGATTTTGATACCGGTGACGGTTATTTGTGCTGGAAGTTTCCCGAATTGCGGCTCGCGCATTACCATAGCTACGACGAAGGTTTTGCCAGTCGTCGGCCACTGGAACAGGTGATGGAGGAGATGGACCCGGACTGGTCCCACGCCTAAAACGAAGGAGAAAGGAAAATGGACAAAGAAGATAGAAGAAAGGAGGATGGAGAAAGAAGAAAGGAGGAGGGAGAAAGAAGAAAGGAGGAGGGAGAAAGAAGAAAGGAGGAGGGAGAAAGAAGAAAGGAGGAGGGAGAAAGAAGAAAGAACCAATAAGGAACCCCCAGCTCTGTATTTTGTTCCTTAGCTTTTTGCCCTTGTCTTTTAATCTTTATTCCTTAGCTCTCGGTCTTCGATTCTGGTAACCTTGCCGGCTTTACGATCCTCACTTTTCCCTCATAGTACAGACACATGGAGCTGATACGCGGGCTGCACAATCTGCGACCTCGTCACACGGGTTGCGTTGCTACCATCGGAAATTTTGATGGCGTACACCTTGGTCATCAAACCGTGCTTGGCCAGTTAGCAGAAAAGGGGCAAGTGCTGGGGCTGCCAACCACGGTGATAATATTTGAGCCGCAACCGCTGGAAATTTTTCAGCCGGGAAAAGTGCCGCCACGTCTGACGCGCCTGCGCGAGAAGTTGCAGGCTCTGAAGCGCTATGCGGTCGATCGGGTGCTGTGTATTAATTTCAATGAACGTTTTGCACAACTGTCGGCGGAAACATTTATCCAGCAGCTGTTAGTGGAAGGACTGGGTGTGCGTTATCTGGTGGTGGGTGATGATTTCCGCTTTGGAAAAGGCCGCAGCGGCAACTTTGCTCTGCTGGAACAGGCCGGTAAAGATAAGGGGTTCCAGACAGTTCCCATGCGCACCTTTTCCATTGATGGTGTGCGCGTCAGCAGCACACGCGTGCGTGAGGCGCTGGAGCAGGGCAATCTGCAGGAGGCGGAAAAACTGCTGGGCCGGCCTTATCGCATGTGCGGCCGCGTGGCTCATGGCGACAAGATCGGACGTACGTTGGGTATCCCCACAGCCAATATCTTTCTGCACCGCAAGCGATCACCTCTGCATGGCATATTCGTGGTGGAGGTGTTTGGACTCGAACGCGAGCCAGTCTGGGGGGCAGCCAGTATCGGGTCGCGGCCCACGGTGGGGGGAACGCGCACGCTGCTGGAAATCCACTTGCTCGACTTTGATGACCATATCTATGGTAAACATCTGCAAATAAATTTCTTGCACAAGATCAGGGACGAGGAAAAATACGATACGATGGACGCCCTGAAGGCGCGCATGATGAGAGATATCGAGGAAACACGCGACTGGTTCGCGAAACATAAGTAGTTGACGAAGAGCATGAGCAATAAAGAAGCCAGGAATAAATATAAGGATACGATCAACCTGCCGCAGACCAAATTCCCAATGAAGGGCAATCTGGCCAATCGTGAGCCCGAGACCCTGAAATTCTGGCAGGACATCGATCTGTATCAGCGGTTAAGGGAACTGCGCAAAGACGCACCACGTTATGTACTACATGACGGTCCGCCCTATGCAAACGGTGATATTCATCTGGGCCATGCCGTAAACAAGATACTGAAAGACATCATCGTCAAGTCGCGCAGCATGGACGGCTTCAATGCGCCCTATGTCCCGGGTTGGGACTGCCACGGCCTTCCCATCGAGTTGGCAGTGGAAAAAAAGATCGGTAAGGCCGGTCATCGTGTTGAGCCCGGCAAATTTCGCCAGGCCTGCCGCGACTATGCTCAAAAGCAGGTGAACCGCCAGCGTGAGGATTTTATTCGCCTGGGCGTGATCGGTGACTGGGACAATCCCTATCTCACCATGGATTTCAAATTCGAGGCCGACATTATTCGCTCCCTTGGCCGCATCGTCGACAAGGGTTACCTGGTGAGGGGCCATAAACCGGTGCACTGGTGTGCCGACTGCGGATCGGCGCTGGCGGAAGCGGAAGTGGAGTACGCCGACAAGAGTTCGCCGGCAATCGATGTGCGTTTTACGGTGGTAGCCGACGAAGAGTTGCTGGCCCGAGTCGAACATGCACCGGGCGCCCACAAGGGCGAAGGCCCGATTCATGTCGTCATCTGGACCACGACACCGTGGACCCTGCCAGCCAACCAGGCGGTGGCACTTAATGCAGATCTGGAGTATGTCATCGTTCAGTGTGTTGGCAGTTTTGGCCAGGAGCGATTATTAATTGCAGATGCACTCATGAAAGATGCCATGTTGCGCTGGGGTATCGATGATTATCATGTGGTGGCCACCTGTCTCGGCAGTGCGCTCGAAGGAATAAAGTTACGGCATCCGTTTTATCACCGGGAAGTGCCCATCATACTTGGCGAGCATGTTACGACCGAGGCGGGTACCGGTGCGGTGCATACGGCCCCCGGTCACGGTCTCGAGGATTACATGGTGGGTCGGAATTACAAACTTGCAGTGGACAATCCCGTAGGCGCCGATGGCAAGTTTGTTGAAGGCACCGAGTTTTTTGCCGGTGAACATGTATTCAACGCCAATGATCATGTGATCGAAATATTGAAAGCCAGAGGCAACCTGGTTCATGTCGAAGCACTGACGCACAGTTACCCCCATTGCTGGCGTCACAGGACACCCATCATGTTCCGCGCCACTTCGCAGTGGTTCATTGATATCGATGCCATTCGCGATAACGCCCATGGGGCGATTAAAAATACAAACTGGATACCTGACTGGGGTGAGGCCCGCATCGCCGGCATGGTGGAGGGCCGGCCGGACTGGTGTGTCTCGCGCCAGCGTACCTGGGGTGTGCCCATTGCCTTGTTTACCGACAGGGCCAAGGGCGACATTCATCCCGACACACCCAGGTTAATTGAAGAAGTCGCAAAACGTGTGGAACAAAAAGGCATTGATGCCTGGTTCGATCTCGATACGCAGGAACTGCTGGGTGATGAAGCTGATAAATACGACAAGGTCACCGACACCCTGGATGTCTGGTTTGACTCCGGTGTGACCCACGCATGTGTTGTCGATGCGCGGGAAGAGCTGGGTGGCGTGCCCGCTGATCTCTATCTTGAGGGCTCGGATCAGCACCGCGGCTGGTTTCAGTCATCGCTGCTGACGTCTGTAGCCATAAATGGATTCGCGCCCTTCAAAACGGCGCTTACCCATGGCTTCACTATTGATGCCCAGGGGCTGAAGATGTCCAAATCCCGGGGCAATGTGATCGAGCCGCAGAAGATCATCAAGACGTTGGGCGCCGATATCTTGCGGTTGTGGGTTGCATCGACGGACTATCGCGCCGAGATGAGTTTGTCGGATGAAATATTGCGACGGATGTCCGACTCCTATCGTCGAATTCGCAATACTGCACGTTACTTGTTAGGAAATCTCGATGACTTCGATACCGATAATCTATTAACAATGAACGAGATGTTATCGCTGGATCGCTGGGCAGTGTCACAAACCACTGATTTACAAAATGAAATCAGGAAAGCCTATGAGAACTTCCAGTTCCACCAGATCTATCAAAAGCTGCATCAGTTCTGTGTCGTGGAGATGGGCGGCTTCTATCTCGATATCCTCAAGGATCGTCTTTACACCATGCCGTCCAATAGCCGCGGACGGCGCTCGGCGCAGACAGCGCTGTTTCACATTCTCGAGGCCCTGGTGCGCTGGATGGCGCCTATCCTGAGCTTTACTGCCGAGGAGATCTGGCGCCACATGCCGGGCCAGCGCGGAGAATCGGTATTTCTGGAGCAGTGGTATGAACTCCCACTTATCCCGGGAAAAGATGTAGAGAAGGGCATGGGTCTGGAATTCTGGGATACCGTTATTCAAGTTCGCGATGTCGTTAATCGAGAACTGGAGCAGCTCCGCACCGCTGGCGGCATCGGTGGGCCACTGGATGCGGAGGTAGATTTGTATTGCTCGCCGGACCTCAAGGCAAACCTCGAGATACCGGGCGATGAACTGCGATTTGTGCTGATTACTTCGTATGCACGATTACATGACCTCGAAACACGAAGTAATGATGCGGTGGAAACAGAAATTGAAGGATTGTTTGTGGCAGTGTCTCCGTCTGTCCATAGTAAATGTATTCGTTGCTGGCATCACCGCGAAGACGTTGGTGCGAACAATAAGCACGAGCAACTTTGCGGACGTTGTATTCAGAATGTGACAGGCAAAACCGGTGAGTCGCGGGAGTTTGCCTGATGATTCGTTTGTTATGGATTTCGGTGGTAATACTGGTTCTGGACCAGGCAAGCAAAGTGTTGGCGCTGGAAGTGCTTGCCGGACCACCGGTAGCTGTATTGCCCTTTTTTAATCTCAATCTCACATTCAATACCGGTGCGGCATTTGGTTTTCTGAATCAGGCCACGGGTTGGCAGAACTGGTTCTTTATTGGCATTGCCGGCACGGTTTCCGTTGTCATTGTGTTCATGATTCGCAGTCTGCCACAGCGTGACCTGCAAACTGCGGTGGCACTTTCGATGATACTCGGTGGCGCCATTGGTAACCTGGTTGATCGGGTGCGGCTGGGTTATGTCATCGATTTTATTCAACTCTATTACCAGGCCTGGTCGTGGCCGGTATTCAATGTTGCCGATAGCGCGATTACGATTGGCGCCGTGCTGCTGGCTCTGGACCTGTTCGGCATCAAGATTTTCAAGTCCCGGCAGCAACCGGGAGCAACCGGCCAGAAATAATGGAAATCCAGTACGGTTCAACAGTTACTCTACACTTTACTCTGCGACTGGTGGAGCAGGACATACTCGTCGACTCGACAAAAGGTGAAGAGCCCATGACCTTTGTAATGGGCGATGGCGATCTGGTGGAAGGCATGGAAATGCCATTACTGGGCCTGAAAGTAGGTGATATACGGCGTTTCGAGGTTGCAGCCGAGGATGCCTATGGTCCGGCCGAAATCGACGAAGACAACATACAGAATATTCCCGTAAGCGAATTTCCCGAAGATGTGGAAATCAACCTGGGGCTGGTAGTGGGATTTACCTCTCCCAGCGGCGATGAAATCCCCGGCACCATTATGGGATTTACTGATGAAATTGTTACTGTCAATTTTGACCACCCCTTGGCAGGCCATGACCTTGTATTTGAAGTTGAAATCATTGACGTGAAACCGCCGAACTAGGAAAACCTGGCGCGGAGACGCGGAGACGCAGAGGCACTATCTTGAGCGGTCTAACAGACCGCTTATTAATGAATTATTACTTCTAAATGTCGACTATCAGTCGACCTAAATGATGTTATTTATATTCCCTCCGCGTCTCCGCGGCAAAAGGTTTATAGTATTACAATCTATGAAAATATTACTCGCCAATCCCCGTGGTTTCTGTGCCGGCGTCGATCGCGCGGTTGATATCGTCGAGCGTGCGTTATCCAGTTTTGGTCCACCAATCTACGTACGTCATGAAGTGGTGCACAACCGCTTTGTAGTCAATGGACTGAAAGAAAAAGGAGCGGTGTTTGTCGATGAACTCGACGAAGTGCCGGATGGTGCCACGGTCATATTCAGCGCCCATGGCGTGTCGATCGCGGTCAGGGAGGCAGCCAGGCAGCGCGGGCTGAAAGTATTTGATGCCACCTGCCCACTGGTCACCAAGGTACACATGGAAGTGGTACGTCACCGGCGCAAGGGTAACGAAGTAGTGTTGATAGGTCATGCGGGTCATCCAGAGGTCGAAGGCACGCTGGGGCAAGTCAAGGAAGGCGTGTTTCTTATTGAAACCCCGGAAGATGTCGACACATTGACAGTGTCTGATCCCGAGCGCCTTACCTACGTAACCCAAACCACATTATCGGTGGACGATACCGCCCGTGTCGTAACGGCGTTGAAAAATCGTTTTCCAAAAATCGTGGGCCCGAATAAGAGTGACATTTGTTACGCCACCCAGAATCGCCAGGATGCGGTGAAGTCGCTGGCGCAACAATGTGACGTCATGCTGGTGGTG
>JAZFSZ010000019.1:0-4897 GCA_036446455.1 Acidiferrobacterales bacterium
ACTTTGCTGGCCTTCATCACGAATAATCGTGAAACGATCAGCTTACACGTCGAATTTCGGAGAACATCATGACACTTTGCCCCGTTGCCCTTGCCGTAGGCTGCAAGAAATGCCCTGTTTTTTCGATCTGTCCGTTGAAACACCAAATTGGTGACTACGAGCCTGCGAAAAAACCGCCAACCAAAAAAGCTGGTTAACGCCGATCGGCCCGATTGATTGAGGGTGTGATTGGACGCTTGAAGAAAAATAGTGGGTAAGGAAGCAATGAGTGATAAAAATACTGGCAGCGTTAAGATGAACGTCTTCGAACGCTATCTGACAGTGTGGGTTGCGCTCTGCATAGGTGGTGGAATTCTCCTCGGAAAAGTAGCGCCGGAGATTGCCCAAACGCTTGATGGCATGGCGATCTATGTTAATGACGCACCGGTGGTTTCCATTCCGATTGCGTTGTGTCTGTTTTTCATGATGTACCCCATTATGGTCAAAATAGATTTCCACGAAGTTATCAAGGCGGGCAAATCGGTGCGCCCGGTTGGGTTGACCCTGTTCATCAACTGGTGCGTCAAACCTTTCACGATGTATGCGATCGCAAGCTACTTTCTCGGAAGCCTGTTTCTCACATTTATTGGTCCCGATGCGGTCGATCTCGTCAAGATACCGCTGGGATCAGACTTTTCAGTTGGCGATACCTACGGTGCGGGTCAAGTGGTGCTCGTCGATGGCGTAAAGTTGCTAGAGGTGCCGCTTTGGCGAAGCTATCTCGCCGGGTGTATTCTCCTAGGGATTGCGCCCTGTACGGCGATGGTGCTCGTGTGGGGCTATCTTTCCAAAGGTAATGATGGCCACACGTTGGTGATGGTGGCCATCAATTCGTTGACCATGTTGGTTCTGTTTGGGGTTTTGGGCGGTTTCTTACTTGGCGTCGGCAGGTTGCCTGTTCCCTGGCAAGCTTTGCTGCTTTCTGTAAGTATCTACGTTGCGCTCCCATTGGTGGCTGGCTACGCTTCTCGGAAGTGGATTATTTCGGCAAGAGGAGAGCAGTGGTTTAAGGAAACGTTCCTACGATTTCTGACGCCAGTGACTATCACTGCGCTGCTGATAACGCTTATTCTGCTCTTTTCGTTCAAGGGCGACACAATCGTCCAGAATCCACTGACTATTCTATGGATCGCCATCCCGTTGTTTGTTCAAACTGTGCTGATATTCGCTTTAGGCTATGGATTGTCAAAGATTATGGGCCTCACCTACGAGAATGCCGCACCCACGGCCATGATCGGTGCATCCAACCACTTTGAAGTTGCCATCGCTACAGCGGCTATGTTGTACGGATTGTCATCTGGTGCTGCACTCGCAACTGTTGTCGGAGTACTAATCGAAGTACCGCTAATGCTTATGTTGGTTAAGTTTTGTCTGCGCACACAAAGTTGGTTTCCCCATGAACAGCCTTCTGTAACAGAAAATGGCGGGTGATATTCTTGGTGGTGAGAGTAGCAAACCAGTCGCTGGATTAGTGCGAGCTTCGCGACCGCATAGTTCCTTGCGGTGAATGTTGTCCTGTGACTATGCCCCTAAAAACGCGCCCCTCGCCTGATTATTTTCAACTTTTTGAATGTCCGCTTGGCCGTTTTCCACAATTCACTTGGTAGAAAATCAAACCTGATAAATATCTGCTTACCGGCTGAAAGCGGAACGTCACAATCTGCAACTTCGTATAGCTGGAACCGGTCAGGAGTGGTCCGTCCACGAGTCTGTTGTAACGACGATGGTGCTTCAATCCTGAACCGCGTCCAACAACACAGCTCTACGTTCAAGGCTTTCTTTGGGCCAGACTTCTTCAGTAACGTAGTATTCCTCGACGACCAGGGCATCTGGCGCCAGTGTGCCCCATGGTTGTTTTGATGATGTATAGATATGGACGTCTGGAGGTATTCTGCTCGGATCATCAAGTGTTCCAACGCGAATAAATTTGACAGCTTTGCCGATGCCACCAAATAAGACTAAATAGTAACTCCAGAGGGCTACTTGGCAGTTTGGGCAACGGGAGATAATCTGGCTCTTGCCACTTGGGGACGGCACAGCAATATCCACGACATTACCCTCAAGAAGATGCACCCGGTCAGCTTCAATCAGCGCATTCACTGCAAAAGATGACCCAGTCTGACGTTGGCACCAGCTGCAATGGCAGCAGTGAACAATGAGTGGGTGCGACTTCATTCTATAGCGCACGTAGCCACAGGTGCAGCCACCGTCGTGAAAGCCTGTGTTTTTTGACATTCTAACTCCCATTTTACTGATCATTTTCGTACAGAATCTCCAGAATCAATATCAATCAATTGTCTCGGCTGTGATCCTTCTCTATGCGCGCAGCATACAGGATCGGGCTTCCTGGGGTAGTTCTCCCGGTCGGTATACTATTAGGCCGATTGAGTGACGGCTCCTGGCCGTTTGCTGCTATTCATGGCACAGCAAATTACGTCCTTTGAAGGGCTGCTTTGCGGTCAGAAGCGGAAGTTCAAACCTGAGAGTTGGCTATAGCTGCTTCCGACCCACAGCGGAACTTCAGCTTCCGCCAGATATTGCTTCCAGAAACACAATTGTTGGCATTCGAGTAACAAGCGTCTACTCTTGAAGGCAACAGCGGCCAATCAGAAATCACGCTTTGTCCTTAATCTACGATTTCAAGCGCCGTAATGTATTTCGCACAGGTATTGCCTCTCGACGCATGAAAAAGTATTGGGCATCCTTTATCAATATCCACAGAGAAAGATCCTATGACCCTCACTGATTATTCCGCCGTAGCCGATTTGCTCGCAGCATTTGGCGTTATTGTTTCGCTGCTATATGTCGGTTATCAGGTTAAGGAGTCGAGAAAGGCCGTCCGAGCAGCAACCGCTCAAGCGCGTACTGACCTGGGCGTTCAACTCATTTCGGCCAGATGGACATCTGATATCGCCGATCTATTGATGACGTCTGTTGATGATCCCGAGTCTTTAAGCAAAGCCGATAAATTCAAATTGAAGGGTTTCTTTACTGCACATGTGCGTCATTGCATGAATATGTTCTATCAACAACAGGAGGGATTGCTCGACGAGTTCTGGTCGCATGGTGTTGCTAGAGTTACAGTTTATTGGATTAGAAACTACCCGTTTATGGTGGATGAATGGGAGAGCATTCAAAAATCCTTACCACCTGAATTCGTCAAATTTATCAATGACGAGCTTGAAAATAACCCGACGAAAGTTTACGTCTAATGCGTTAACGACTTAGAGCGAAATACTGCTTTTGGCCGGGTGCTGTCATCTACGCTACTGAAACTAACGTTTGACGAATGACTGCTTTGTCGCGGACAGCGGAACACCGACTCCTAACGCTTCGTATAGCTGCTAACGGCCAAAACGGGAGCTCGGATAAGATTAAATTTCTACTCTGACCCCAATTATTGCTCTGAGCCCAATTATTGCACCTACCGAAAAAAGCCCTGCATTTCAGGGGCTTTTTTAGGTCGATCTCAAGGCTCTTGAATTGCCTCTGGCGCAGATGGTTTCGCGTGACTTGTCTATCAGCCTACCGCTGCCACTTCGTCCTGGAACAGCCAGGCCATGAAAGCCGCTAACCCGACCACTGCAACGCTCGCCGGCAGCACATTTGTATCGGTGATAAGCCGGTTGATCCCATCTGAAATCATCAGCACGCCGACCGCGCCGAAAGAGGCGCCGACCATGCCGGTGACGGTGAGGATCAGCCTGCGGATTCGCTGCTGGCGTCGTACACCTTTAATCACTTCTGCTACGAAGTTATCGTCTTCCGGTGTCTCGTGATATTCCAGGATTTCGTCAAGCATTGTGTCCCTCCCGTTTGAGGATTTTATTCGTCGTCTGGGTCTGAATGGAATTATCATTATCTTGCAACCATTTGTACAATTTCAATTTGGCCCGGTGAATGCGGGCTTTGACTGAGCCCAGTGGCTGGTCAACTACATTGGCGATTTCCGCGTGGGTCATGCCGGCTCCATAGGCCAGCGTCATCACTGCACGATCCTTGGGTTCCAATAACCCCATGAGGTGTTTGGCCATGATTTCAGCGTCTAATGCCTGGCGATTGTCCTGCCCGGCGTCTGGTATATTGGCCATGGTTATTTGTCGTCGATGCTTGCGCTGGTAATCAAGGAATTTCCGGTAGGCGATGCTATGCAGCCAGGTACTGAGTTTGGCGGTACCGCGCCAGCTGCCCATTTTCTGGAAAGCGGTCAGGAACGTTTCCTGTGCAAGGTCATCAGCGGCTGCGCTGTCGTTCACCAGCAGGCGCCGCATGTAGTTGCGAATGGCTCCCTGGTGGCGCTCAACCAGCAACGTAAACGCCTGGTGGTCTCTGGAGAGGGCCACCCTGGCGGCCAACGTCTTATCGGAAATCACCTAATTGTCAATCCTTGTTGAGCTTCCAGACCGTCAGGAAACCCAGGCCCATCATCAAGGGAAACATGGAGCCCGCACGAATTCCAGATACCAGGTCGGCGTCCGCAAAAAACATGCTGCACATCAAGCAGGCAATACCGATCGACAACAGTACAATTCCGCGACGCATATCGCGGACCTTGGGGTTGATCGCGGCACCCAGCTTGGCCAGTAAATCCGGTGTCAGATCGCTGCCGGTATCCATGGATTTCTGCACGGTTTCCATAATTGCGCCGCGATTCTTGTAATTGAAATAAAAGAATCCGATTATGCAAAAACCGGTGACAATAAACAGTACTATTGGTATCCAAAGACCATGTTCCGTAACTACACTCCTGTTTCAAAAAATGTGATTTCAACTATTAGAAGCGCGAAACCGATTTTTGGATGCATGATACATGGATAATTTTGTCAGTCTAAATTCAAGTTTAGAATAATTAGGGTCA
>JAZFSZ010000020.1:0-4284 GCA_036446455.1 Acidiferrobacterales bacterium
CTTCGCACTCTTCTATCTGTGGTAGGGGGAAAACATGGCGCACGCAGAAGGGCAACAACATCCGATTAAGATTTATTTGTGGATCTGGCTATTGCTGTTTGTTCTCAGCGCGTTCTCCTATATGGTGGACTACCTGCATATTCAGGGATATCTCCGCTGGACTTTGATCCTTATATTTATGTTTTTGAAGGCAGGGCTGATTGTCTCCGTCTTTATGCACATGGCCTGGGAGCGGCTTGCATTGGTCTACGCCATCCTGGTCCCGCCCCTTTGCCTGTTCGTATTGGTCGGCCTGATGGCCACCGAAGCTGACTATACATTCCTGACGCGGCTGGCGTTCTTTGCGAAGTAAGTCGTTAGTGACCCAGGTTGGGATCAGCCTGTCATAAGAATCTCTTCCGCAACAACAGGAGCGTGGTCAGTACAAAGGCGGCGACGGCAGACAGGCCGACGTACCACTCGATTTCTTCAGGCACATAGGCGTCAGCAAAGAAATTGCCGCTGATACCTGGAATACTCCACAGATCCCCACTGCCACGGCCAACTTTTAGCTGGCCTTTCATGCCTTTCTCCATGTGTTGTGCGACATCACAATGCACCAGGTAGGTTTTGTGATCACTCGGTACGATGAACGTACCCGTCCGACTGTTACCACCGGCAGCTTCCAGGTGAAACATCCCGCCCGGATACAGATACCTGGGCAGACCGTGGATCATCCATTGGTGCCTTACCTGATCCTTGTTGACGAGAGTTATCGTCACCCGGCTACAAGGTTCAACCAGGAATTCATGCTGGCTATAGCCAAACATCGTTCCTGGATTATCGGTTGCGAATTCGGTGCCGGCGGCGACGGTAAATTCATAATCGGGGCCGAATTGCTTGCAGTCCCGAGGCAACACATCGGAGTTGCTGTTCATCACGATGCCGCCACTGTCCAGGGTCATATTGTGCTGGTGACGAGAGCGCTGCTCAGCCGGTATCGGGCCGGGTTGCTGTGAGCCTCCCGCCGTCGCCGCAACACAGTTGAGTAATACCGCAAGAAACGCGATGCGGGTTTTTGGTGATTCCAGCATCACCAACGCTCAGGGTGTCTTGACGTCACAAAAACCAGCGAGAAGACTGCACCGAGGGCGATGGCAAACCCCAGCAGCCGCACGATCATCCAGCCATCCATCCTGGGCTCAGTGAACAAACCCGGCGCGTAGCTCTCCCATACAGGTGTTTGTCTGCGGTAATACGCTTCGGTGAAGTAAGGCTGCCAATCCACGCCGTAAGTCTTCGGCCAGCCATCGTCCTGAAGGTAGTCCTCGTAAACGATTGCACTGATATTACCGCCGGGTCCTATGCCGTCAGTGGTAACACCCCTGCTTTGATGGTCGTGAAATAGCCACACCCCGCTGCCGTAGGAATTCAGGCCATCGTTTGTGGTCTCCAGGCTTAGATCGAGACGCTGCGCAGTGGCGATCCAGACCACGTCCCGGGTAATCCGTGAGGCGGGTTCGACGGCGTTGCCGTCACGGTGGGTAATGGTGACGTTGTGGCCGTGCGTATGTAAGGCAATCCCATTACTGCCGCCATTGGCCACGCGGAGTTTAATACGTTCATCGGGTCGTGCGATTACCAGGGATTCCCTGAAAGTGTAAGGAAAGGACCGGCCATTAAGCACGAAGTAATCGCTGGTTGCATCGGTAACGTCGTAGCGTCGATGCATTGATTCGGTAATCAGGCGCGGGTCGTTGAAACGCTGAATGCGGTTATTGAGATCGCTGTCTATGTCCATATAATGCAGGTCGTACTCGCTATCAAATTGTTCCTTGACGGCCTGCGAGGGTACGCGGACGTGACCGGCGCCTATATTCATTGTTTGCAACCAGTTATTCGGACGGTTTTCCTCAACAACGAATAGTCCCTGTAGCCCCATCATGACATGGACATGGGGTTGCACATGGCAGTGATAAAACTTGGTGCCCGCCGTGCGCGGCTGCAGATCATAGGTTCGTGCCTGACCCGGCAAGACGGGCACTTCGCTCGTAAAGGGTACGCCATCGTTGCCTTCGCCGGAGGCGTCACGGAAGGAATGATCCACACCGTGAAAATGCAGGGTGTGGGGCATGTAATGACCATTTTCCAGTGTAATTTTGACTCGATCGCCTTGCTCGATTCGAATGGCCGGGGAGGGCAGCCGTAGTAATGCACGCGCCTTTGGCGACTGAAAATTTTCCGTGTCCATACCAAAATGCTTGGGTGCAAACACCCAGAAACCCGGCTTGATACCCGGCGCAATGGCAAATTGAGTCACCGGTTCTTGCAACTCCGGAGAACCGCCATTCAACTCCACGACTTCTAGCCGAATGTGAATTTCGTCGGGATCGCCATCGCCATCCAGGTCACGCCCTTTCTCCACCGCATCAGGCGTCAAGCCACTTTTCATCAGCGTCTGATGAGACACGTTGTTAGTGCCGCGCACGAATGCGGCGATCGCATGGGGATTATCGGCAACACAGGTGGGTGAACGACGTATCTCAACGCCCTCGATTGTTTGAGCATCCCGCCAGCCCAACACATCGGTGGGGCACGGCTCTTCCCCCGCCACGCCCGCCGGCGATCTCGATTCTGGCGGAGGTCGGTAACTGCTCGCTCCAAACCACTGGGCAAACTGAACGCGCAACGAGTTCGGATACCACTGCGGCGGGAAACACAGCAGCGCAAACAGAACTGATATCAACAACCACCAACGCGTACGCATGGTCACTACCTCATACGAGCAGTCCTGGCCCGCCAGCGGGCGAAACCACCACTCATTACCCAATAATTGATTTGCACAAGAACTACCAAACCGATAAACAGTGCCAGATATCCAAAGCCCGTGTTCCCTACTTCAAAAGGGAATACTGCCCGGTATATTTTGTCTTTGGTCGGGTGCTTTGTCGTAACGATGCCAATGTAATTACCTGGTTCTTCAAAGGTATATTCCACGGTAAATACTGCATCAGGTCGTTTTACGGGAGGTTGATAAAACACCGTCTGACTGTCGAGGTCTTCGATTTGGGCAATATCCTCCCATTTCGCAAAACGACCGAGGTCTTCGATATCCCGAATAATCCGGAAGTCCAGCGGCATCTCTTTCAGGCTGTTGTGCAGGTAGTCCAGCACGAATATCGTGCCGGTTACATCTGGAATATCCTCACAATACTCCTTGTTTGCCCGCGTTTGTGGCTGGTAGATGGTGAAGTGTGCCCGGAAGAAATCGATTTGAATGATGCAGAAATCGTCCTCGGAAGAGACCCCCCCATGTGCTGCCGCTTTCAGGCAAAAACACAGCGCACCCAGCAGGGGCAACCAGCGAGCGTTGTGCGAGGATAGTAGATTGCAGCGCATATTATTTACAGGCTCCATCGCCCTGAACCGCCGGACAAAGGGAGCGGGGATTTCTTACTGGCCTCTATAACTACATAATTTCACGCCGGCACCACTCTCAACCGGCGCCAATTTCATCATGAATATGGAACGCGAATTATACCGGCAAGGCCGGCCGCCTTAAAGGGAGGCGCTTGATTTCGGCAGGTCCTGGGTTAGAGTGACTGAACGGTGGGAGGTAGATATGTGCCGATTACTGATCGTAGTTGTTTTTTTGTATGCCGGAGTCGCTAACACAGAAGGTAGCTGGCCATATTACGGTAATGACGCTGGTGGCAGTCGATACTCGCCTCTGACCCAAATCGACGCAGCCAACCTCGATCGACTCGAGATCGCCTGGCAATTCCGTACTGGGGAAATGGGCCAGAACGCCAGGCAGGGAGACCGGCTCACCTTTCAGGCTACGCCAGTGCTTTGGGATGGCAAACTCTTTCTAAGCACTGCTTTTGGTGAGGCAATTGCTGTCGACGCGGCGACTGGTAAAGAGGTCTGGCGTTTCAATTCCAACGTTCCGCGCGACTTGGGTTTCGGGGAAGTTGCGTCGCGTGGGGTCACGATCTGGGAAGACGACATCGCGAATCCATCATCCGAATGCGCGGCCCGTGTCTTCATGGGAAATATCCTTGGCCAGCTTTATGCCCTGGACGCCAGGACCGGCTTGCCCTGCGAGGATTTTGGCGAACAGGGCATGGTTGACATGCGCCAGGGCGCGCGCTCAAAAAATGAAGGAAACTACACGATAACCTCGCCACCTGCCTTGGCCGGGGAACGCCTGATCGTCGGCTCTGCGATCGGCGATAACAGTGCAGTTGATTTGGCGCGCGGTATCGTTCGTGCGCTGGATGTGCGCAGCGGAGAAGTGCTGTG
>JAZFSZ010000021.1:0-5329 GCA_036446455.1 Acidiferrobacterales bacterium
TCACGAACCGCATCGATGCCCTGTTGGCCATCGGCGGCGAGCGCGACCTCAAATCCCTTGCGCTGCAGGCGTCGGGACAACATGTCGCGATTCATCTCGTTATCCTCGATCAGCAGGATCTTAGACATTGAATTCTCCTTGTATTGACAGGGCCAGCGTCATTATTACTTTACTCACGATAACAGGTCAGACTCGCATCCACCTGCGCTGTGGTTATCAAATAGCGAAGAGAAAAGACTTGCGCTTTCGAGGAACACACCAGGCAACCTCGATGCATTTAGTTTCCCAATCTCGTTCTAATCAGGGCTCCGGAATTCTTCCCTGATTTTTGTGAATTCGTTTTCGGTAGCGAGAAAGGCATCGACTACATCGGGATCAAAGTGGACGTTACGATCATTAATAATAATATCTATCGATTTTTCTGGAGAAAATGCCTCCTTATAACATCGCCTGGATGTTAGCGCATCGTAAACATCGCCCAGCGCCAGTATGCGCGCGACCAGCGGGATCTTTTCGCCGGCCAGTCCAAATGGGTAACCAGTGCCATTCCATTTTTCATGGTGTGCCTCTGCAATTTCAATACCCGTTGTAATAAAGGCATTTCCCGGATGCTGTCGGTCTACTTCGCGCAAGGTTTCGGCGCCAACAGTGGGATGCGTTTTCATGATAATCCACTCACTCTCATCAAGCTTACCGGGTTTGGTAAGCACTGCATCGGGAACGCTCACTTTGCCAATATCATGCAAGGGACTAGCGGCATAGATATTATCAATAAAATCGGTATCGATGAGTTCGGCGTATTTTTGTGTTGTCTGCATATGCGTAGCCAACACACGACAATACTCCCGCATGCGGTCAAGGTGCTCACCAGTTTCCGGATCACGCGACTCAGCCAGCTTTGACATGGCAAATATGGCGCCCAGTTGAGCTTGCGCAATATCCTTGACCTGCGCACGCACCCGTTCGCTCAACACAATATTATTTTTCTCAATCTGCTCGCGGTATTCGTGCTGCATGTCATTAAGACGTTTCTTCTCCAACGAAACGCCGATACGCGCTCTTAGCAGTACTGGATTAAATGGTTTCGGCAGGTAATCTTCAGCACCCAGTTCTATGCACTTGATAGTGCTTTCCATGTCATCAACAGCAGTAATCATAATGACGGGGATATGCGTCATGCCTTCATCTGCTTTTATCCTCTCGAGCACTTCATAGCCATCCATTACCGGCATCATAATGTCGAGCAGTACCAGATCAATGTCACTGGTCTGCAGCTCTTCCAGGGCACGCTGACCATCTGCCGCCAGAATAACTCTGTACTTCTCTTTTTCGAGCCGCCGCATCAACAAGTCGCGGTTCATATCATTGTCATCGACTACCAGTATGGTTGCACGACTTATCGTACCCAAAGACTGTCCCGCTTCCTGTCGAATGTTATGTGTCGTGCTCATACATAAAACCGCTTAGCGAATCCCGTTATTGTCAACAAAGATGCACCTGAAAGTCTAGGTAACCAGAACCTCCTGAATAGCCGCCTGATAGAAGACACACTAAATCCATTGGCGCGCAGAATGACAACCTCGAACCACGGTGAGAAATAATAATCAACGACACCCATCCCGAATTTGTTGTTTTTACAAGCCCAATGCACCGTATCAGGCATCTCCCTGCCTCCTTGGCGAAAACGATCATTTAGTTTAGACACTGATATTAATAGTTGACGTGGCGACATAGGTCAATTTAGATTGATATTTGCCGATTCCTTTGGCAACGAAAGCACTCCTGAAGGCCGTGGCCCATTACCCGGTTTTGAATACATGCCTGGTCTTGCTATATCAGTAGAAGGTGATACCTATTTTAAAAACGGCCAGGCATGACAAACTGCCGGGAAACACTATAAGTTTGTACTAAGCTATTGAATATTATGAACTTAATAAAGGAACAAACGACTGTCCCTGTTGTGGGTGCTGCAGCCCAGCTGCGTCAGACCTGTGGTGTGATGTTGCACAAAGGGGGGTTATTGGCGAAATTAACCCACAATTCTGCTGTCGGTCGCTATGCGGTAATGGGACTAGGCATGCTGTTATCGCTGGGGCTGGTCAGCCTTCTCGCAGCGCAGGTTCTACCCCCACAGCAAGATATTGAAACTATTCGTAAAAGCGTCAGGAAATTCTTGTACGCCGAGATTAAGAAAATTGGCAAGCCAGGGGAAGTAACGGTGAGTCATCTCGATTCACAACTTCGCCTGTCGCGTTGCGACAAAACGCCTGAGGTGTTTTTCCTCAACCGCAGCAGAAAATTTGGAAGTTTGTCCGTTGGTGTGCGCTGCAAGGGAAGTAATACCTGGACGATCTATGTACCGGTCCGGGTGGGCGTACTGGCCAAGGTAACGGTAGTTTCCCGTGCCCTGTTACGAGGCCATGTGATCTCGGCCACAGATATTCACCAGGAAACAAAAGACTTGGCCAATCTTTCGGAAGGTTATCTGCTGGACGTCCGCGACGTCATTGGCAAGTCCCTGAGCCAAAGCATGGTAATTGGCGCCGTCATTACACCTGCATTAATAAAACCTGCTCGCGCCATTCGCCGCGGCGATAAAGTAACAATTCTGTTTCATCGCAAGGGCGTGGAGATCCGAATGCCGGGTATCGCAATGGCCGATGGTGCCCCCGGCGAGCGAGTGAGAGTGCGCAATATTTTAAGCAAGAAAGTGCTTCAGGGGATTGTAACAAAGCATGGCGAGATTAAAGTACAGATTTAAAAAATAAACAGGATTATGTATATAATTCCAGCGGTGATCAATAAAAAAGAGACAAGGCAACAGGAGTAAGCTAACCGCTTGGGGAAATACCGCTATACCACACACTCAACCCACCATGGAGGAAAACAATCCCCGCCAAACTGGCAATGGATTAGCCGAACGTACCACAACGCGGAACCTGAAAATTATGCGCAATCAATGCGACAAACATAGCGAAGGTGCGCAATGAAATTAGTAAACAGGCGCGGTACTTGCCAGTAGAAAATACAAAATCAATCCACAAATGCTATGAAAAATCTGCCACCGGTCACGATTCATTTGATCGATATTTCCCTGTCTCGTGGATCGTTTCGGGGGGATACGTATTGGCATCCGGATTTCACTGACAAAACGGTCTGACTTCCCTATCATTCAGGTCGTGGAAACGGTTCCTGCAGGAAAAAGATTATCAGGAAAGGCATTGCGTGTTGGCGTTTTTGCCCTGATTGGTATGTGGGCCTATCTGGTGTGGGCGCCAATGCATTACCTGGAGAACCTGGTGCTGGACTGGAACTTGAGATCCTATGCCGGGCAAGCAACACCCGATACTGATATTGTTATACTTGATATCGACGAATACTCGCTGGAGGCTATGACACCCGAATACGGCCGCTATCCCTGGTCGCGCGCAGCATTTGCCAGTGTCGTCGAAGCGCTCGCAAAACAGCATCCCGCCGCAATCGTCTTTGACATCCTGTTTGTCGATCCGCAACGGGAACATCAGGATGATGACCTGTACTTTATCGATACCGTTCGCAAGACAACAAATGTCTATTTGCCGATGGTCAAGCTTGGGGCTGGTGACAATGACACTTCTGGCTTCCCGTTAAACAGACTGAGATCTGCCGTTAAGACAATAAATGCGAAAGAGGACGCGCGCGCTGCCTTGCTGTTACCAATGCCGGGACTGCGCGATACAGGCAGAATTGGCACAATCAATATCGAACCAGCTCTCGATGGGGTAATTCGCAGCTACCCAATGTATTTTGATGTAAGTGGTTGGCGCATCCCTTCGCTTCCCCTGCGCGTTTCAAAAGACCTTGGTTACAAATTGCCGGAAAGCGACGTGTTACCACTGGCATGGCTACGGGGAGGGGAAGGCAGGACACACTACTCGTTTTTCGATGTGTACCGAGATCTGAGCAGGAAACAACCAAAAGTTTTTGGCGCGACATTCAAAAACAAAATAATTGTGATTGGCTCCACCGCGCCGGCATTAGGCGACCTTAAATTCACGCCCATGGGTGCTGACTATCCGGGTGTCGAGATTCTGGCATTGGCACTCGATAACATAAAAAACCAGAAAAGCCTGTTTTCACTCCCCCTTGCCACATCAGGCCTGCTGATTATTGTGTTGCTCTCCACCCTGGCGTGGTCATTCCACCGCGGTCTTCCACCTCTGGTATCCGGAGTTGGCTTGTTGCTCACAAGTTTCGGCTTACTATTGGTCTCTCGCCTGCTGCTGACAGAATGGTTATGGATTTTTCATCCGGTCACCGTTGTCGTGACGGCCTGGGTTTTCTACATAATCGAGCTTTCTCTCGCTTATCGCATCGAACAGCAAAGGCGACAGCGGATTACCAATACCTTTGGCCGTTTTCTGGATCCGCGAGTCGTCAAACAGCTAATTGGACAAGTTGATGTCTCATCTGCCCAACAGGGTGAAAAACAGCATATTACTGTTTTATTTACCGATATTCAGGGCTTTACTACCCTGGCCGAACAACAAACACCACAAGAAACGGTCGACCTGCTCAATCGCTACTTTGAACGCCAGGTGGAAGTGATCTTCCGGCATGGTGGAACATTGGACAAGTATATAGGTGATGCCATCATGGCATTCTGGGGCGCACCGACAGTACAGCCGGACCACGCTCAACGTGCACTGGAAGCGGCCAGAGAGATGGAACAAGCATTGCTGGAATTTCGTAAAGAACTGACAGAAAGCGGACAGGAATTTGATATCGGTATTGGTATTCACACCGGTGAAGCCATAGTAGGTCTTATTGGTTCACCGGTGCATCGACAGGATTACACGGTAATTGGCGATACCGTCAACATTGCCAGTCGCATAGAAGGACAAACACGTGGTCGCTGTCGTATCCTTGTGTCGGAGGCAACGCGCAATGCGGGTGCTGACGATATTGAATATACTGACCATGGAAGCGTACTATTGAAAGGCCGACGCGAAGAAATAAGGATTTTTGAACCTAGATGGGACAAACAATGAAAACAATATTGGGGTGGGCCACTCTAATTCTGCTTTGTACTATTGGCACCGCGTCTGCGGAGAAGGCCGTCACCCGTTATGCTCTGTACCTTTATGCCAATCCCTATTTTGATGCCGATACGACCGTCGGACTGAAAAAACGTACCTCGGTCACCGTTATCAGCCGGAAAGGCGCATGGGTACAGGTTGAAGCCAGCAAACAACGTGGCTGGTTGCGCTTGCACCAGATTCGGCTGGGTGATGGTAAACGCAAGCGTAAATCCGGGTTTGCGGGGCTGTCCTATTTGTGGAATGTGGGC
>JAZFSZ010000022.1:0-4213 GCA_036446455.1 Acidiferrobacterales bacterium
GCTAGCGCGTCTACCAATTCCGCCACCTCGGCATATAAAAAACCCGCGGAACACCGCGAGCACGGCCCCCTGACAGGGGGGCGCACTCTACCGAGAGTAAATTTTCATGTCAACGAAGAAAAAAAACCCGACATACGAAGACCCCCTAGCCGAACGGGAGGCGCAGAAATACGAGTTTCCGGTGCCCAGCCGTGAACTGATTCTGGAGTGCCTGGCCGATTCCGATGAGCCGCTTTCATTTGAGCAGATTGCCCGGTCGCTGAATGTGAGCGGTGATCGCGATCTCGAGGGCATACGGCGACGCATTCGCGCCATGGAGCGCGATGGCCAGTTGTTCAGAAATCGGCGAGGACTTTATGGTCACCCGGACAAGATGGATATGGTCTGCGGTACCATTATTGCCCACCCGGACGGATTCGGATTTCTGGCGCCGGAAGACAATTCCGCCGACTTGTTTCTTTCATCGCGCGAGATGCGCCGGGTGATGCACGGCGATCGTGTAATGGCAACGATTACAGGAGTGGACAAACGCGGTCGTCGGGAAGGGGCCATTGTTGAAGTGCTGGAGCATCGTCATCATCAGGTGGTGGGAAAATTTATCGACGAGGACAACATGACCTTCGTCTCGCCTGGAGACAAACGACTCACGCAGGATATTTTTATCCCGCCGCAAAATCGAGCTAATGCCAAACAGGGTCAAATCGTTGTTGCCGAAATAGTACATTATTCCACGGGTCGCAATTCAGCCGTGGGTCGCATCATTGAAGTGATGGGTGACCACATGGCGCCGGGCATGGAAATCGACGTCGCTATCCGTAAGTTTGAATTGCCTGACGTCTGGCCCCAGGACGTTATCCGGGAAGCTGCCAGGGTCGGCAAGCAAGTCAGCGAAGAATCCAAGGCCGGTCGACAGGATATTCGCTCATTGCCCCTGGTGACCATAGACGGCGAGGATGCACGCGATTTTGATGATGCCATCTTCTGTGAGCGCGATGGTAAAGGCTGGCGTTTGTTAGTGGCCATTGCCGACGTATCGCATTACGTCGCTGTGGACAGCTCGCTGGACAAGGAGGCCTACAAGCGCGGCAATTCGATCTATTTTCCAGAGCGCGTTATCCCGATGCTACCGGAGGCGCTGTCCAACGGCCTGTGTTCGCTCAATCCTGCTGTGGATCGCTTGTGCATGGTTTGTGAAATGCACATAAATGCGAAAGGCAATATTAAAGAATTTGAGTTTTATGAAGCGGTTATGCGCTCCCATGCGCGACTGACCTATAACAAGGTCGCAAGCATGCTTGTCGATGATGATAAGTCATTGAGACAACAGTACGCATCTGTATTGCCGCACCTGGAGAAATTGTATGAACTTTATAAATCACTCCATCGTGTGCGCCTGGATCGCGGCGCCATTGATTTTGAATTGCCTGAAAACAAGATCGTTTTCGATGCCAACAGGAAAGTAGAACGGGTCATCGCGGTCGAACGCAATGACGCCCATCGCATTATTGAAGAATGTATGCTTGCCGCCAACGTGTGTGCGGCCGAGTTTCTGCTCAAACACAAGATTCCCTCACCATTCCGTGTCCATGCCGGGCCCACAGAGGAGAAGCTGACGGCATTGCGTGATTTTTTGTTTGAATTCGGTCTTTCGTTATCTGGCGGAGCCTCACCCGAGGCCAGTGATTATGCGGCGGTATTAAAACAAATCAGCGACTGGCCGGAAGCACGCCTGATTCAAACGGTGATGCTGCGTAGCCTGTCCCAGGCCATTTACAGTCCAGACAATGTCGGTCATTTCGCACTGGCCTATGCCAGTTATGCGCATTTCACTTCTCCCATTCGTCGCTTCCCTGATCTTGTTGTCCATCGCTCGATCAAACATTTGTTGCGCAACAAACAGAGCCGCGGCAAGGTTCGCCGCTTACTCGAGACAATTCTCGGTGGAAAACCGGATACCGACCTCGGCAGTCACATGCGAACCATGTCCGAACACTGCTCAATGACCGGGCGACGCGCCGATGAGGCGGTGTGGGATGTCATCAAATGGCTGAAAACCGAATACATGATGGACCGTGTCGGCGACAACTTTAAAGGTCTCATCACCGGCGTTACCAATTTTGGTGTGTTTGTAGAGCTGGGCGAGGTGTTTGCCGAGGGTCTGGTTCATGTGACCGCACTGGGTAATGATTATTATCATTTTGATCCGCAGCGTCATTGCCTCGTTGGCGAGCATAGTGGCAAACAGTTGCGACTGGGCGATGAAGTGCTGGTGAAGGTGCTCCGGGTCGATCTGGATGAGGCCAAGATTGAGCTGGAACTTGTCGAGCAGGTCTCGCGTGCGGGGCGTAGAAAACCCAGGCGCAACGACAAGGCCGGCAAAAAGAATAAAGCGCATCGTAAAGGCAAGCGACGTTCGGTCAACAAACAGCAACAGCCAAAAAAGAAAACAACCAAAAAACTGGCAAAGAAGAAAACAGCAAAAAAGAAGCAACACAAGGCCAGCAAGTCACGCCAGGCACGAAGAAGGCGATAGACGCTGGTGAACGACGAATTTGCAGCGGGATTTCATGCCGTCCTGAGTGCGCTGGAACATAATCCGCAATGGGTTGATCGACTCTGGATTGACAAGGCGCGTAACGATGCACGTATTGCCATGGTAATTGCTGACGCCAGCAGGGTGGGCGTGCGGGTGCAACGTGTCCCCAAAGTCAAACTCGACTCGTTGGCCGGTGACGGCGTTCGTCATCAGGGGGTGTTGGCGCGCTTGCGAATGGTCAGACTCAGGGATGAAACGGACCTGTTTTCTATTCTCGATTCACTTCAGCAACCCCCGTTGCTGCTGGTGCTGGATGGGATACAAGATCCTCATAATCTTGGTGCTTGTCTGCGTAGCGCTGCTGCCGCAGGCGTGGATGCCGTCATTGTCCCCAGGAATCGCAGTGCGCCGGTGAATGCAACGGTACGCAAGGCCGCCAGTGGTGCCACCGAATATGTTCCCATTGTTGAGGTAACCAATGTGGCGCGGGTTCTGAAAAAACTGAAGCAGCGCGGTATATGGATCTATGGCGCTAGCGGCAACGCAGAATCTGATCTGTATCAGTGCAATTTGACTGATGCCGTTGCAATAGTGGTGGGGTCGGAACAAAAGGGATTGCGCCATGGAATCGAGCAAGTATGTGATGAGCTGATGCGTATTCCTATGGCCGACGCGGTCGATAGCCTGAATGTCTCGGT
This sequence comes from Acidiferrobacterales bacterium, assembly GCA_036446455.1. Classification (GTDB taxonomy): domain Bacteria; phylum Pseudomonadota; class Gammaproteobacteria; order Acidiferrobacterales; family JAJDNE01; genus JAZFSZ01. Next base: position 3,235 of record JAZFSZ010000022.1, read on the forward strand.
GGCGACCGGCATTTTCCTGTTTGAAGTACAACGGCAGCGACACCATCGGTAATTTCCCGGGGCAAATCCGGAAAACAGGTATTCAAAGCCAGGGCCAAACGGTAGCAGGCTTTGAGTGAGGATGGATCCGGAAGACGGCTTGGAGCCCCACTAAAAGAGCACCACAAGGCCATCAGCAGGTAGTGGTATAAACTTCTGATCTGATTCATTTTTTGCTATTGGCAATGGGCGCGAACTCGGATAGAATTCGCGCCCTGTTTGGTCAGACCCCTTGATTAAATTATTTTGATTGGTTTTTGAATCATCGGGGGCCTGTTACCTCCTTACCTCACCGGTTGATGCAGCCGGGAGGCTAACCCTGAGGGAGATTACAATGCGTCATTATGAAATCGTGTTTCTGGTCCACCCGGATCAGAGCGAGCAGGTTCCTGCCATGATCGAGCGCTACCGCGCGATGATCGAGGGGTCACAAGGCATCATACATCGCCTGGAAGACTGGGGCCGTCGTCAGCTCGCCTATACCATCAACAAAATCCATAAGGCACACTACGTGCTGATGAATATCGAGTGCTCTCTTGAGGTGCTGCAGGAACTGGAATCCTCTTTTAAGTTTAATGATGCGGTACTGCGCTGGCTCACCGTCCGTCGCGAAGAGGCCCGCGCTGCCCCTTCACCTATGGCCAGGGAGAGGCAGGAAGAAGAGTCTCGGACCCGCACAGACAGCGGAAGCAAGCCTGGGTCGGCTGAAGCGGTTGCGGTAAAAGAGACTGTTCCTGCTGAGACTGAATCGGCTGAGACTGAATCGGCTGAGACTGAATCGGCTGAGACTGAAGCGGCTGAGACTGAAGCGGCCAAGACTGAAGCCGACGCCACCAAAGACGAAGCCTAAAGGAGACTGCAGACATGTCACGTTATTTTCGTCGCAAGAAATATTGTCGCTTTACGGCTGAAGGCGTAAAGGAAATCGATTACAAGGATC
>JAZFSZ010000023.1:0-6649 GCA_036446455.1 Acidiferrobacterales bacterium
ATTATCTCGTTGTGACGAAGAGCAAAAGATATCGCGCGGGGGCGTGCCCCCTTCATCGGCCCAACGGGTGATCGTGCTGCCGGGTCGTCTCTCCTTGACAAGACACTTGCCCGGTCAACCAAAATGCTCATTTTGCAGAATTTCTTTGCATTGTTGGTTTTTTGTATTATTAGAATACCGAAAAATGCTAAATGGAATGATGTATCTGCATCATTTTTCAGGTCGCTCAGGCGTTGAACGGGTTGAAAAAGGCACGCTGTTTCCCCTTCGCCAGCGACAGCTTAGATGGGCTCTGGTACCATAATTTTTTAATTTTCTTTATCTATGGACGATGGAAAAATTTATCTCCATCATCATTCCCAACTATCAAGGAGGGGCCACAATAGGAAGGTGCCTCGAAGCGGCCTTCGCGTCCAGATACCGGAACTTCGAGATAATTGTGGTCGATGACTGTTCTACGGACAACTCAATCGAGGCGATAAAAAGCTTCCCCTGCAAACTCATCCGGCTGGAGTCACACTCCGGTGCAGCACAGGCAAGGAACATCGGGGCCGCTCACAGTAATGGCGATATTCTCTTCTTTACCGATTCCGACTGCATACTTCAGGAAGACACCCTTTCCATAGTTAGCCGGACGGTTTCCCTGGCAAGTCCCAATGTTGTTGTTGGCGGCACTTACACGTGTATTCCATTCGACAACAGCTTTTTTAGTCTGTTTCAGTCCGTCTTTGTAAATTATTCAGAGACCAGGGCAGTGCAACACCCGGACTACATCGCGACCCATGCAATGGTCATCGACGCCCGCAGTTTCCGGAAAAGCGGCGGATTTACAGATAAGTTCCAGCCAATACTCGAAGATGTCGACTTCAGCCACCGATTGCGCCAGGCCGGATATCGACTTGTGATGAACCCGGCTATCCAGGTGCAGCACATCTTTAATTTCTCTTTGTATCGTTCTTTGCGTAATGCAATCAGAAAATCGATGTACTGGACCATATACTCCATAAAATACGGAGATTTGTTTGTTGATTCCGGCACGGCATCCGTAGGCCTAAAAGCCAACGTCGCTACCTGGTTTTCCGCCACACTTCTTTTACTCGCCTTTCTCTTGACTGACAACAAAACATTTATATTACTCATCCTATTAATTCTGGCCATCGATCTGTTTGTGAACAGAGGTTTACTGATGGCGTTTTACCGCGCCCAAGGATTTCTGTTTGCGATCGCCGCGACATTATATTACCTGTTGCTGTATCCCGCGGCGGTGGGCGCCGGCGCACTTGCCGGGTTAGCCAGATACTTCTCCACTGTGCGCGCCCTGCGGGAGAGCGCTTGATGTATTCACCACTACGCCATACAGGTTCAATCCTCCTGAAAGGGCGACCGATCCAGCTCACCTTTTTCGTAACCCGTAAGTGCAATGCAAAGTGCCCCTTCTGCTTTTATGTCGACAACACCAACAGCGCTGGCGTCAGCGAACCAGAGCTTTCTCTTGATGAAATTAAAAGAACCTCTCTGTCCTTGGGCAAACTGCTGTGGCTGGCATTCTCCGGGGGGGAGCCTTACCTGAGAAAGGATCTTGTAGAAATAAGCAAGATTTTCTACGAACAAAACAGACCGGTAATCATGCTTTATCCAACCAATGGTCTGTTACCAGATTTAATTAAAGACAAAACAGAACAAATTCTAAAGTACTGTAGAAAGACCGTCGTGACCGTCAAACTTTCTATTGACGGACTGGACGGGGATCACGATGCCATGCGCAATACACCGGGTTGCTTTGATAAAACCATGAAAACTTATCACCTGCTTGGTGATCTGCTGGAGAGATATCCAAATTTCGAACTCGGAGTCAATACGGTATTCTGTTCCGAGAATCAGGATAAAATGGATGAGATCATTGATTTTGTACAAGAACTGGCGAATGTTAAAACACACACCATTTCAATGGTGCGCGGCAACCTTCTCTATCCGCACTATAAAGAAGTGGATCGCGAATTATATCGCAGTGCGATTAACAGGCTTGAGAAGAATCTGAAAAGCCGGACGTCAAACATATACAGGTTTCGTGGTGCTCGTCTGAAAGCCGCCCAGGATATTTTACAGCGCCGTCTGATCCATCAGACACTGCTCGCGCAGAAAAGAATTATCCCGTGCTATGCCGGGAGGTTAAACCTGGTTTTGACGGAAACCGGGGATGTCTATCCCTGCGAGATTCTTTCGACGAGTTTCGGCAATGTAAGAGACTATAACTATAATATGAAGGATATCGTTGGTTCCGAAAGGGCCAGACCCGTGCTGGATTCTATTTTTAACAATCGCTGCTATTGCACACACGAATGCTATTTCATTACAAACATCCTGTTCAACCCGCGACTGTATCCGACACTGGCCAAAGAGTATGTACAGATACAAAGCACTCATCCAGTACGAGTTTCCGCTCCTCCTTTGTGCCTGTGAAACAGGTTCTTGCCTGCCCAGAGCCAGAACAGGCTCTTCAAACCCCGGGCCGCAACCTTGCAATCGTTTAACGTCCTGATATCCAGGAGTCTTCTCAGCAAAAATACAGGCCTGGAATAAAACCGTCTGAATGCCAGCTGTCGCAGCGTTAATATTTCATCGCGGGTCATGGTATAGGGTACAAACGCCGCCGACTGATAGGTACGGTCTGAAAGATCATCAGAAGCAGTACCGAATTTATCAAGATTATCGTAAAGCCAGGTACCAGGAAATGGCGTCAGGGCATGAAAGTTTGCCAGGTCGGCGTCCAGCTCTATAGCAAATTCGATGGTTTTCAGGCCGTCTGCAAAGGTCTCTCCCGGTGCACCGAATATAAACGGGGTGCTGACTTTCAGTCCAACGTCTTTTGCCGCGCGCACATCCCTTCGTATCTGCTCAAGGGTAGTCGCTTTCCTGAGTGCATTGAGGGTTTTCTGCACACCGCTATCGGCACCAAAGAGAATGGCCCAGCAACCCGCGTCTTTCATGGCCTGGAGCAGGGATTTATCTACCTGATTGACACAGGCCGAGGCAAACCAGGTGAAATCAAGCCGCCGCGCCTTGATCTCCCGGCATATCTGCATGGCCCGGTCATAATCGGAGGTAAAGGTGTCGTCAATAAACTTGATCTCACGGTAGCCCTGACTGATGCAAAGTTCTATCTCGTCCAATACATTATCGACACTGCGGTAACGAATTCCACGGATTCCACTTTTTCTATCTTTGTCGATCTGGAAGCAGAAGATGCACTTTCTATCGCACCCTCTGGAGGTGACAAGAACGGTGACCGGTTTTCTTTTGTATGTCGCCGGTGGAGGAATATATTGATTCATATCACCCAACAGCTCTCTGGCGGGGAAAGGCAGCGAGTCCAGGTCTTCGGTTAACGGCCTCGACGGGTTTTTGATTATGCTTGTGCCTTGTCTGAAAACCACTCCCTGAACACCTTCGAGGTCTTTGCCGTCCTGGAGCCTGGCCAGCAGCTCGACAATGGTCAGTTCCGCTTCACCCGTGACGACTGCATCGATGCTTACGTCGCCATTGTTAAAACACTGCTCCTGCATGGCGATTGGATAGGGCCCGCCGACACAGGTAAATATCTTTTTATCAAGCTTCTTGAGAGCCTTCGCGGTGTTCACGGCCTTCGGCCAGCCGAAGGTTGTCGAATAAATGCCGGCAAAATCAGGCTTAAATTTCTTTACGCGGCGCAATAGCTGTTCATGGGTCATGAACGCCCCATTAAAAAACTTTACCTCATGACCGGCATGGAGAAGGCTGGCGCCCACATAAAGGGTCCCCAGTGGCTGCCAGTAATTAATTTGCGAACCGACAGTTTTGGAAGTAAATATCTCTTCAGGAGACCACGCCGGATGAATCAATGCGCATTTCATGAAAATGTCCCTATCAGGAAATCGCTGCCAACCTTTCTTCAAAGGATTCAGATCTGGCGGCCATTACCCCTTCGGCTGCAGCGATACCGGACGCTATGGCGTGATCCATGTTGTAATACCTGAACATCCCCCCCCTTCCAATCGAGCACAAGTTGCGATATCTATTGAGATAGTCGCATATCTTTTCATAATGCTGTGTATAACCAATTTCAAACAGTGGATAGGCCCTCGGGACTCGTAATATTACTTTACCTATTACCTCATGCCTTTTGATAAAGCCCAGCTTTACTAAATTTACAATTGTTCTTTCAGCCAGATCCTCGTTACTCGCACTCCAGGTATCATCGCCACGGAAGCAGAAATGTTCTGTTACCAACAGGGTTTTCCCTTCTGGTGCCATCTTTCTGCTCCAGTTTGTTGGTTCATGAATCCTGCCGAAGGGGATTTTTTGCTCAGGAATATATATCCAGGTCTGATCGGTTACCCTTTCACGGTTAATCATGATTGTCACAATCACCAGGTCTCTGTATCTGAGTCTGGATGCAGCGTCGAGCACTTCTGTCGGTGGCTTTGGATATAGCAACTGGACCAGCGTGGCTACAGGGATGCTGGATATAAATTCATTACCCTTATACATATTCGTCTGACTACCGGTCCGCGACGTAATATAGTCTATTTTATAACCGGAATGATTAATCCGCACGATGCGGGCATTGGTGAGCACACGGCCGCTTTGCTCGATTTCCACCTTCAGTCTCTCAGCGATCTGCCCGATCCCCAGAGGTGGATAGAGGAATTCATTTGCCAGAGTAAACACGCCCCTGCCGCTGTAGTTGAATAGCGCCTTTCTAATGGCCTTCCCAAGTGAAAGTCTTTGAATGCGCTGCTCTATCCACTCCATACAGATCCGGCTGCAATCTATGCCCCAGACTTTTTCGCTGTATTCCTTGAAATAAATATTGAACAGGGTGCGACCAAAATGGCGTACAACCCAGTCTTCAAGTGAAACCATTTGCCTGTCCTCGAATCGAGGCCTTAGCTGCTCGAATGCATAGTCCAGGACGATTCTTGAAGCTGTCGCAATGCCCAGACCGGAAATAGCATTTAGCGGTTTCAGTGGATAGTCGAAATACTTGCCACGCAGAAGAATCTTGCTTGAGCGGGTCACTACGAGTGCATCGCCTTTCAGGACTTCCTGCAGAACAAAGTGCTCTATCTTTTTGTTATTGGCGATAAACCTGTGGCCGCCTAAATCGAACCTGAAATCCTGATGGTGAATTGTTTTTGCCAGGCCGCCTACTGTCGAATCTCTTTCGATAATGAGAATATCGGTTCCTGATCGAGCTAGCAGGTAACCGGCTGCCAGGCCGGCGAGACCGGCTCCGAGAATCACAATATCTTCAACTTGGTTCAGGCGCACTTCACTCTTCTTCCGCTAACTCCTTGTAGTAGTCCTGGTACTCTTTGCTGATTCCTTCCGTTACCGTCGCCTCAGTAGCAGCGCCGTAACCCCCCGCCTCCGCGGTCTCAAAATAGCCGGGCTCAATACCGGTATAAGACGATATGTTGTAGCCCAGGAAAAACCCCAGAACGCCCGCCACCGTAACAATCGACACCCACAGACCAGTTTTCAATTTTGCTCCTCCTTGCTCGGCGAGGGTTTACTAAAGCAACCTGCCAGGCGGTGGCTGATCACCAAAAAATATTCAGATTCGTTAACCCGTCCACACGCATGTAGCCTTCATTTTTCTTCGTATAATCCACGATAGTAATCCTGCATTTCCGCCTCTACCTCAGTTTCCATCTCGGCTTTTTTGCCCTGGTTACCGATCATCCCCACCTTAGCCAGCGGCGGCACACTGTAGCCTATGAGAAATCCCAGAAACACGGCTACCACAACAATAATCATCCAAAGACTGTCTTTCATCATTGCGTACCTCTAAACCTTGTTTGATCTACTGCCACTGCACTGATCAGTTGCATGCCTAGGCCTTCTGAATGTTCCATATGAATTGTCCACCTTCATGCTTTTTCTCAGTAATTTCATCGCCGGTGTTATCGCACATGGTGGAAATTGATTCCCCTGAAGAGGGGTTATCAAATATGATTTCCAGAATGTCGCCTGACTTCAGCCTCTCAAGCGCCTTTTTGGTGTAAATCTGCGGATGGGGACAGACATATCCCAGCACATCCAGCAGATAAATGCCCTCAGCTTTCTTTTCGAACTTCATCGCCATCATCGCCTCCTTCTAAACGCTTGCGCCAGATTAGATATCACAAGCTTCAAATTCCTTTGCCATCTTTCTCTCGGTCCACCGGTTGAAAAATTTAACCCCTACATAGGCGCCGCCGACCATGCCCAGACCGAATAACCATCCCGACGGATCACCTTGAGAAACCCGCACGAAGAAAGCGCCGATGTTGCATCCAAGGCCAAGCCTTGACCCGATGCCCATCAACGCCCCGCCGATAATTGCCCACGTGGCCAGCTCCAGGTTGGTTTTCTTGAATTTGAACTCGTTAGCCAACAGCGCCATCACCGCCGCGCCGCCAATAAGGGCAAGCGACATCCAATCCGCCGGATTAATAACAGGATTCGGAATACCGTTAACGAAACCAAAATAGATATTGTCCATCATGTTCCAACCAGACTTCTGGAATACCCAACCGACCCATTGCGCCTCTTGCGTCGTTACATACCAGTATCCTGGATCAAATACGGTTCCGTTCACGGATATACCAAAGTCGAAACCCATTCT
>JAZFSZ010000024.1:0-14965 GCA_036446455.1 Acidiferrobacterales bacterium
CCAATTCCTGGCAGGGTAAAGCGATTACCGCCACCGGTAGACAGAATCAAGCGCGCGGATACCAATGCCCAGGCGGCGATCGCGCTCTATCGGGCGGGACGCGACAGGAACAACGCCGAGATGAAACGCTATGCTGAAAGAACACTGGGTTTTATTCTCGATCACCTGGTTGAAGGCGAGAATCTGTTCCATGTGCGAAAGGATGCCGGTGGATCGGTAGCAGCACTGCCGCAAGACTGGTTCTGGGTGCTGCTGGCGGGTCAGGAAATTAATAGTGGCAGTCGAGAACGCGAACGAAAGATGAAAGAAATAGCAAAACAGGCTGGTGCCTGGGTACAGCAACAAATGGATGGAAAGCCACAACCGATATTGTCAGCCGAATTGGCCGGACTGATTGCCCAAAGCAGTTGTGGTCAAACGGCATATTCGCAAATGCCCAAAACGACTTGTACCTGGGCGCTCCGCCAGCTACGCATTGAGCCCGAAACACCGCCGGATGAAATAGTGCCAGGATTGTTGGCATGGGAGAATTTTCTGGCACCTCGCGCACCCGATAATCAAGACTCCGATAACTTGCCAGTTACGCCACCGCAGAAGAAGTTACCGGTTACTGTCACTTGATCGAAGTGGCCGGGAAACGCATTTTGCTTGATTACGGTCTGATACAGGGTTCGCGCGCAGAAAAATTGCGCGATAATCAGGAACCCTTTCACTCTTCCTCCAGGATCAATCGATGCGGTTGTTCTCAGCCACGCCCATATTCGCCACTCTGGACTTGGTACTCGGTGAAACTGATGCGCAGGCGATATTGGCTCAGAGACTATGGCAGGAGACTAGGGTGGATTTTAACATTTTGTGACGGGTGGGCCCCATTTGATTTATTGCAGCTTTATTAGCCACTTCTTGTCATCGGCAAAGTTCGGCTATTATTAGTGAATACACTCGTTGAAAATTGGCCAATAGAAAAGCCGAACTAATTATGATTGAGAAAAACCGAATAAAGAAACTGGTTCCATTTAACACCCTGAACGAGTCCAATTTGACGAGACTGGCGAAGAGGTTAGCAGCCGAATTGTTCAAAGCAGGTACGGTAATCTGCCGAGAAGGCGATACGGATCCTGAGACGATCTATTTATTGAGTGGCAGTGTCGAAATGACCTCGTCCAGTACCACAATAGCGCGTCACCTGGACGCCGCCAGCGAAGAGGCAAATTTTGCTGTGGTTGATATGCCGCCTCGCCCCTATACCGTTACAGCTGCTACCGATGTAGAAATATTGCGCGTTGGCAATTACGCGCTGGATCGGGCAGTTATGCTCGATGAGGTCACGACCACTATTACCGAAATCGATAGCGTGAACAAAGAAGACATCAGTGGCAATACGGATTGGCTGTCTGAAATGGTTGCCAGTGATACCTTTAATAGACTGCCATCAGAAAAACTGGCGTCACTCTTGATGAAGCTGGAAGCGGTACCCGTAAAAAGCGGAGACGTCGTGATTCGCCAGAACGATCCAGGGGACTACTACTACATCATCAAGGAAGGGGAATTCAATGTGTCGCGTAAAGATGGCCAGGGCAGGGTCGAGATTCTGAATGAACTGAAAGAAGGCAATGTATTTGGTGAAGAGTCGTTGGTTAGCGGCACCACTCGCAATGCCAGTATTGTCGCCATGAAGGACGGTATGTTGATGCGTCTGTCGCGTGCCGATTTTGAAGATTTATTGAGAAAGCCGCTGCTTACCTATGTCACCGTGAATGAAGCTTCGGCGCTGGTAAAAACCGGATCGAAGTTACTTGATGTGCGACCCGCGAATCAGTTTCGTCAAGGTACGCTAAAGGGAGCAATTAATATCCCGGTGTATGATCTGCGCGATAAGCTCGGCACTCTGGAGGAAGGCACCCGCTATATTATTTGCTGTCAGAATGGAACGCAAAGCGAAGTTGCTGCCTTTTTGTTAGGACAACGGGGATTTGAGGTGTGCATTCTGAAGGGGGGTCTGCGCGCAATTCAGAATCCGGCGAAATAGGATAATTGCCAGAAAATCTCCGATCCAGATTAATCGCACACGAAACAGCAGTTTCGCATGATCGTTCTAATGCTGATTCTGGCGCCAACGTGTTATTTTTGGCAGCACTCAGGCAGAGAGTGAAAAAAACAACAACAGAATGGCGATCCCCTGGAATATCACGCGACTATTCATGAGCTTGGCACTGTGATCCTCATCATAAGCACCACCGTGGGCCATGGAAGTGATTCCCCATACAAGGGACGCGATTGTTGCCAATAAAGCCAGTATTACCAATATCGTCATCAGGTTCATAAGATTTCCCTCAGCTGTATAATTATTGTCGCTGTACTGAGGTAAGAATTGTCTTGATCCGGCGCAATTATAAGTAAAATTTATAACGTTTGCGAAGGCGGCGGTTAAATCATTGCAGAGTGATAGGGATCGTTCGAGAACCACTGAATCAGAAATTGCATGATTTCACGTATGCGACTGTTGTATTGCACGTCGCTGTGGGCCACGCACCAGAATTCGAGCGCGGGAAGAGGTATCCACTCCAGTATCCGTACCAATTCGGGCCATCGTTCGGCCAGTCCAACATGGGTGGCGTTGATTCCAGCGCTGGCGCGCATAAGATTGAGCTGTGCCAGCAGGTGGTCAGTACGCAAAGCAAAGTTGTCGCGCACAAAGTGATAACCCAACGCCGCTGCCCCATTAATGAAATCCATTTCCTCGTCAAAACCAATGATGGTGTGGGACTTGAGGTCGTCGATGTTGGAGGGTTCACCAAATTCCTTGATGTAATCCCGGTGGGCGTAGAAACCAAGCTCCATGTCCGGCAGTCGACGTGCCACCAGATCCGGTTGTGTCGGGCGGAACATACGCAGGGCGATGTCGGCCTCGCGTTTGCTCAAGCTGCTGGCGCGATTGGAAATCACAATCTCGATATGTACGCCGGGGTGTTGTGCGTGAAATGCAGCGATCGCCGGCGGCAGCAGATAGATTCCAACTATCTCATTAACACTAATGCGGACATCGCCGCTGAGTTCGACTGATAATCCGGACGCCTGGCGAGCAAACTGGTCGGCGGCGTTGTTCATTTTTCCCGCCGCCTCGACCAGGGCGTGCCCGGCCTCGGTCAATTGCAATCCTTTAGTGGTGCGTTTGAAAAGATTTAGCTCGGTGGAAGTCTCCAGTGCCTGAATCTCACGAGACAGAGTCGGCTGCGATACCCCCAGTTCCCGTGCGGCAGCCGACAGGCTGCCCAGCTGTGAAACAGCCAGGAAAGAGCGAATTTGTCCCCATTCCATGCTATTCATAATTGAATAGCCAGTATAGATAAATGTCTATTCAATAACCAGATAAGAATAACGATACTGCCTCTACAGCTTGTTCATTTAAACAGCCGAACAAAGGAGTCAGTCATGAAAATAGCATTGGTTATGGGTATTACCGGTGGATTTGGCGGCCATGTGGCCCAGGCCTTGGCGCGTAAAGGTTATTCGATTCGGGCTCTGATGCGGAATCCTGGCAAATTGCCACAGCGCTTTAAAGGAGCCAAAGTTATCATTGGCGATGCCGCCAAAATCGAAGACGTACGTACCGCCGCTGACGGCGTCGACCTTATCGTCTATGCCGTCAATCCCCCTAAATATCGCTGGGAGGGGGTGGTGCTGCCGCTGATGGAAAACACTGCCCGTGTCGCCGAGGAGAAAAACCTGACCGTGGTGTTTCCGGGCAATGTTTATGTCTTCGATCCCAGGGACGGCCCGCTGTTCGATGAGGACGCACCGCACAATCCGGTGTCGAGCAAGGGGCATATGCGCAAGGAAATGGAAGCGCGATTGAAGATCGCCAGTGAAAATGGTGCCCGTGTCATTATCATTCGCATGGGTGATTTCATTGGCGAGAATCTGCCCAGTACCTGGTTCCAGTTCCTGATTAAATCAACCAAAAAGGGTTATGTACTGGCAGCCGCTGGTAAACGGAATCTGATTCATACCTGGGCCTACCTGCCGGATGTCGGTCGCACGGTAGCCGAGTTGGTGGAAAGGAAAAAAATACTGGAAGATTTTAGCGTGTTTCATTTCAAGGGCTATCAAGTAAGTTTCAATGACATAGCGCAGGCCATGGAACAGGCCTCGGGCCGGCCCGTTTCGTTGGCCAGTTTCCCGTGGATTGCGTTGCAGTTGATGTCGCCTTTCAACAAAATGTACAAGGGCCTGCTCGAAATGCGTTATCTCTGGAATGCGAAAATCAATTTGGATGAAACCCGGCTTGAGAGTGCCCTGGGTAAGGCGGTTCAACATACACCCTTGGCCGAGGCATTACTCGAATGCGGTTTTGTCGAACACAGAGCAGGTTCCGGACAGCCGGTCCGCTCCTGAAAAGGGTAATTGATGAATACCGGCATCGGCGCTGCTCTCCGGGCAGCGTCGTTTTGTCGTATGAGCTCGGCGAAGGAATATGCCGACGTTCGATTGAGTCGCCTTTAGTGAGCCGACGTGAAGGTGTACTCGCTGCCTTTTCGTATCGCCTTTATTTTAACCTTCTCAAATGTGATTTCTTCGCCATCATTGATATCGCGTGGGTCGCCACCGACAGCAATAAATCCTTCACGGGTGACACCGCAGTGGATAATTCCCAGTTTGCCGTGTTCCTTGGGCAATAATGTTAAAGATTCTTCGGGCATTTCTTGTCTCCTCTGTATTTTTCCTTGCTGAATCCAGGTTCAAATGAGGAATCCTGAAGGCGTAAAGAGAATATTACCAGCCGGGTAACTGTAAATTTTGCATGGTCATCGCCAGGGATAAGTGCCGCGAACTTCTCTGCTCAAGGCAATTCAGGACAAACCACCTGGTCGTACAGGTGGCGGTGGTTAAAGGCCCAGGGCTCCTGTGGTCCAGCTTGCCCCACCGGGGACAGCGTGGATGGTGGTGGCGTATGAAGGATTCAATATCAGCAACTTGTCCAGCGGGTACATCTGCCATGAGCAATACTTCGCCACGTGCCAGTGCGGCATGAATTTCATCCAGACCAATATCAGGAACCCACATGGCATAGTAGGCACCTGTTGCAAACGTAATCGTCATCATCAGTAAGGCGATGGCTGACCAGATGCTAAATCCCTAAATCAGGAAGAAAATAAAAGCGGCAGATGCTGCGGAAAACAATCCCAGTTCGCTATGCCAGAATATATTGGCTACAAGGCCCAGGATACCCTTGCGTTGGCCTGCGTTGGCTTTGGGTAAATAGCTGACGTCAACATTCGCGTGTGCAAGGATATGTAGATGTTGCACTGGTACACCGAAGTGATTTTTCAAACTTTCTATCGCAGGCTTTGTTTCCAGGGCAGACGGAAACATAAAGAAGATTCTTCGCATTATACGGTCCTCCACGGCTTTTTGCAGGATACGTACGATCTGAACGAGTCTCCTTTGGCGATGAAAGACACCAAATTAGCTTACACTTGCGTTTGAATACAATCAAAGAATATAAAGCTAACGTTTGTGCATATATAACCCGTGGTCGCTTATACAGTGCGTACAAAGGGCTCTCGGGCCTCGTCAAAGAACCCGAAGGTAGTAGGCTGCGCCGTTATAATGCACACTATATGCCCGAGATTTCTGCCTCCATTTCCACTAATATAGCGCGCCGTTTTGTCCCAGAGAGATCTGATTGTGATTGAATTTATCGCTGGCCAGCGCTGGATCAGTAGTACCGAACTCGAGATGGGTCTCGGTACCGTCCTCCAGAGTGACTTTCGTACCGTCACCATTCTGTATCCGGCAACGGGTGAATCCCGTACCTATGCCAAGGAGAGCGCCCCGCTGACACGGGTATTGTTTGCCAAGGGAGACGAGGTGCGAAGTCAGGAAGGATGGTCCTGCAAAGTCGAAACGGTTAATGAAGCTGATGGACTTATTACCTATATTGGCCAGAACAGTCATGGTAGAGATATCGAGCTGCATGAATGTGATCTGGACAATCACATGCAGCTCAATCGGCCGACGGATCGACTCTATGGCGGCATTATTGACCAGGATAAATGGTTTGACTTGCGCTATCAGACGTTAACGCACGTCAATCGCCTGGCGCATTCCGATTTACACGGCTTGAATGGATGCCGTACCGCACTCATCCCGCATCAGCTCTTTATTGCGCGTGAGGTGGCCAATCGCTACGCGCCCAGGGTGATGTTGGCGGATGAAGTGGGGCTGGGCAAAACCATTGAAGCGGGCCTGATTCTGCATTACCAGCTACTCACCGGGCGTGCCCGACGTGTGCTGATCGTAGTACCGGAATCACTGGTTCACCAGTGGCTTGTAGAAATGTTGCGCCGTTTCAATCTCAAGTTTAGTATTTTCGACGAGGAACGCTGCCTGGCGCTGGAAGAAAGTACCGACTTCGAAAACCCGTTTCATGCCGAACAGCTTATTTTGTGCAGCCTTGAGTTTCTGGTAAACCAGCCTGTTCGTTTTCAGCAAAGCCTGGGGGGCGAGTGGGATCTGCTGGTGGTTGACGAGGCCCACCATTTGCAATGGTCGCGCGAAAAGGTAAGCACTGAATACAAGCTGGTGGAAAAGTTGTCGCAGACCACCAAAGGTGTCTTGCTTTTAACGGCTACACCGGAACAGTTAGGCAAAGTGAGCCACTTTGCCCGCCTGCGTTTACTCGATGCCGATCGATTTAGTGATTTCGATGCCTTTGTAAAAGAAGAAGCCGGTTACGAACCGGTAGCACAAGCGGTGGAGGAGCTCCTGAGCGATGCCCCCTTGAGCGAGACATGCTACCAGACTCTGATAAGTACCATTGGTGAAGGCGACAATCAGGTTTTGCTGGACAAATTAACAGCTGACGATACCCGTGATGCCGAGAGGGCTGACGCCCGACAGGCCCTGACAGAACATTTGCTCGATCGGCACGGGACCGGGCGCATCTTGTTCCGAAACACCCGGGTGGCAGTGAAGGGTTTTCCCGAGAGAAACGTAAGAATATACGGGTTGCCCATACCGGTGCAATATTCAGATTGCCTGAAGGATTTTCAAAGCAGCGCAATTTCAGAACCACAACTGTTGCTTTGCCCGGAATTGTTATACCAGGCTACTGAGTCGAGCGAACAAACACCGTGGACAGATATTGATCCAAGAATTGACTGGCTGGTTGCGCAACTAAAGCAACTTCTTCCGGAAAAAGTGTTGGTCATTACCGCCAGTGCCGAAACCGCGCTTGATATTGCCCAGGTACTGCGGGTCGGTTCCGGTATTCACGCAGCGGTATTCCATGAGGGGCTGAGTATTATTGAGCGCGATCGGGCTGCTGCTTTTTTTGCAGATTCGGCAGAAGGTACACAAGTTCTGATATGTTCCGAGATTGGTAGTGAAGGTCGCAACTTTCAGTTTGCGCATCATCTTATTCTGTTTGATCTGCCGTTAAATCCCGATTTGCTGGAACAGCGCATTGGTCGCCTTGATCGTATCGGGCAACATCACACTATCGAGATACACGCCCCTTATCTGCAAGACTCAGCGCAGGAAATCATGTGCCGTTGGTACCATGAAGGCCTGTCGGCGTTCGAGCATACCTGCCCTGCCGGCCACAATGTGTTTGTGCAGGTGGAATCTTCTCTGATTGAGGCGTTACACCAGATAGATACGGGTATTGAAGGTCTCGATGTTTTGATTGCCACCACAATAAATATCCATGAGGCGTTAAATGAAGAACTGCACCGTGGTCGCGATCGACTGCTTGAGTACAATTCGTGCCTGCCACATGTAGCCACTTCCCTGAAAAGGCAGTGCGAGGAGCTTGACAGGCAGTCCGATTTACCGGCGTATCTTGATCTTGTGTTTGATTGTTTTGGGGTGGACAGCGAGGTTCACAGTGCAAGCAGTTACGTGATTCATCCAACCGAGCACAACCAGATTAGCCTGCCTGATTTGTCAGCCGATGGCATGACGATTACCTATAAGCGCGATAGCGCGCTGGCAAACGAGGACATGCACTTCCTCACCTGGGAACATCCGATGGTGGAGTGGGCCATGGAGACAGTACAGAGTAGCGAGCTTGGTAATACCGCGTTCACCGCCATAAAATCAAACACCATCGCGCCTGGTACGTTATTATTGGAGTGCCTGTTTATTTTAAAAACGGTAGCGAACGAACGACTGCAAAGTAACCGATATCTGCCGCCAACGATGATTCGCATTTTGGTCGATCAGCGCGGCAAGGAATACAGTGAGACGTTAACGCGCGATGTGATCAGGCGGTCGCGAATTGTGGTGGAATCGGAAGCGGCGCAAAAAGTCGTTCGTAGCCAGATTGCCGTCATTCGTAATCTGGTCGGGATTGCAGAAACGCAGGCGCTGAAGCAGGCCCCCGGTATTCTGGAAGCGGCACACCAGCAGACAAAACAGACCCTGCAGAAAGAGATCAATCGACTGAAGGCACTGCAACAGGTTAATCCCAATGTGCGTGACGAGGAGATCACCTTCTTCGAAACCCAGTGGCGGGTGCTGGACAAGGTGCTGGATTCTGCTGTTCCACGGCTTGATGCATTGCGTGTAATTGTCGCTACTTAGCAAATGGTTACGCCTGATTCCGAAACGCCGCTTCCAATTCCAGCTGATGTAAAGTGGACGCGCAGGACAGTAACGGTGAGCGGTGGGGATACACGGTCGAGCCACAGCGAAACGATTCTGGCTGGTACGAGAATGAGGTCAGCCAGCATTATTTTCTCGGCCAGGCTGACGCGCTTGATTGGCAGTGCTCTCTCAAAGCACGGTAGGCCGGGAATCGTTTAATTGTTGAACAATCTACGGCGACTACCTCATTAATAATTAATATTCTGAGCGAAAATAAACACCGCCCAATAAATTCCATGATTCAAATTATTAAACCCCACGCCGATGCCTGTGACCGTAATCGGCAACCCATCCTCGACGTTATCGCGCCCCGGCTTACAAATTACAAAGCGGTGCTGGAAATCGGTAGTGGCACCGGACAGCATGCCGTCTATTTTGCGCAGCAATTACCGCACTTGACCTGGATCACCAGCGACAGGCAGGAATCGCATACAGGTATTCGACTGTGGCTGGATGAGGCGGATTTGCCCAATACGAAAGGACCGCTGCTGCTGGATGTGTCGCAAGACCCGTGGCCGGAAGTTGAAGCCGATGCGGTATTTACCGCCAATACCGTGCATATCATCTCCTGGTCATTGGTCGATGACCTCTTCAAGGGAGTAGGGCGCTTGCTGCCATCCGGCGGCCTGTTCATGGTTTACGGGCCTTTCAATTATGGCGGCCAATATACCAGCGACAGCAATGCAAGCTTTGATCAGCAGTTAAAAGACCGGGATGCAAAGAGCCGCATCCGTAACTTTGAGGGCGTGAATGCGCTCGCTCGAAGTGCCGGTCTGGAGCTAAACGAGGATGTGGCGATGCCCGCCAATAACCGTCTGCTGGTCTGGCGTAAAATCTGATTTAGTTATTCCCCACTCAGCCAGTCATAGGCAAGGTCGATATTACCGTGCTTGTCACCATCATTATCAGCACAATTCTTGCGGTCGCATCGAATCGTCAGGCCGTTTTACTTCACCCGTGACCCTAATCACACAAATGTCGTTATCCCGATCGTAGTCGATCACATATTCCATTTGTGTTCGGATTGCTGCGTGGGCGCAATATTCTTTGAATTTTGTACTATTTTCATCACGTTACCGGGTTTTGTTTACATAAAAAAAATGCCAGTATTAGTGCCGTTGTATGGTCCAACCGGTCGGGTGGCCAAATTACCCCGTTGAAGGTGTTTCAGGTCTGATTGCAGAGATCCACCGGGGGATGTTGCTAGAAGTGTCAACAGGTCTGGCAACGGTCATGTAGTTAAGGAATAATGTTTGACTCGTAGCAGCCCGGAAAAAGGGTTAAAAAAGGAGTACGGAAAGAGCGAAAAGAGCCAGAAGGAAAGCATGTCAATAGTTCACCATACATTGTCTGCGGGTACTCGCATTGACTGCTACGAAGTCGGGCGAGTGTTGGGTGTAGGTGGATTCGGTATTACCTACAAGGCTTTCGACCATACGCTTTCCTGCGATGTGGCAATTAAGGAGTACCTGCCCAGTGGTGTTGCCCTGCGCACCAGCGACGGTGTTACCGTGGTGCCAAAATCAGATCAGGATCAGGAGTTTTATTCTTACGGGCTGAACCGGTTTCTGGAGGAGGCGCGCATTTTGGCCAAGTTCAAGGCGCCAAGTATTGTCCGTGTTTCCCGTTTCCTCGAAGAAAACGGCACTGCCTACATAGTGATGGATTATGAAGATGGGCAGCCGCTTGACGCTTATCTCAAAGCAAACAACATACTGCAGGAAGATCGGTTGCTATCGATCCTGATACCGATTCTGCATGGATTAAAAGATGTGCATAGAAAGGGCTATCTGCACCGGGATATTAAACCCGGCAACATTTATCTGAGAAAAGACGGCTACCCTGTCCTGCTCGATTTTGGTGCTGCGCGCCAGTCTATGACCAATCATACACAGGCGGTGACCAGCATGGTGACCCCCGGTTACGCACCCATTGAACAGTACAACGCTAGCAGCAAGCAGGGGCCGTGGACAGATTTCTACGGTTTGGGTGCTACCCTGTATCGTTGTGTGACCGGTGGGAGCCCTGTGGGTGCACCCGATCGTATTATGGCTCTGCAGGCTGGTGACCCGGATCCACTGGCTGCCGCCAGCGAGGTATGCAAGGGGCAGTATAGCGATACCTTGTTGAATGTGATTGACTGGATGCTCAAGTCAAACATTGCAGACCGTCCGCAAGACGTGGCTTCGATACTCGCGCAGCTCCCCGATGATGATGCCACGTCCGTTCCTGCCATCGGCGGCTCAACATTGGTAGCGCTGGATATTGATACTAACGGCGTGCCCTTGGGCACATCAACACAATGGCGCGGTGAAACGCTGAACAAGATTGCAAAAGAGTTGGCTGTTCACATTGGTCCGCTGGCCAGGGTGCTGGTACGTGATGTTACCATGCAGACCAGTGACGTCTTGGCTCTGTGCGAAAAGTTGGCGGGGTTGATCGATGACCCGAAGGCGCGTGACCTTTTTTTGCGAAGGGTGTTGCGACACACCGGTGAGCCGGATTCGTTAAGAATAAACTCCAGCCCGGTGAGTGAAACCCGCAGAAAACCAACGACGACGACCTCAGCACCGCTAACGGGTACCAATCCAATTACCGAAGATCTCATTCAGCGCGCTCAGAAGCTACTGGCAATCCATGTTGGCCCACTGGCGAAAGTGCTGGTGCGTAAAACGGCACAGAATACGACAGAGTTGGATGCGTTTATTACGCAGTTGGCACTGGAAATTGATAGTGGTCCGGAGAAAAAGAAATTTCTCGCTGCAATGAGAAAATAGAAAGTAGAAGCAACAGGATTACAACTGCGAATCAATGGAGGATGGGGAATGCGGTATTTGGGCAAATCACTATTGTTGACGACCGCCGTTTCGATATTATGGCTGTCATCGGTGCACAGTGCTTGGACGCTAGAGCAACAAAAACAGGCCGCCAACGGGGCAGACTGTTATATCAAATCTTCACCTGTGTCCATTAGTGACGGCTATCGTGATATACCGGTTCACGTAGAATATGATGGCCATGATCTGGTGTTGGTGACGCCATCCAATATCGACAGCAGTTTTACCGACACGCGCGTCCTGGTTGACTGGAGGAAACCGGCAATCATTGGTGTGGTATTGGGGCAAACTCATGTGCGCTATCCCGACATGGATGGTGTGCTCGCCCAGCAAGCAATAAAAGGGCTCTATCTGTACACCTATGCCCGATTTTGGCCCACGTGGCCTGCGACCAGTGCGCAGCTGGCACGTATCAGCCTTATGGGGTTTACACGAGCGCACAAGGCACTAAATGTCTGTCGCAAATAAAAACAAACCGAGGGTACTAGCATGAAACTGGTGGCAAAATTCAATCTAGTTTTGATCGGCGTATGCACGACAGGATTAGCAGTCGCCGGGTATTTATCATTCAACATTTTGCAAAAGAATGCACGCGATGAAGTAGTGCAGCACGCAGGCATGATGATGGAAGCAGCGTTGGCCATTCGCAGTTATACCGTCAGCGAGATTAAACCGCTGCTGGCGATGCAGCTTACCCGCGAATTCCTGCCGCAATCGGTTCCAGCCTATGCTGCTACCCGGAGCTTCGAAACACTGCGCAAGAATCACCCGGAATACAGTTATAAGGAAGCAACCCTTAATCCGACTAATCCCCGGGATAGGGCCACAGCCTGGGAGACTGATATTGTTAACGTGTTTCGCAATGATCCCGATCGCAGTGAAATTGTCGGTGAGCGCGATACCCCTACAGGAAGATCTTTGTTTCTCGCCAGACCGATTACAATAAAAAAGGAGGGCTGCTTGTCTTGTCACAGCACGATAGAAGCTGCCCCCAAGACCATGCTGATTAAATATGGTGAGGCCAATGGTTTTGGCTGGAAAATGAATGAAACAGTGGGTGCACAAATTATTTCTGTACCCATGTCTTATCCTATCGAAAAAGCGCGCAAAGCTTTTTACACTTTTATGGGTTCGCTGGCCGGTATTTTTCTATTTATCATTATTATCCTGAATATTATGTTGCGTGCGATAGTTATCAAACCAGTTACCTCGATGGCGCTGATTTCGGATCAAATCAGTATGGGTAACATGGAGGCAGAGGAATTCAGCGAATCGGGTAATGATGAAATCGCTGTATTGGGTTCGGCGTTCAATCGAATGCGACGCAGTCTGGAGAAAGCCATCAAGATGCTGGAAGATCAGGAAACACGCATGCTGTAGCGGTGGAATTCTGTGGATACGGGCTCACAAAGTCGCGACTGGTTAAGTACAATCGTATTCACCGATATTGTCGGTTATTCAGAACGGTCACTTGACCAACAAATAAGCATTAAAGAACATTTCAACAAGCTTATTACCGATTCCATCAAGACTTTGAATGAAAGCGAGCGCGTCATCATCGATACCGGCGATGGTGTAGCCCTCTGTTTTCTTGGTGACCCGGAACAGGCCATCGTGGTATCCATGGACCTGCGCTTGCGAGTAATAGAACAGTCGCAACAAGCGCCCGAACCCTATCAAGTTCGAACCGGCATCAATCTTGGGCCGGTAAGGCTGGTTACTGACATCAACGGTCAGTTCAACGTGCTGGGCGATGGTATCAACGTTGCTCAGCGTATTATGGATTTTGCCTCCCCGAGTCAGGTGCTGGTGTCGCGTTCGTTCTACGATGTTGCCTGGTGTATTTCGGACGAATATTCAGGCATGTTCAGTTATTACGGAATCCGCAAGGACAAACATGCTCGTGAGCATGCCTTGTACGAGGTGGCATTACTGTCCGAAGATGAGGCATACATTGATTTAGAGGAAAAAAATGCCGAGCCCGAAGTTGACGAGTTTACCCGCATCGTCCGTTCACGACTGGCCAGCGATACCGCACCCATTACCGAAACCGTCTGGGATCCTGACGTCTTGCGTCGTATAGAAAATAGTCTGATGGAATATATTGGGCCTGTGGCAAAGGTACTGGTGCACAAGGAAGCGATCAAAACGCTGTCGATGGAAGATCTCTATGTGCGTTTAGTGCGCGCGATTCCAGCCGGCCCTGCTCGCAGCGCGTTTATGGAAAAAACAGCTGAGTACGAAACCACAAGTGTCAAAACACAAAATATAACTGAGCGGGTTGATGCCTTAGGCGAAACGGGGACGGAGCAAACTGTAACGACAGCCATTCTCACCATGGAGTGGTCAGAAGAGGTGCTTGAGGCAGCGAAACAAGCATTAGTGCCATTTGTTGGGCCTCTAGCGTCTATGCTGGTGCGCAAGGCATCCAGGCGGGCGTCGTCGCTCGTGGACTTATACAACTTGTTGGCACGGGAAATCGCTGATCCGAAAGAATGTGAACAATTTCTCTCGCACATGCCAGAAAACAAGTAGATTCTACACATTTTAGTGTGCCTGGATCGGAGTTGACCCATCCACGGCGCAGGTTTAGCCTTTTCCCAAGCGCCCCATTTTCCATGGACCGGGATTGATGATTGATGACAGCTGAAGAAAAATACCGCGTTGTATTCAACAGCCAGGAAATTGAACGACGCTATCGCCGGCGTGCAAAACGCCAGATGGCGAAAAAGTTCCGTCTCAATCGAAAAAAAGTGAACCTGCTTTTTTCCTACAGGCAATTTACGATAAAAAAGAATATCACTTTCCACGAAGCCGTGAGGTTGCAACTCGTCGTGGAGAAAACCGGTGGTGCGTGCGAAATCAGGCCTATGATCAGGAAACCCGTGTCATTTCAGGATTCGGTAAATCGACAGTCGCCTCAAACAGAGTCACTGTCCAATGCCTATAAAACAGTGTCATCGTGGTACGACCATGTGACCGAGACCATTAGCCCCACAGAGGAATTACGCTACCGCGGTCCCAAATTGCGGAAATATCGTCGACAGATTGAAGACCGAAGACAGGAGCATGATCGACGTCTGGCAATTCGCCTGGAAATCGACAGACGAGAGGCGAGTGACCGCCGGCAAGAAAATCGCATCTGGAAGGGAAGCTGGAAGAAATAACAGTGTTTGTTCCAGACCCAAAGCGACACTGAGAAGATTTACGCAGAACATGGTGCCCTTTGAATTTACAGCACTATGGACGCTACCTGGTTTAGTTTTTCCCGGTAGTGTTTTGCTTGCTGTTTCAAAATCAACCACTATTTGGTGGCGTTATATGGCAATAGATGCCAGTGGCTAAGGAATATTTGGAGAAATTATCAGCCTTTATAGAAAGAGCGACGGCTAGTCGTAATAAAAATGTCAATCTTGAATGCAAACACTTCTTTAGTGGCGCTGCGCTATATGCAGAAAAAAGAATATGTATATCTT
>JAZFSZ010000025.1:0-3983 GCA_036446455.1 Acidiferrobacterales bacterium
GTAACTTTTTTCATATCGAAATCGCAGCTTACCCCGAGAAGCATCCGGAAGCGGCAAGCATGCAACAGGATCTGGAGAATTTTAAAAAGAAAACCATGGCCGGTGCCGATAGTGCCATCACCCAGTATTTTTTTAATACCGATGCCTACTTTCGCTTTGTTGACTCTTGTCGTGATATGGGCGTTGATATCTCGATCGTACCGGGCATTATGCCTATCACCAACTACACACAGTTGGCGCGTTTTTCCACAGCCTGCGGCGCTGAAATCCCGCGCTGGATTATGACGCGCCTTGAAGGTTATGGTGACGATCTCGAATCCATCCGCGCCTTTGGTCTGGATGTGGTAACAACGATGTGTGAACAACTGCTGGAACAAGGCGCTCCGGGCCTGCATTTCTATACGCTCAATCGAGCTGAACCCACCTCAACGATTTGGAAAAACCTGAGCCTCGACTAATCGCTGATCCCGCGCAGTTTATGTCCAGAGCAAGCGCGGTTTCGGAGCCAGTAACAAAAATATTTGCTGCTGAGTTCTGGCCGTTTTCCCCGAATCTGCTATTTATATAGAAAGCGCACAAAGAACGACGGATACCTTTCAATGAAAGCCAATATTCTTCTTGTTGATGACGAGACGATCAACCTCGACGTGCTTTCGCGGCTTATCGAAAGGGAAGGCTATCTCGTATCCCGGGCGCAGAGTGGCGAAAAGGCGCTGGGCATGATGGAGGTGCAACAATTCGATCTGGTTATTCTGGATGTGTTCATGCCGGATATGGATGGGATCGCGGTGCTGAAAAAAATCAAGGCGAACCCCAAAATCCGGGATACTCCGGTAATCATGTTATCGGCTGATTCTTCCAGCAAGCTTGTACGCAAGTGCCTGCTGCTGGGCGCAGGCGATTTTCTGACCAAGCCATTAATAATGAAACTTGCGCGCAACCGCATTGAATTCAATTTGCGATCGCAGGCGCTGGCTGCACCAACTACTGGTTCCGCCCTCACTGTTCTGTTGGTCGATGATCACCCTTTGAATATTTCGCTGCTGGAGCACTTAATAACAAAACTGGGCCACCAGGCGATTACAGCAACCAGCGGCAAGGAAGCCTTGCGGAAGCTGAACGAAAAAGAGATTGATATGGTGCTGCTCGATATCGTCATGCCCGATATGTCCGGAATTGAAGTGTTAACAGAAATTCGTAAAACCTATACGCCAAACCAGTTGCCTGTGATCATGGTCACGGCAGAAGATAACAGCGCCATTATGCTGGAAGCGGTGGCAGAAGGTGCGAATGATTACGTTACAAAGCCTTATGATGTTGTCTTTTTGCGCAAGCGCATTGGGGCCTGTCTGGCGAGTCAACGGCTGGTACAAAGTACAGAATTGGACATTTGAAGCGCGTCCTTGCGTTTCCATCAGGCCTCGCGGCCAGATTTTTAAAATAAGATCCAAGCATTAATTAATGGCAGGGTTGTTGCCTGCCTGGCGGAAAAAGAGACCCAGCCAGGAAATAGCGTTGGCGGCGTAAAAATCGGGTCGCCGCAGCGCATTGAGTCGTTATACTGGCTGCTCAAATAATCCCATACCGCGAAACCAATGCACCCGCTATTTCCAGACATTCATCCGGACAAGACGCATCGCCTGAGGGTGGACGGTACTCATGAGCTGTATATAGAAGAGTGCGGCAAGGCCGGGGGTATCCCGGTGCTGTTTGTTCATGGCGGCCCCGGCGCCGGGTGTGAGCAATACCATCGTCGTTTTTTCGATCCCAATATCTATCGCATTATTCTCTTCGATCAACGTGGGGCCGGGCGCTCCACACCCCATGCTTCGTTGGACAACAACACTACCCAGGCCCTGGTCGAGGACATGGAAAAAATCCGCGAGCATCTTGGCGTTGATCGTTGGGTGTTGTTCGGAGGCTCCTGGGGCTCAACCCTGTCGCTGGTCTATGCCGAAACGCACCCGACACGTGTTCGAGGCCTGATCCTGCGCGGCATCTTTCTCTGCCAGCACAGGGAAATTCAGTGGTTTTATCAGGAAGGTGCCAGCCGCATTTTTCCAGACTATTGGAAAGATTTCATTGAGCCCATCCCTGAAGACGAACGCGATGATCTGGTCGCGGCTCACTACAAACGCCTTTGTGGTGATGACGAGGTTGCGCGCATGGCCTCGGCAAAGGCCTGGTCATTATGGGAAGGGCGCACGGCAACGCTGGCGCCAAAACAAAAAGTTCTGGATTTTTTTGGTATGCCTCGCGTTGCGTTGGCGCTGGCACGGATTGAGGCCCACTATTTTATAAATAGCAGTTTCCTTGCAGATAACCAGATCCTGCGCGATGCCAAACAAATAGAAGACATACCTGGCTACATCGTGCATGGACGCTACGACATAATCTGTCCGCTGGAAAACGCCTTCGCCCTTGCCGACGCCTGGCCTTCCGGACAGCTGGAGATCATTCCCAATGCCGGCCATGCCGCCAGCGAGCCGGCTATTGTTGATGCGCTGGTGCAGGCAGCCATTGGCATGGTTTCACGCATCGACGACTAACCAGGATTTATGGCTATCTACGCAATTGGTGACGTGCAGGGTTGTTATGCCTCTCTCGCTACGTTGCTGGATAAAATCCAGTTTGCCCCCGAACGGGACCGCCTGTGGTTTACCGGTGACCTGGTCAATCGCGGCCCCGATTCCATCAGTGTGCTGCGATTTGTGCGCGACCTGGGAGATAGCGCTGTCACGGTATTGGGTAATCATGATCTGCACCTGCTAGCGGTGGCCAGCGGCCACGCCCAGCAAAAACGGCGCGACACCCTGGCCAATATCTTTGCAGCCGACGATTGCCATGAGCTGCTGGATTGGCTGCGCGCACGGCCGCTGATGCATCGGGATCCGGTTCTTGGCTACACCATGGTGCATGCGGGACTGGTGCCACAATGGAGCCTGGACGAGGCCCAGCGCCTGGCAAACGAAGTTGAATTGATGCTTCGTGCGGATAATTACCAGGAATTTTTCTCGCACATGTATGGCAACCAACCGCGCCGCTGGAAGCCGGAATTGTCGGGCTGGGACAGGCTGCGTTTTATCACCAATGTTTTTACCCGCATTCGTTATTGCGATGAAAACAGCCTGCTGGATCTGGAAGAGAAAAGGGCACCAACCGAAGTCAACGCTCCGATTAAACCCTGGTTTACATTCAGTGACAGAAAAAATGCCGACGAAACTATATTGTTTGGCCACTGGTCCACCCTGGGGTTCGTCAAGGCAGACAATGTTGTCTGCCTTGACAGCGGCTGTCTCTGGGGCGGTCGTCTGACCGCGATTCGTCTCGATGACTCTGAATTACCCGTTCAACAAGTTGGCTGCAATCAACAGCAGCCGTTGGGTCTGGCATGACAGTTCACCCAAAAGAACTAAGGTGAAAACAAAGCAAAGCTGGCGCACAATCCGCGGCTCACCTTAAAATACTTTTGCACAATGGATACTTCACGCTACAGCATCGAGGTTTCGGTTACGACGGACTATGTTGAGGGCCAATCCGATCCACAGAATGATCGTTATGCGTTTGCCTACACGGTCACGATCATCAACACGGGTAAAATACCGGCCCAGCTGCTTACCCGGCACTGGGTGATTCGCGACGCCAATAACAAGGTTGAAGAGGTTCGTGGCGACGGGGTGATCGGCGAGCAACCGCTTTTGGCGCCGGGCAAGGGGTTTACCTATACCAGCGGTACGATTATCGCCACACCGGTGGGCACCATGGGAGGCAGTTATCAGATGGTTGCCGAAGACGGTACGCGCTTCGATGCCAGGATTCCCGACTTCACCTTGAGCATGCCGCGCACCCTGCACTAGGGTGCATAACTAAATATCGAGATTGGCCACCATTAGTGCGTTCTTTTCGATGAATTGGCGACGCGGGTCAACCTGGTCTCCCATCAGCGTGGTGAATACATCATCGGCGGCAACATCATCTTCGAG
>JAZFSZ010000026.1:0-6654 GCA_036446455.1 Acidiferrobacterales bacterium
CTGAAATGGTCATCGCACGGGCAAAATGCCTGACCGAGCACAAAAAGGACGTGGTTATCCTGCTGGATTCCATTACCCGTCTGGCCCGGGCTTACAACACAGTCGTACCCGCCTCCGGTAAAGTGCTTACCGGCGGTGTCGATGCCAACGCCCTGCAACGCCCCAAACGCTTCTTTGGCGCCGCGCGCAATATTGAGGAAGGTGGCAGCTTGACGATTCTGGCCACGGCCCTGATCGATACCGGCTCCAAGATGGACGACGTCATTTACGAAGAATTCAAGGGTACCGGCAATATGGAAGTGCACCTTGATCGGCGTCTGGCAGAGAAACGGGTGTACCCGTCTATCAATATCAATCGCTCCGGCACCCGTCGCGAAGAGCTGCTGCTGGAGCCCGACGAGCTGCAGAAGGTCTGGCTCCTGCGCAAGCTTTTGCACCAGATGGATGAGGTCGAGGCCTCTGAATTCCTGCTGGAACGTCTGAAAGCAACCAAGAATAATGCGGAGTTCTTCGCGTCTATGAAGCGCTGATTGCGGCCCGGTGTTGATGGGCCAAATAGCCAAAATTGTTGCCCCACAAGGCTTTTTTGCATAGACTACGCCGCCCCCGGACGAGGGGACCTGAAAAGTGAGCTGCGGGTCGGAAATCCGTGGCAGAACACAAAAGAGGCGAATTATGAAAACCGGCATTCATCCCGAATACAGTGAGATGAAGGTGACCTGCACCTGCGGCAATACCTTCACCACCCGATCCACCCTGGGCGAGGAGCTCAATATCGAGGTCTGTTCAGAATGCCACCCGTTCTACACCGGCAAACAGAAGCTGATCGATACCGCCGGTCGCGTTGAGAAATTCCGCAAGAAGTATGGTGGTCTGAAGAAATAACTGTAAGTGATCGCTTACTTACAAAAAAAGGCGTCCATTCCGGGTGCCTTTTTAATATACGGATTTTTATTCTGGCAGGTCTCTGCTTTTGCCGCAGAAACCGTTCGTGTACGCCAGGTGGTGGACGGAGACAGCCTGCGGCTATTTGATGGGCGCAAAGTGCGTCTGATCGGCATCAATACACCCGAGCTCGGTGGTGACGGTCAAGCCAATGAACCCCTGGCTGTGCAGGCGCGGGAGGAACTAAAAATACTCATCGGCAGACGGCCGGTGACCCTGAAAACGGGACCGGACCGGTATGATCACTACGGCCGGTTACTCGCTTACATTGGCTTGCCAAACGGAAAACTGGCTGGTGAATTGCTGTTGCAAAAGGGCCTGGCGTCGATGATCGCGGTGCCGCCCAATCTCGCACATCTGCACCGTTACCGACTGGCTGAGGCCGGTGCGAAACAACAGCGAGTCGGTATCTGGGCACACCCCTACTATCAGCCGGTCGCGGCCAGTTCGCTGGATCACACCATGACGGGCTATCGTTTCGTTCAGGGCCGAATAAAACGCGTCGGCAAAAGCAGAAAATACGTGTATTTCGATCTCACGCCGGATTTCGCCATCGCCATCGATCGCAACCACTGGCACTACTTTGGTGGCAATCCGCAACAGTGGCGCGGTAAAAAGATAGTCGTCAGGGGTTGGATCAGTCTGTGGCGTGATAAATTAAAAATGCGTGTGGGGCACCCGGCAATGATTGAAATTCAGGATTGAGCGTTAGCAGCCATCTACCCACTGGGCACATCTGGATGGTGATCAATCATCGCCGACAGAGTCGGCTCCTGCCAAGCCCCAAGGGGCTTATAATGAATCCATGAAAAGACCCTCCCTGTCGCATTTTGGCCCAACCCTGTTTCTGGCACTCGCCCTGCTGACCGGTTGCGCGACCAACCCGGTAACGGGCGAGAAAAACTTGTCCCTGATGTCCGAACAAAAGGAAATCGCGCTGGGTAAAAAGAACCACCCGCAGATTTTGAAGCAATACGGACGCTATGATGGTGAGGCCTTACAGTCCTACGTCAATGGCATCGGCCAGGATCTGGTCAAACGCGGCCACCGCACACATCTTAAATATACGTTCACGGTGCTCGACAGTCCGGAGGTCAATGCCTTCGCTCTGCCCGGCGGTTATATCTATATCACCCGCGGTATCATGGCCTACATCAATTCCGAGGCAGAGCTGGCCGCGGTTCTCGGCCACGAACTGGGCCATGTCACCGCGCGCCACGGTGTGCAGCAGTACTCAAAGGCCCTTGCCACATCCATTGGCATGACACTGGCAGCTATCTTTATGCCGGAACTACAAAATGACATCAGCCAGCAATTGATGAATGTGCTGGGTAACGCCATCCTCAGTGGTTATGGCCGCGAACATGAGCTGGAAGCCGACCGCCTCGGCGCCGAATATCTGGCGCGAACAGGCTATGAACCCGGCGCCATGATCGACGTCATTGGCATACTGAAAAATCAGGAAGGGTTCGAAAAAGAACGCGCCAAAAAAGAAGGCCGTGAACCGCGCGTGTATCACGGCGTTTTTGCCAGCCACCCCAGCACCGATCGACGCTTGCAACAGGTTGTTGGCGCTGCCAATAAATACAAAACCAGTGGCAGCAGACCGGGCCGCATTAATCGTGGCCGCTATCTCGCAAAACTTAATGGTGTCGTGTTTGGAGACAGCGTTAAAGAAGGTATCCGCCGCGACAATCGTTTTTACCATGCCGGGCTGGGGTTTGGGTTGACATTTCCAAAGGGATGGCGAATCGAAAATCGCCAGGACAGTCTGCTAGCCATTAGCCCGAAGCGTGATGCTGTAATTGAAATGCGCATGAAACCGCTGAACAAAAAGAAAAAAATTTCCCCATCTGCTTTCCTGCGACAGAAACTCAAGGTGCGTAAACCCCGTAACGAAATTACGCTTGGCGGCACCACACTGAAAAATGTATCGGCCATTGTCCGCGGGACAACACCCTTTGGCCGACGCGATATTCGACTCTCGGTTGTCTATTTTGGTGACAAGGCCTATATCTTTCGCGGGGCAGCGCGTGCCAATAAACAACTCAAAGAATTCGATCCGCTGTTTCTGAAAAACGCAGCCAGCCTGCATACTTTAACGGCAGTCGAACATAAACTGGCGGCCGGATTGGTGATTCGCATTCATACCGTAAACAAGCGGGATAGATTTGCTAGAATCGCCGCGTCTTCACCTATCCCCAATTATCCGGAACGGATATTGCGTCTGATCAATGGAAAATATCCACACGGGGAACCTGAGGTGGGTGAAAAAATCAAAGTGGTCCATTAGGAATTAAAATGAAAGACGATTTTGTAAAGGCGGCGCTCGACTATCATGCCTTCCCCAAGCCCGGCAAAGTCAGCGTCACCCCCACTAAACCCTGTTCCACCGCCGAGGAACTGGCGTTGGCCTATACACCGGGCGTTGCTGAACCGGTGCGTGAAATTGTAAAAGATATGGAAAACGCCTATCGATACACAAATAAAGGCAATCTTGTTGCCGTTATTTCCGATGGCACTGCCGTGCTCGGTCTGGGCAATACCGGTGCACTGGCGTCAAAACCGGTACTGGAAGGCAAGGCGGTGCTGTTCAAACACTTCGCCGATATTGATGTGTTTGATATCGAGGTCGATGCCGACAGCATCGAGGCCTTTGTCGATACCGTTGCCAATATTGCGCCCACCTTTGGCGGCATCAATCTGGAAGACATCGCCGCACCAGCCTGCTTTGAAATCGAATGTGCACTGAAGGAGCGTCTCGAAATCCCGGTATTCCATGACGACCAGGACGGTACCGCGGTGATTATCAGTGCCGGTTTGCTCAACGCACTGGCCCTGCAAGACAAGAAAATCGAAGATGCCAATATCATCTGCCTTGGCGCCGGTGCCGCCGGTATCAGCGCGCTACGATTACTCAATGATCTCGGCGCGGATACAAACAGGATGTTGCTGCTTGACAGAAAAGGTGTGATACACACCGGCCGCGATGACATCAATAAATACAAAGCCGAGTTCGCGCGCAAAACGGATTTGCGAACGCTGGAACAGGCCATCGCCGGCACCGATGTATTTATTGGTGTATCAAGCGCCAATCTCGTTACCGGGAAGATGATTGCCTCCATGGCCAACAAACCCATTGTCTTTGCCCTGGCCAACCCGGACCCCGAGATCCGGCCGGAAGAAATCCGGAAAGTTCGCGACGATGTCATTATCGCTACCGGCCGTTCCGATTACCCCAATCAGGTCAATAACGTGCTTGGCTTCCCGTTTATTTTTCGTGGCGCGCTGGATGCCAATGCTCACACCATCAACCGTCAGATGATGGCAGCGGCGGTAACCGCGCTGAAGGAACTGACCCATGTACCGGTACCACAGGAGGTGCTGGACGCCTACGGACTTGATCAGCTGGAATACGGGCCGGAGTACATCATCCCTAAGCCACTGGATCCAAGACTTATTAAATATGTTGCGCCAGCAGTAACCCAAGCCGCGATCGAATCCGGTGTCGGTCATCGTATAGACTAGAAGGCGACAGAGGAAACGATGGTGACTATTATTGCCTGATAGGATAGCTGTGCCGGCGCGGCACTGAAACAATTCGGCACTAAAGGGAAATCGCCATGAAAAAAATAACCATTGTAGGTGCCGGCCGCGTCGGTGAATCCACTGCGTACAATCTCGCCAAATCCGAACTCTGTAGCGAGATCATGCTCATCGACATCGTTGAGGGCATGCCCCAGGGTACGGCGCTGGACATTCAGGAATCGGCGCCGCAATTTGGTTTTGACACCAAGCTCTCCGGCTCCAACGATATGGAAGCCATGGCCGATTCCGAACTGGTAATCATCACTGCCGGAATCCCGCGCAAACCGGGTATGTCGCGCTCCGATGTACTGGATACCAACCTGGATATTGCCTTTTCCATTGTTGATGTCATGGTAAAAGTGGCGCCCGACACCATGATGATCATGGTCAGTAACCCGGTGGACATACTGACGTATGCATCGTGGAAGCGCAGCGGTTGGGATCGCAGCCGTGTATTCGGCATGGCCGGCGTGCTGGATTCCTCGCGCATGGCAGCCTTTGTCGCCATGGAAACCGGTTTTTCGGTTAAAGACATTAATGCCATGGTGCTCGGCGGTCACGGCGATACCATGGTACCCATGACACGCTTCACCACAGTGAACGGCATTCCTATTGATCATTTTCTGGACCAGGAGACCATCGACAGGATCGTTAAACGCACTCGCGGTGGTGGTGCGGAGATCCTGGCTTTAAAGAAAAATAGCAGCGCCTACGATGCACCGGCGGCGGCGGTGGCCGCCATGGTCGGCGCCGTTGTGCATAACCGCAAGCGTGTCTTGCCCACCGTGGCTGCGCTGGATGGAGAATACGGCGAGAAAGACCTGTGCATGGGGGTACCGGTTGTACTTGGCAAGGGTGGCGTCGAAAGAATAATAGAGCTGGATCTGAACAAGGAAGAAAAGGCCAATTTCAAAACCACCGCCAAAGCGATTCGCGCCGATCTGGCGCGCCTGTAGAAGTCGACACCGCGCTTGAAAAAGCGCTTTACCAAGACCAGCGACGATCGCTAGATTAACTGGTCGCTGAAAGAATCGAAACACCAAAACCGGTGGCCAATCTTTTAAACGAAGCCTGGTTTGCCGGCCATTACTTCTACATCGACGAGCATGCAGTGATCCCGCGCTCACTGATTGGTGAATATTTTGAGGAACAATTTCAGCCCTGGATTGATAAAAGCAGAGTGCCTTCGGTGCTTGATTTTTGTACCGGTGGCGGTTGCATAGCCATCGCCACGGCAGTCGAATCTGCAGAAGCCAGCACTGATGCGGCTGATATATGGACTGATGCACTGGTGGTGGCAAAAAGGAATGTTATAAACTACGCACTGGAAGAACGGTTAAACCTGATGCAGTTAGACCTGTTCGAAGAATTGCCAGGCAAAAACGATGACCTCATCATCAGCAATCCACCGTATGTGCCGCAGTCGTCTACGAATCTGCTGCTAGCTGAATACAACCACGAACCGGAAAAAGCATTGAAGGCCGATGACAACGGACTTGCGATCATCACAAATATACTCGACAACGCGGGCTACTATCTAGGCGAACGTGGCTTTCGCATAGTCGAAGTCGGCGAAGGCCGCGACGCAGTAGACAACAGATTTCCCGAAATACCCTTCACCTGGCTCGCCCATGAATCCGGTGAAGAAGCGGTATTTCTGTTAAGTAAAATAGATTTGGAGTCGCTTCGCGACACTTAACGGCTATTTTACCGGTGGCTGACCGGCAGCAGGTTACTTCTTCTTTACGTGTCTAAAGAAGAAGTAACCAAGAAGAAAGGACCCCCGGGGACTTACCTCTTCGAGGCTCCCTCACCCTTCCTCGAAAGACCTCGACGCGAGCCCAACTCACCGGCCAGATGTCGTTATCACTCCATCTGGCTCGGGTTCAACAAAGGGCTCGCTATTCGGTTTTCTTCGTCAGATCTCGGCTGCGTCCACGGGATTGATTTTCCTACATTGAGGCGATCCGCTATATTTAGATCGTATGGCGAGAATCCGCAATTTACTAAAATTGAATGCCCTCTAGAAAAGTGAATAACTGTTTAATCTGGTTGTTTGGAAGAGGCGCATCAGTCGCCTGTGGATTAAGCTGGAC
This sequence comes from Acidiferrobacterales bacterium, assembly GCA_036446455.1. Classification (GTDB taxonomy): domain Bacteria; phylum Pseudomonadota; class Gammaproteobacteria; order Acidiferrobacterales; family JAJDNE01; genus JAZFSZ01. The sequence continues at coordinate 6,630 of JAZFSZ010000026.1, forward strand.
TGAAGAAAAATTAATTAAAAAATTA
>JAZFSZ010000027.1:0-5177 GCA_036446455.1 Acidiferrobacterales bacterium
GTTGTTTTTATAAATCAAATTCGCATACAAATTGGCGTCATGTTTGGAAATCCGGAAACCACCACAGGCGGCAATGCATTGAAATTCTACGCTTCTGTGCGTCTGGACATACGTCGTATCGGCGCCATCAAGAAGGGAGACGAGATCACCGGTAATGAAACACGGGTCAAGGTGGTCAAGAATAAAGTGGCACCACCATTCAAGAAGGCAGAATTCGATATACTTTACGATGAAGGTATATCGAAAGAGGGTGAATTGATCAGTCTGGGTGTCGAAAACGGCATTGTAGATAAAGCCGGCGCCTGGTACAGCTATAACAAGGATCGCATTGGTCAGGGTAAAGATAACGCGCGCACCTTCCTGAAGGAGCATCCGGAAATGGCCGCTGAAATTGAGGCTCGTATCCGTCAAGCCGTGGGGCTGGATAAGGATGACACAGCGACGAAAAAACCGACAGCGGAAGAGGCAGTGGCGGAAAAGGCAGTGGCGGAAAAGGCGGAAGCCTGAATGTAGATGCCTGCGCATGGCAAGGAAGTTGAGTGGGACAATGCCATGGCCCGCAAGCGGGCGATGGCATTGCTGGCCCGGCGTGAACACGGTCGTAGCGAACTGGAAACAAAGTTGGTACAGCGGGGTTGCTCCCGGGAGACAGCAAGCCAGGCACTTGATGAGCTGGAACGCGATGGCCTGCTCTCGGACGAGCGTTTTACCGAAAGCCTGGTGCTAACACGGTGTAATCAGGGCCATGGGCCGGTGCGCATTCGTCATGATTTGCGGCAGAAAGGGGTAGCCGATTCCATTATTAACCGATGGCTCGACGCGCGAAACGAGCAATGGCTGGCGCTGATATCGCGCGTAAGACAGCAGAAGTTTGGCGATGGTTTGCCAGGCAACTACAAAGAACGCGCCCGCCAGGCGCGTTTTTTGCAATCACGGGGATTCACAGCAGAACAAATCCACACAGTACTAAAGGATGATGATCTTGCCTGAATGCAAGCTATTGACTAGGCATTAATAGAAAAGTGAAAAGTAACGAAATAAGACAAAAGTTTCTGGATTACTTTGCCCGCCACGGCCATGAAGTTGTAGCCAGTGGTTCGTTGGTGCCGGCAAATGATCCAACGCTGTTATTTACCAATGCTGGCATGGTGCAGTTCAAGGAAACTTTTCTGGGACTTGAAGAACGATCTTATAACCGGGCGGCCAGTTCACAACGCTGTGTTCGTGCTGGTGGCAAACACAATGATCTGGAAAACGTCGGTTATACCGCGCGCCACCACACATTTTTTGAAATGTTGGGAAATTTCAGTTTTGGTGACTATTTCAAACGCGACGCTATTCAGTTCGCCTGGGAATTCCTCACCCAGGAGATGAAATTATCGCCGGAGAAGCTGTGGATAACAGTGTATGAAGATGATAAAGAGGCGGCCGATATCTGGCTGAAGGAAATCAAGGCTAGCCCGGATCGTTTCTCACGCCTGGGTGAAAAAGACAATTTCTGGTCCATGGGCGATACTGGACCCTGTGGGCCCTGCTCGGAAATATTCTATGATCATGGGGCCGATGTGCCTGGTGGTCCACCCGGAACAGCAGATGAAGACGGCGATCGATACGTCGAAATCTGGAATCTGGTATTCATGCAGTTCAATCGCGATGCCGACGGCAAGATGACTGACTTGCCTAAACCTTCAGTCGATACCGGCATGGGCCTGGAACGTCTGGCAGCGGTGATGCAGGGTGTACACAGTAATTACCAGATCGATTTGTTTCAGGACCTCATTGAATCCGCCGCATCCATACTTAATGTAGAGCAGCTACCTGAAAACCATTCCTTACAGGTCATTGCCGACCACATTCGCTCCACCTCGTTTCTTATTACCGATGGTGTTTTTCCGTCCAATGAGGGCAGGGGATATGTGTTGCGGCGCATTATCCGGCGTGCGATTCGACATGGTCATCAACTGGGCGGCAAAGAGGTATTTTTCTACCGCCTGGTGCAACCGTTGATTCAACAGATGGGCGATGCCTACCCGGAGCTGGCAAAAAATCGGAAACAAATTGAAAAGGTATTACGACAGGAAGAAGAGCGCTTTATTGAAACCCTCGAGAAGGGACTGAAAATTCTGGATCAGGATATTGCAGAAATGAAGGGCAATATTATTGCCGGCGCGACGGTATTTCAACTATATGATACCTATGGATTTCCAGTGGACCTGACCGCTGATATTGCTCGCGAACGCAATCTCACGCTGGATATGAATGGCTTCAATATGGAGATGGAGGCACAGCGAAACCGGGCCCGTGCGGCGTCGAGCTTCAAATCCGCAGACATTGCGAGCCTCGATTCCGCACGTGAAGACACAACCAAGTTTACCGGTTACGGCAATACGGAAGACACGGCCACTGTTGAAGCCATACAGGTTGGCGATGAATCGCGCAGCTCTTTGTCCATTGGCGAGCACGCCGTCGTTTATTTGAATAAAACACCTTTTTATTCAGAATCCGGTGGCCAAATCGGCGATCAAGGCTGGTTGCATACGGACAGTATGATTTTTCGCGTCGAAGATACGGTAAGCGGATATGCCCATGTTGGCTTGGTCGAGAAAGGTGAACTTAAGGTAGGTGACAAAATAATCTGTGAAGTCGATGCCAGTCGGCGCCAGGCAACGGCTTACCATCACTCCGCCACGCACTTGATGCACGCTGCGCTCAAGAAGGTTTTGGGTGATCATGTACAACAGAAAGGATCGCTGGTATCGCCAGAAAAATTGCGATTCGATTTTTCGCACTTTGAGCCGGTCACCCATGATCAGCTTTACGAAATCGAACTGATTGTCAACGAGCAAGTTCGTGCCAACAATCCCGTTGAGACGCAGCTGATGGATTTGCAGGACGCCATGAATTCCGGTGCAGTTGCATTATTTGGTGAGAAATATAGCGGTCAGGTCCGCGTGGTGGGTATGGGCGAGTTCTCGGTAGAGCTATGCGGTGGCACCCATGTCAGTCGCACCGGTGATATCGGTGTGTTCAAGATTGTCAGCGAGGGGGGTGTGGCCGCTGGTGTGCGCCGGATTGAAGCTGTTACCGGTGAGGCCGCATTGGCCTACTTGAGCGAGACCGAAGATCGCCTAACGGAAATCGCCAGGCTTGTTAAAGGCAGTCGCGAGGAAGTGCACGATAAAGTGGTTCAGCTGACTCAGCGTCTGCGTTCCATGGAAAAAGAAATGGAGCAGCTAAAGGCGAAGCTGGCGTCGAGCCAGGGAGACAGTCTGACTGACCAAGCGGTGGAAGTGGAGGGAGTAAAAGTATTGGCTGCCCGGCTTGATGGTATGCAGGTTAAAGAGCTACGCGATACCCTGGACCGTCTGAAGGACAAGCTTGGCAGTGCTGCCATTGTGTTGGCCACCGTCGACGATGACAAGGTAAGCCTGGTGGCCGGTGTGACTGGAGATCTTGTAAAGCGACTTCACGCGGGTAAACTCATCGGCGAAGTCGCAGCCCAGGTCGGCGGTAAGGGTGGCGGCCGCCCCGACATGGCCCAGGCTGGCGGCAAAAATCCGGCGGCACTGGATAGCGCTCTGGCCGCCGTACCGGAATGGATCAGGCAGCAGCTCGCCGGCTAATATGTCAATTGGTATCACGGGCGACATCAATTGTTTACTCACGCAATAAAACCCGGTTTAATCTCCGCCCTTTGATCTCCCGCTCAATTACATAAGCATGGCGTTAATTATACAAAAGTATGGCGGCACCTCTTTAGGTTCGCCTGAACAAATTCGTGAGGTAGCCGAAAAGGTGGCCGCGCGCCGTGCTGCGGGCGATGATCTCGTGGTTGTAGTCTCGGCCATGCGCGGTGAGACCAATCGTCTGATGGAGTTAGCCGAGTCTGTTAACGCAAGCATGCCGCCGCGGGAGCTGGACGTGTTGCTTGCGACTGGTGAGCAAACCACGATAGCCTTGTTAAGTATGGCGCTGGAAAAGCTGGGTTGCCCGGCAATATCCTATACCGGCCACCAGGTTCACATTCGTACTGACAATATTCATGGCAAGGCACGTATCATGGATATTGACGGCGAGCGTGTGCGCAACGACCTCGCACAAGGCCGTGTCGTTGTTATTGCCGGGTTCCAGGGTGCGGATGAAGCGGGCAATATCACTACCCTGGGTCGCGGTGGGTCAGATACTACTGCTGTTGCCATGGCTGCGGCGCTGAAAGCAGACGAGTGCCAGATCTATACCGACGTGGACGGGGTCTATACTACTGATCCCAGGATTGTACCTGAGGCCAGACGCCTCGATCGGATTACGGTTGAGGAAATGCTGGAGATGGCGAGTCTCGGTGCAAAGGTGCTGCAAATCCGCTCAGTAGAATTTGCGGGTAAATATCACGTACCCCTGCGCGTACTTTCGTCATTCGAGGATGGTCCGGGTACGCTGATTACTTATGAGGAATCAGATATGGAGCAGGCACTAATTTCCGGTATCGCATTTAACCGTGACGAGGCCAAATTGACCGTAAGAGGGGTGCCGGATCATCCCGGTGTCGCCTACCAGATTCTGGGCAGCGTGGCGGAGGCCAATGTCAACGTGGATATGATCGTGCAGAATGTGGCTGGCGATGACACCACAGATTTTACCTTTACCGTCCATCGCAACGAGTACCAAAGGGCCCTGGAACTGCTGAAATCTGTGGCAGATTCTCTGGGCGCGCGTGAGGTCACGGGAGATGATAAAATTGTGAAGATATCGATAGTCGGTGTGGGGATGCGGTCCCATGCCGGCATCGCCCATACCATGTTCAAGGTGTTGGCGGATGAGGGGATCAATATCCAGATGATTTCCACCTCAGAGATCAAGGTTTCGGTGGTGATTGAGGAAAAGTATCTGGAGTTGGCCGTGCGTGCGCTTCACAGCGCCTTCGGACTGGAGGGTGAGGCAGAACTCCCGCAGTAAAGTTGCGCCCCAGGCAATGGCATGGAAGCTGCACAAATCAACACCAGCGGCAGGTGTTTATTCATTTGTGATAGACAATACTGCGGTATAATTGCTGTTTTAAGGGTTCGGTGCGAAATTTGGGATAGGCACCGCACCCCGTGTTGCGATGTTATTTGCGTTGTGTGATACAAAACTGACCGAGCGCGTCACCAGGTCAGGCCTGAAGGACTGGATCTCGTCCT
>JAZFSZ010000028.1:0-19250 GCA_036446455.1 Acidiferrobacterales bacterium
AACAGGGCCGAGGCCAGTATGGCAACGACCGCCAAACCCGCAGGCATCCAGCCAATCAATGCATCGGTCATCCGTACAAGACGTTTCGGTGCCCCGCCTTCGCCCATCAGATAACCGGCAAAGGTAAACAAGGGAATGGCCACCAGGACCGGCATCTCCGCCAACCGGTATATCTCGGTAGCAATCACTGCCAGCGGAATGTCGGCTGTGTAAAATCCCAGCATGGCGGCAGCAGCGATAATGGTAAACAGTGGCGCGCCAAACAGCAGCAGTACTATCAGCAGGATTGCAATCAGTATCACTGTGGTTTCCCGATCTGCCGATAGCGGCAGACACCGACAATAATGTGCAGAACGTAGTGAAAGGAAATCAGCCCAAATGAAACTGGCAAGATCGCCACCGCCAGCCAGGACGGTACGTTGGCAAATACAGTTGCACCGGATTGCCACTCGATGACAAGCAGATTAAAAGAAAAAATAGCGACTGCAAGACTGATGCCTGCTGTAAATAAATCCATACCGATGGCCATCACCGCCCGCCCTTTTTTTGGCAAGCGTTGCGACAGCACATCGACATTAATATGTTTCTTTTTACGACTGGCAACCACGGCGCCAAACATGCCCAGCCATAACACCATCAGGCGCGCCAGAGAATCCATATCCATGATGCCGGCACCGAAGACATTGCGCAAAATGATCTGTGCCCCTGCCATCCCAATCAGGGCAACCAGAATGAGGACCAGTAAACCGTCTTCAATAGTCGCCAGTGCTCGCAAGGCGCGGGCAATGGGTCGAGGGAGGTCGGCTTGCATGGACTTGTTACTGAATCGCGTCTGGATGGTTTCCGCGATATTTGGCAAGGTGGCCGATAAGACTCCTGTACATGGACTGGGTATACATGCCCTTTTTACCCAGCTCCAGGCGTGTCTCAGCAACCTTGGCTTTCAATCGTATGAATTCTGCTTTATCCATCGGTATAAATTTCAGGCCTTGCATAATCAGGGCTTGCTTGGCGCTCTCGTTATCAATGCGATTCTGCTTATTCAGCTTTGCAAATACCTGGCCCATGATCTCGCGTACAATCTTTTGATCCGCTGGTTTGATGCGATTGAAAGCTCGACGATCAATGGCCAATACACCATATAAATACATCAATGGCGTATCGGTGACATATTTCACCTGGGTATGCCATTGCAGCACAATGGCGCCAATGGGTGACGCGCCAATGGTGTCGATCAACCCGGTTTGCAGACCAGTGTAAACATCTGCGATCGGCAACGGGATGGGTGACACACCAATGTTTTTGAATACCGCTTGGGTAATGAGATCACCTTCAGGTACCCAGACCTTGCGCTTGCGAAAATCCTCGATGGTTTTGATAGGCTTCTTCGACATGATGTAGGCAAAGCCGCCCTCAGAAAAACCAAAGGTTACAAATCCGCCATTCTCCAGCCCCAGTTTCACGCGCTTGTCCAGTCGGGCACGCACATAGTCCATTTCCTTGTAGTCATTAAACAGCATGGGCAGGCTGTATATCTGGCTGTCGGGAAAGACATCATAAAGAACACCGCCGGTAATGGCACCGCCCTGCAGTTGGCCAATACGGATCTTCCGGCGCACGGTTTTGTCGCTACCCATAACACCACCGGGATAGAACTTGAATTTGACGCGCCCCTGGGTGCGCGCTTTCACTTCTTTGGCACCGGCGCGCATTTTCTTCATCCAATCGGTACCGTCGGGCGCAATGGTGGCGACCTTCAGTGTCACTGCCTGCACGCCAGGTGCAACCAGCATTGCGACTGCCAGCATCAGCGCTGGGAGCAGATGGGTGTTCTTGTTGCTATGTTCTCGTGTCCTCATTTTTCCTGACTTCCCCAAATAACCTGTCCGTTAAATATTCGACAGCCGGATTCTAGAAATATTCCTCAGCACTGTTAAGCAATTTACGCGCCTCCCGCTGGGCAATGGTATTGCTCAGAACAAAGCCCTTGTGGTGCACATCGGCTGTAAGCACCTGATTTAACAGGCGATCATGCAATTCCCGGTCGAACATCAAACGCGCAAAGCGGTGTGCATAAAATACCTTGATCATCAGATTATGACCCTCCGACAGGGTGATGGCGCGTTCAAAATAGGCCCGGGCCTCCTTCGGTTTACCCCCCAGGGCCGGTGGAATCAGCGACGATAGCACACCCATATATAAGTGAGCGCCGCCGCGATCATGGGTTTCGTCAAGTTCAATCACCCGCTTAAGCGCCGCTTTCACCTTGGCCAGATCGGCGACGGCGTTCCAGTCCTGTGACCGCGGTTGTATCCAGCCTGCCCAGGAAGTGGCAAAGATATATAGTGTGGATACCTGGCTCTTTTTGACTTTGGCCAGACGTAAAACAAACTCATCGTAGGGCAGCTTGTCCATGCCACAGGTTTGGGGAGTTGAAATACACATAGCCCGCGTACCATAGTTAAAGGCCTTGTCGGTCATCTTGAGCATGCGTTGATTGTCTTCAACAAAGACGGAGCTATAAGCGCCATAAAGTTTGGCGCCCGCCATCAGCAAGGAAACATTTTTTGGGCTGCCATCAATCAGGCCATCAACCAGAATCAGGTAGGCAGGTGCACCGTCGGCCACGGTCTGCGGGTCATCCTGATTGAGAATGCCTGCCGACAGGCTACCAGCAAATCGACTGGTGGCCGAAGAAACAATTGAGGCGCAGGCGGTGAGTGCAAATACCAGAAAAAACACGGCGAGTCGCGACAGCACGTGGATTCGAATTTTAAGTAACATGGGATGATTAAACTGATTATTGTCCGGGCCTGTTGAATCAACGCTAGCCCGATTGCCGCCTTGATGCAAGGCAGCTCCGTGAGTTTAGTGCTACATTGGCAACATTTTAATGCACCAATCAACAGTTACATCAGGAACCTTTTGATGGCACTAAAGTTTTCCTGTAAACCCGGTCGCTGCGAGCGCCACCTGCAACGTAAATTCAACAATCCGTTATTCCCGGAGGAGAAGCGTGTGGTTTCTCAGGATCAGGTGGAGGCTGCGTACGCACTCGACAAGGAAGAATTTCAGCATTTCTCTGACGACTATCAGACGATCCTGCAGGAGATTGCGGACCTGGCGGAAAACGTGGATAGCGAAGTGGTTCTGAAACTTAAACAACGACTCGACCAGCTATACGAGCAGGTTTGTGGCCTCGGCGGTGATCGCACTGCAGAGAAGAAGGGGCTGACCAAATTGCACCAGGCCGTTAACCAGGCCATTACAACGGGCGCCGCCGGTGACCCCACGGCGGAAGAAAAGCTGGCGCAGGAGGCGCAGGCGCGTAATGTTCATTGGCAACTGCTGGAAGAGCCGCTGGTCGCCGATCTGTTGCGACCCGATTCACCCATCTCCCAGGACGACCTGCTGCCATCACTGTTAAGCGAAGGCGCCGGTTCCTTTGGTGTGGCCATGGGTATGTTCGACTCCGCGCAACGCCGCAGCCTGCTTACGCAGGCCGAAACATTGTTACAGGGTCGCGAAGAAGAACCCGGCCTCGAGAATGCGAGGGCGCGAGTTGAATTTCTTCAAGGGTTGGTCGCAAGCGCGGAATATAGTAATTAGCGAACCTCCACTTCGATCTATTTTGTTGATGATTTCTAAGGTTAAGGGTTTCTGACCCCTTATCGCTCTATTGCCTGTCGGACAGGACCGGCTTCCAGACTAGAAATCTAGAACCGCCTTTGGTTTTTCTTTTTCTTTCTTCACCGCGGCGATCGCCTGACTAACACCTTCCTCTTCAAGGATATACATCCATTTCCCTTTGATTTGAATTAAATTTTTTCTCACATCTATATTCACGTCTACGCTAGGCACATTGACGTATTCAAGAAGCTTTTTTAGTTTATCGGAAGTTGCGGAAGGGCAATATGACAACAAGGACGCAGCATTTGTTGACCTGTCCCCTGGTTTTCCAAGTTTGCGCATTTTCACAATCTGGGTAAAGAACCGCTTTCCATGTTCGTTGCAGTTGGTGAGAAGTGACTGCAGCTTTTTTTCAGTCGTTTTGGGCCAACCCCAATAACCGAGTTTTACGCGGCCATACTGATTCGCGTATTCGTCTGGATTACCATATTTTCTACGAATCTGCTGTTCAATAGTTTTTACATCAAATTTCAGTTTATTCGAGTACGTTTTCTTGTAATTAAACCAGTGGAGCCGTTTTGCAGCTGATACTCTCCACGCCGTTCCCCAGCTGGCTACCAGTAATTCATTCCCGGTATTGGTATTCCGTGAAAAATTAACACCCGTATTGCCGCTGTAGTGTCGAGTAACGACAAATCCTTTCTTGCTGAGGATGCTATTGATCTCCCTAAATGTCATGCCCATTCTGATGCCATGTATATCCACTGCCGCGATATTCTTTTTCGGCTTCCGGACCCATGAGGTATCAACTTTATATTTCGGTTTTGCCGCTGCCTTGCTTTGTGCGATTAATGTAGCTACATCTACACTAGCCAGCACTTTCCCACTTCCCTTTGCAGTAACGCGAATTCGTTTGGGCATCACCTTCAGTACAAGCGGGTTGCGTTTGCTTTCCGCACTGGAGTTCTGAACAACCAGGGTCAGCTCCACATCCACCTTCTTGCCATACTTTCTGCTGTACGCCTCTGCCGCGGATTGTCCCATGGGAATGGGAAAGCTCAGGCGTATCTCATGCATTTTTGGACGGAGGTTAACCGATAAGACTGAGTTATATTGCAGACCTCGGCTATAGGCACATGTCTGTGCCGACTGTGAACCGCTGTTCTTGTCGATTCTGTATCCTGCATTCGGACCCAACATGAAATGGAAGGGGTAACTCTTGTTCTTGAAATCGTATCGGGCAAGTCTGCCTATTGTTTTATAAACAATGGTACGGTTCACTGCTGGCGATTTTCTGGCTTTACCTTTCATGGCCGCGAGCTGCTTGCTAAGCAGTTGCATATGGCGGCGATAACCAAATTCATCAACACCGCGCCCGCCGGACCTGGGTCTGTACCGTTGTGCGTCCTGACACTCTTTCGTGCCCTTCTTGATGAAGAACATACGATAATCATTCATAAATCCTTCATCAAAGGATTCTGGTTTCATCTGCATCGCAAGCGTTAACAGTCGCTTATACTGAGGATTAACCTGGAACGATCCGCTTTGTCCGCCTGGCGATCGGATTTTTTTCTGGGGCTTTTTTGTATTTTGCTCGAGTATACGTTCCAGATTGCCAGCCTTTTTTAAATCTTCCAATTTCTTGATGTCATCAAGAAATCCTGCATTTACAGGTAGTGTCATCAACAAAGACAGGCCGAGCCCCAGTAACAGACGATAATTACTAATACGTGCCATCACCATTTCCTCCATATTGAATTGGTTTTAGTAGGCAGCATGATACGACCGGCCATGCCGGTAACCACAGACAGGCCCACGGCAACTGGATCGACCAGGCACCCCGTACACTATTCGTTCAAGATTTGAAATGCAGTTCGAACGAATTATTATTCTTGAACCAGCTTACGTTGGATTAAAACACGCAGTCAAGAAAATCGACACTCAGGATGGATATTTAAGAAAATAATAAAATGCTTATGCATTGAAAGCGCAGCCAAACATCTTTTAGCCCAACGACCGGGAGGCGCAATGATCAGTGAACAGATCCGGGATGATAAAGAATCACTATGCGGGCACTGGCCTTGAGCTAGCTAACCATCAGATAACTGATGTATAAAAGCGAGTTCATCTTCACTAAAGCCGGCGGCCTTGCGGGCTTCATCATTAAATGGCTGTTTTAATTTTCCAGTCATGTATTTCTGCAGCAAATTCTTATAGGTGTTGTCGGGTTCAAGGCCACGTTGATCGCAAAAATAGCGAAACCAGCGTGAGCCGATCTCGACATGCCCGATTTCATCGCGCAGAATAATCTCCAGCACATCCGCCGATTCGGTATCACCAACAGACTTGAGGCGCTGCATCATGCCCGGGGTCACATCGAGACCACGCGCCTCCAAAACACGTGGCACCAATGCCATGCGTACCAATGGATCAAACGCCGTCTTTTGTGCCATCTCCCATAAACCGTTGTGCGCCGGAAAATCGCCATAGTCGTAACCCAGCGTGCGCAATCGATCGCACAATAGAGCAAAATGAGTGGCCTCTTCATCTGCTACCCTTACCCAATCATTATAATAGTCTGCTGGTAATCCCCGGAAACGATGCACCGCATCCCAGGCAAGATTTATGGCATTAAACTCGATGTGAGCAATCGCGTGTAGAAAACCGGCGCGGCCAATTTCACTCGATAATTTTCTAACGGGTAGTTCTCGTGGTGATACCAGATTCGGCCGTGCGGGCCGCCCGGGATTATTGATGTCTTCGACCGCATCTTCTTGCTGTAGCGTAATTTTTTTCTCACGCCATTGCCTTGCAGCCTCTTTCGTCAACGCCAATTTCTCTTCGACGTCGGCGGCCAAAAGACAGGCGCGCGCGGTCTGGAACAGGTGATTAAACTTTTGCATGAGCAATTATTAATGATGTAACATAAAACCTTGTTACTGTTTCTATTGACAGGATAGGTTATGAGATCCCTGCTGCTGATTGTTGCCCTTGCACTTATTGCCTGTGACAAAACACCGGATGAAGAGCAGATACGTAACGTCCTCGGCGAAATTGAGGCGGCGGTGCAGACGCGGCAGACCAAACCGGTTTTAAAGCATCTGGCAAAAAATTTCACTGGCCCTGAAGGCATGGGGGTTCATGAAATTCGCCAATTGATGGCGGCTCACTATTTCAGAAATAAAAACATTCAGGTTGTCATCGCCGGTTTGCGCATTACCGTTAACGGCAACGACGCTGACGTGCGATTTAATGCCGCGACCACAGGTGGCGCCGGCATGCTGCCCGAACGCCTGCAATATTATGATGTGGCAACGACCTGGCGAAACCTCGACGGCGACTGGCTTATTGTTCGCGCCAACTGGACACCGGTTTTCGGCGCGGGCAACTAGTCGCGGTATTTCTGTAATACCAATGAGGTGTTGGTGCCGCCGAAGCCAAAGCTGTTGGACATCATAATATCGATATTGGAATTATCAACACGCTGTCGTATAACCGGCACCCCATCAGCACCGGGATCCAGCTCTTCGATATTGGGCGAGGCAGCGAGGAAATTCGCTTCCATCATTAGCAGGGAATAAATCGCTTCATTGACCCCGGCTGCACCCAGCGCATGGCCGGTCAGAGATTTCGTTGACGCAATGAGCGGAACCTTGTTGCCGAACACTTCTTTTACGGCTTCCAGTTCCCTGATGTCACCCACCGGGGTGCTGGTACCGTGGGAATTGATATAACCCACATCGCCATCGACAGTAGATAGCGCCTGTCGCATACAACGCACCGCGCCTTCACCGGAGGGCGCCACCATGTCGTATCCATCGGAAGTGGCGCCGTAGCCTACCAATTCAGCGTAGATTTTGGCGCCGCGGGCCTTGGCAACTTCCAGATCTTCCAGAACCACCAGCCCACCACCACCGGCGATGACAAATCCATCTCGATTGACATCATAGGCGCGGGAAGCCTTTTCCGGCGTGTCGTTATATTTCGAAGACAAGGCGCCCATGGCATCAAACAGAACCGTCATGGTCCAGTGCAGTTCTTCCCCGCCCCCGGCAAACATACGGTCCTGCTTGCCCCACTGAATGAGCTCAGCGGCATTACCAATACAATGAGCACTGGTGGAGCAGGCCGAACTGATTGAGTAGTTCACACCCTTGATCTTGAAATGGGTGGCCAGATTGGCCGAGGTAGTGCTGGCCATGGTGCGCGGCACCATATACGGACCCACGCGGCGCAAACCTTTATTGCGCAGTAGCTCGACTGCGATCAGATTGTTGGAGGTGGAACCGCCACCGGAGCCGACAATGATGCCTGTGCGCTCGTTGGAGATTTCTTCTTCCTTAAGGCCAGCGTCTTCCAGCGCCTCTAGCATGGCGATGTAATTAAACGCGGCGGCGTCACCCATGAAGCGACGCTTTTTGCGTTCGATCAGTCCCTCAATATCGATATTTACATTGCCGTGAACATGGCTGCGAAAACCCAGATCGGCGTATTCCTGGCTGAATTCAATGCCGGATCGCCCTTCGCGCAGGGAGTCGGTGACTTCCTGCTTATTATTGCCAATACTGGATACAATACCTATACCGGTGATAACAACACGCTTCACGATCGTGACCCTCAGAAGTCTTCGGTGGACGTAAACAGGCCAACGCGTAAATCCCTGGCCGTATAGATTTCTCGCCCGTCCACTTCCATAGTGGCGTCAGCAATACCCATGATCAATCGGCGCATTATCACGCGTTTGAGATCAAGGCGGTAGGTTACCAGCTTATTATTCGGCGTCACCTGACCGGAAAATTTAACCTCAGCTGCGCCCAGTGCGCGACCGCGGCCCTCACCACCTTTCCAGCCGAGGAAGAAACCGACCAACTGCCACATGGCATCCAGTCCCAGGCAACCGGGCATGACGGGATCGGTCTCAAAGTGGCAGTCGAAAAACCATAACTCGGGCTTAACATCGAGCTCGGCAATGATTTCACCCTTGCCCACAGTACCACCGTCATCATTAATGCGGGTGATACGATCAAACATCAGCATCGGTGGCAGCGGCAGTCGCGCATTACCCGGGCCGAAAACTTCGCCGTGACCGCAGGCGAGCAATTCGTCGCGGCTATAACTAGCTTGTTTTTCTTTCAACATTTGTTTTTTCTAGCCAGGAAAACCAGGAATTTATTCGGAAATTCACCCACCCGGGTAAAATGTTGGACCAAGCCTACACTAAAGCCCAACTGGCTTACAGAGTACCGAGATACTTGAAATGGCTGCCGCAACCCTTACGGCAGTCCGAGGCACCGAACCCAGGCACTGGAATTTTACCCGGTTGTTGCTGAATGAGTCTACATTCGGGCAAATCCGAACAGCGAATATCGATAATACGGGTATCGAGATGGACAAGAAAATAATCAATATGCCAGCGGCAGGTTTTTTGTGACTGCAGATGCCTTTGAACGCGGGCCAGAATATTGCGCCGGGCACTGCCAGTATAGACATAGCGGCCCGTAGGAAAGAAAAATTCGCCCAGTTGCCCGATTTTAATTGAGCCGGGTGCGGACAATTTGATAACGAGCTGATAGGTCATTAGCGCGTCATTACCTGTCACCTGTTCCCGCAATGCATCGAATGCTTTCATGACAAAAACGGCGCTGGTCAGTTTTCGCGCCGAAACACCAAATCCCACACGCCATGGCCCAGCTTGAGGCCGCGACGTTCAAATTTGGTTTCGGGCCGGAATTCAGGTTTAGGCGAAAACTTGCCCTTTCCGGCTGTGTTGGTAAATCCTTTTGCCGCCAGCATCACACGCATCATGTGGTCGGCATAATCCTGCCAGTCGGTCGCCATGTTAAACGTGCCGCCGATTTTCAATTTGCGTCGAAGTTGTTGTATAAACGCGGGTCGCACCAGCCGGCGCTTGTGGTGTTTTCTTTTCGGCCAGGGATCGGGAAAAAAGAGATAAATCGCGTCCAGTGACTCGTCAGCGATATTGCTTTGCATGACGTTACTGGCATCATCACATATAACCCGTACGTTTTTGATCTCCTGTTCTTTTAGTCGCAACAACAGACTGCCAACTCCGGGGCGATGTACTTCCATCCCTATATAATTATTTTGCGGGTGGGCTGCGGCAATCGCGGCAAAAGTTTCGCCGTCGCCGAATCCGATCTCGAGGACAACCGAAGCCACGCGGCCAAACACACTGGCAAAATCGATTTCAGTTTCACCCGGCTCGATGCCGAAACGCGGCCACAAATCCTCCAGCGCCCGCGCCTGACCGCTGGTCAGACGACCCTCGCGGCGCACAAAACTGCGAATAGGACGACGGGGTAACGGGGGTTGTGTCATGGTGAAATTCAACATCTGCCGCAGAGGCGCAAAGACGCGGAGAAAAAATAAATCATAGGGCCGGCTTTCAGCCGGCCTGGAAAAGTAAAATTCTTTATTTTGGCGGTCCCGTGGACCGCCCTGTATATTCCTCTATATCTCTGCGCGATGTGCATGGATGCTCAAGTGTCGCGGGCGCAGGGATGCGCAAGAGCGACCCTCTGCGGCAGGAATTATTATAAAAAAGTCCCGTCGATCGGGGACGACGCCGACGCAAAACGCTTGCGTGGCATGCGACCCGCGAGAAATGCCTCGCGCCCGGCTTCTACCCCCTTCTTCATCGCCGAGGCCATCAACACCGAATCTTTTGCCGCCGCAATGGCCGTATTCATCAGCACGCCATCGCAACCAAGTTCCATGGCCATGGCGGCATCAGATGCAGTACCAACACCGGCATCGACAATGATGGGTACGTTCGCTTGCTCAACGATAGTAATAATATTGTAGGGGTTACGTATACCAAGGCCGGAACCGATAGGCGCGGCCAGTGGCATCACTGCGATACAACCAATTTCTTCCAGCTGTCTGGCAATGATGGGATCATCATTGGTATAGACCATAACCTTGAAGCCGTCTTTCACCAGCACCTCGGCGGCTTCCA
The DNA here is from genome assembly GCA_036446455.1 of Acidiferrobacterales bacterium. GTDB lineage: Bacteria > Pseudomonadota > Gammaproteobacteria > Acidiferrobacterales > JAJDNE01 > JAZFSZ01. Next base: position 10,610 of record JAZFSZ010000028.1, read on the forward strand.
GCGTGGCGACAACATCCGGGAACAGGGTTTTTTCATCACCCAGCACTTCCAGTTTCACCAGATTGTGGCCATCGAGTAATTCACGTGCGAGACGACAGGTACGCACCGCGTCTTCGACCGTATAACAACCGGCGGTATTCGGTAAAATGGTGTAACGCTCCGGCGGGATTGCATCCAGCAGATTGGGCTCGTCCGGGTTCTGACCGATATTGCTGCGCCGGATGGCCACGGTCACGATCTCTGCCCCACTGGCCTCGATCGCGGTGCGCGTTTCATCCATATCCTTGTATTTACCAGTGCCCACCAGCAGTCGAGACCGATAGGTCACACCGTCAATGATCAGCGCATCGTCGCGACCACTAGTACTGCTGGATTCCACCCTGGGGGTGGGGGCTAGGATACTCATTTTAACCACCACCTATTGCGTGCACGACCTCAACCCGATCGGCGTTTTTCAGCTGAAATTGCCCATGTTCACTACGTGGCACAATTTCCAGGTTCACTTCCACGGCCACACGCTTGTCCCTCATACCCATATCGGCCAACAGGTCGGTGACGGTAACAGGGCTGTAGAAGGCCTTTTCCTCGCCATTCAGAATAATTTTCATTACGTCGCGTTTCATTGCTGCAAGTTTATCACCCAAATAAGCATACACATTGGGGCTGACCCGTATCGCGGGAGGGGTATTGTAATTTGAATAGCGCCTCAACGCACGCCTGCACCGGCCACAGGCCGGCCTGTCCGACACGCGGGAGACCAAGCCCCTGGAGAGCCCTAGGCAGGACAACAGGGCCGTTATATAGTCGCCGGTGCCAGTTATGCGGGTGTAGTTCAATGGTAGAACTGGAGCTTCCCAAGCTTCAAACGTGGGTTCGATTCCCATCACCCGCTCCAGAATTAAGGGAGCAAGAGAGTGAAGCGGATCATCAAATTTCTTGCCATTACCATTGGCGTGCTGATGCTACTGGTCGTGGCCACTGTTATTGCCCTGCCCTTCATCATCGATCCCAACGACTACAAGCCGGAAATCACCCTGGCGGTAAAGCAACACACCGGCCGTGATCTCATGCTCAAGGGTGATATCAAGCTTTCCGTGTTTCCGTGGCTGGGGCTGGAGCTGGGTCAATCGCAGCTATCGAACGCGCACGGTTTCGGCAACAAACCGTTCGTCAGCGTGAAACGCGTCGGCATCAAAGTAAAATTGCTGCCCTTGTTGCGCAGCCAGGTCATCATCGACAAGGTGATCCTCGATGGTTTGCAACTTAACCTGGCACGGAATCGAAAAGGGGTCACCAACTGGGATGACTTGCTGCAAGCGACACAAACGGCAACCGGCACTATCCCAACCGACCCCGCAGCGGACAAGACCAGCCCGGGATCGGCGTTTCAGATTGGCGTTGCCGGAATTGCTATCAGCCGAGGTGAGATACACTGGTCCGATGCCATGACCGGCGGCGAATACCATATTCGTAAACTGGAAATGCAGGCCAGCAATCTTGCATTCGGTCAATCCACACAACTGCATGTCGGATTCGATGCCAAAAGTGGCAGCCCGCCTATCCAGACACGCGTCGATCTCGATAGTGACGTGCTATTTGATCCAGACACACAGCAACTGAAGATAGGTAAATTGAAACTTACCGCTGCGGGTTTAACATTAACCGCGAGCATTGACGGCAAGAAAGTAATCGACGCACCACAATTTTCCGGCACGCTGAACCTGGCCAGTTTCAGTGCCAGGAAATTTCTTGCCGACATTGGCAGTGAAATCAAAACACAGGACGCCAGCGCCCTGACTCGTGTATCCCTTAGTACGAAGTTCAGTGCTTCCGCTGATCACGTGTCACTGAAAAAGTTGAATCTTAAAATGGACGCCAGCACCGTGACCGGCAGCGTGTCTGCACGTTTTGCTTCCACCCCGTCATATCGATTTGATCTCACGCTCGATCAAATCGATATCGACCGCTATTTACCACCCGTATCGAAAGCATCAGTCGGTGGCGCGGTTGCAAAGCGTGGAAAGGCGGGCCAACAAAGCACCGGACAACTGGAGATACCGTTGGAGTTGTTACGCGAGCTCAAGGCCAGAGGTGTGTTCAAGATCAAAAAATTGAAGGCCTTTGGTATTCGCTCGACTGATATTGCGATTCCGCTGAACGCCGGTGGCGGAATTATTACTGTTGGCCCAAGCAAGGCGCGCCTCTACCAGGGACGTTATACCGGTAACATGCAGATGGATGTACGCAAGGGTGCGCCGCGCTATCGCATTCACGAGAAACTTACCGGCGTACAGGTGGGACCACTGCTAAAAGACGCAGATGTGTTCGATAAATTCAGCGGACAGGGCAATGTCTCGGCCAAATTAACCGCACGGGGCCTCGATGTCGATGACATTTTCAACACCCTCAACGGTACCGCGGCGTTCCGTCTGAAGAATGGCCGTGTCAAAGGATTGAACCTTTATAAAATGGTACAGGACGCCAAAAACGCATATGCCAAGGCGCAGGGCAAGCCCGTCAAGACCAAGGCCAGGCTAAACGAGGAAATGGAATACGCCCACACCACGGGCACGTTGCAAATTAAAAATGGCATCGTCAGTAACCGTGACCTGAAAATGTCCGGACCGTATACACGTGTAACCGGCAAAGGAACCGCCAACCTGCCACGACAAACGCTGGACTACCGTATGCAGGTAACCGTCAGCGAAGATCGCAAAAAAGGTGGTACCACTGTCCCCGTGCGGATTTACGGCAAGCTCACTGATCCCACTTTTAGTATTGAGTGGCAGACGGTTTTGAGGAAAGCGGCGGAAAAAGAAATCAAGAAACATATCGAAAAAGAAAAAGCCAAAATAAAAAAAGACTTTGAAAAACGTATTCAGGATGAGCTTCGCAAACGCTTCAAACTATAACGAACTCTTCGCGTGACGCCACAAACCTTCCGTCGACGACTGCTCTCCTGGTTCAATCAATACGGGCGCAAGGACCTGCCCTGGCAAAAGGGTCGCACAGCCTATCGCGTCTGGGTATCGGAGGTCATGCTGCAACAAACCCAGGTGGCAACAGTCATCCCTTATTACCGCAGATTTGTTAAACGCTTTCCCAATATTAAACGTTTGGCCGAAGCGGATATCGATGAGGTGCTGCATCACTGGACCGGGCTTGGTTATTACGCCCGTGCCCGCAACCTGCACAAGACCGCAGGTTTGATTCGCAATGAGCACAACGGTCGCTTTCCACAACGAATTGATGATGTTGTTGCCCTGCCCGGCATCGGTCGCTCCACCGCTGGGGCCATCCTGGCGCTTGCCTATGATCAGCGTCACCCGATTCTCGATGGCAATGTAAAACGAGTATTAACGCGCCTGCATGCCATCGACCGCTGGCCCGGAGAGAAACAAACACTACAAAAACTGTGGTCCATCAGCGAAAACTACATACCGCTAAAACGGGTGGCCGACTATACCCAAGCCATCATGGACCTGGGCGCAACCGTCTGTGTGCGCGCGACACCGCGATGTGACGATTGCCCGGTGCATTCGGGTTGTATCGCTCTTAAAAATGGCAATGTCACCGACTATCCGGTCACCGGACCACGCAAGACCTTGCCAGAAAAATACGTGACCATGCTCATGGTGCAGCGCAACGAAAAAGAAGTATTGCTGACACGTCGGCCCCCCACCGGCATCTGGGGTGGCCTGTGGGGATTTCCAGAATCAGAACATTCCGACGCCAGACTTCTTTCCGCGTGGTCAAGTAAAACGCTGGGGTTAGAAATAAAGGTGAGACAGCGCTGGCCGGTAGTGCGCCACACCTTCAGTCATTTTCACCTGCATATTCACCCGGTAACCGCAGAGGTGGTGGGGAAATCCACGACTGCCATGGAGATGGCCGACGCAGTCTGGTATAAACTCGACCACCCTGACAGGCGCGGCCTGGCCGCCCCGGTAAAACGCCTGTTGCAGCAATTGAGGAACGAAACATGAGTCGTATGGTGAAATGCGTGAAACTCGGCAAAGAGGCCGAGGGCCTGGATTATCAGACCTACCCGGGCGATCTCGGCAAAAAGGTATTTGAAAACGTCTCCAAGGAAGGGTGGAAATTATGGATGGATCACCAGACCATGATCATCAACGAATATCGGCTCAATCCGCTGGACCCAAAAGCGCGCAAGATGATTGAAGAACAGATGGATCAATTTTTCTTCGGTGACGGTGCGCAATTACCGCCGGATTACAAACCGCAGCCCAGCAAATAACCCTATTTTTTTGCAAAACCCAGCGACTTCTCTATAATTCGCGTCCCCGTTGGCCGGGTAGCTCAGTCGGTAGAGCAGTGGACTGAAAATCCTCGTGTCGGCAGTTCGATTCTGTCCCCGGCCACCATATTCTCTTCCCATGATTTAACTAGTTTTGGGATTTTTCGCTCGCTGAGCAAACTGCCGACTACGTCGTCAGTCGATTCTGGTCGCGACGGCCATCCCTGGCCTTTCGCGACACTAGTGTATCCATGCACGTCGTCCCCGGTCACCATATTCAATTTTTTGTTTCGCCTTAGACGATTCAAATACTAATATGCCGGTGGCTGCACCCGAGGGCATACCCTCACGTTGATAAAAAACACCAAGAAAGAAAAAATAAACCTGTCCTGAATTCTTTCGTCACTTACCGAGGCCCGAACCGGAGCTTGGGGAATTTTATTTGTCTCCGGCTCAACAGGAGGCTCGCTTTCCGAATTTTTCGTCGCCTGTGTGGGCAGCATCCACGAGGTAGGAAAAACACCAGAAAAATAAATCTGGAATGGTTTTTTAAATTTGCTGTCAACGCTCTTAACCCTCCAGCCCCTCCTCCAGCAACGCCATAACAACCCGCTCTTCTGCCGTTATGCCCGGCGGTGTCAACAACTCAGCCACACTGACACCGAGGCCCTTTGCCAGGGCCTTGACTTCATCAAAACCGAGGGGAGTATCATGCCTTTCGGTATTGTTCAGGGTGGGTAACGCTACACCGCTGATCCGGGCCAGGTCCTCACAGGACAGTTTCTTGATAAAACGTAATGTAATCAGCTTTTGTGCCAGGATAGTGCGGGTATTCTGGGAACTCACCACCTCATCCAGAATCGGGGGAACGATTTCGGTACGCAATACATGAAAGCTCGGGGGCACTTCGACCTTGAGAACCACTTCTGTTTCATCAATGCAGGAAACCACGATTTCGATCAGCCCAGTGTTAAATACCTCACGTACCGGGGTATCCCGTGCCGCCTCCCCCGGCCCGATCCAGATCGATTCCCTGGCCCTGCATTTGAGAATGAGCATGTCCTTTGCCTCTAGTTTCTTGGGTTTTCCAAGTATAGGCCGATAGTTATTCTATGTCTATGTATAGTCTGTCTATTTATTGTATGTCGCTGAATCGTCTTCTTTTTTTTAGACTACGATTTATGGTGATGAGCGCACGTGAATTATTTGCTAAGCGGGTTCGAGAACTGCGACACAAGCGAGGCTGGTCCCAGGATGATCTTGCCGATGAAGCAGGATTGCACCGTACCTATATTGGTACAGTAGAACGATCTGAACAGAGTATTACGTTAGACAGCGTAGAGAAAATTGCGAAAGCCTTTAAAGTTCCAATTAAAGAGTTGTTCGGGGATTAGATTGAGAATATTTTTTAAGTATTCTGGTCCCAGTTAATCCCATAGTGGACTTGGATAATGCCTAAAGTTTAATCCCTCCGTCCCCTTTTACGGGTAGAATTGCTCCAGGTATTTGAAGGAACAGACGCCATCAACCAACGCAAAATCAAGTGCTCTGACCCCTTGATCCGCCTTGATCCGCGGACCCCTTGATCCGCGCATCGGCAAATACCCGTCTACTGGCAAGTACAAACAATAAGGGATGTCATTATGACTGCAAACTATGACCTGATTGTTCTGGGAACGGGCACGGCGGCTTCAAATATTGCCCACAGTTGTCGAGCCCGTGGCTGGACGGTGGCCGTGATTGATTCCCAGCCCTACGGTGGTACCTGTGCCGTTCGTGGTTGCGATCCCAAAAAGGTACTGGTGGCCGCCGCCGAGGCTATCGACGCCGCCGAACGCATGGCCGGGAAAGGAATTGTAAGCGGCGAGCTGAATATTAACTGGGACATCTTGCAGCAATTCAAGCGTACGTTTACTGATCCCGTACCCGCCAACTCGGAAAAATCATATCAGGAAAGTGGCATCGACACCTACCACGGCAGGGGCCGCTTTATCGACCGCGACCGCATTCAGGTCAACGACAAAGTGTTGCAGGGAAAAAAGATCGTTATCGCTACCGGGGCCGAACCGGTAACGCTCCCCATCGACGGTGCCGACCACCTGATCGACAGCACGGCGTTTCTGGAGCTGACGGAACTACCGAAGCGAATTGTATTTGTTGGCGGCGGTTTTATCGGGTTTGAATTTGCACATGTGGTTGTCCGCGCAGGAGCGGCCGCAATAATTCTGAATCGTGGTTCACTGCCACTAAAACATTTCGATCCGGCCCTGGTTCAGCTACTGGTAGACAGGACCCGTCAGCTGGGAGTCAATGTGTTAAACGAACATGCTGTCACCGCGGTTGAAAAGGTCGGCGAAGCCTATGTCGTCCATACCACGTCCCCGGCCGGAGAGCAGACATTTGATGCCGACCTGGTGGTGCACAGCGGCGGTCGTATTCCGGCGATCGCCGATCTGGATCTTGATGCGGCGGAAGTGGCTTACGAAGGTGTCACCATACAATTGAACGACTATCTGCAAAGCACGTCCAACCCGGCAATTTATGTTGCCGGCGATGCCGCCAATACCGGTTTTCCGTTAACCCCGGTGGCGGGCCTCGAAGGCCGTGTGGTGGCGGCCAACCTGCTGGATGGCAATTCCGTCACTGTTGATTACAACGGTATCCCGTCCGCGGTGTTCACTGTGCCGACACTGGCCGGAGTGGGTTTTCAGGAAACCGAGGCCCGCAAACTGGATCTGAAATTCAGGGTCAAACACGAATCTGTACCCGGCTGGTATAGCGCACGCCGTATGAATGAGCCGAGCTATGCCTATAAAGTTCTGGTGGAGGAAGACTCCGGGCGCATACTTGGTGCCCAATTACTGGGGCCGGATGCGGCGGAATTGATTAACATCTTTGCGCTGGCGATTCGCACCGGGCTGACGGCGTCTGATTTACAACTTGCCAAATTCGTTTACCCGACGCCGGCCTCTGACCTGGGGTACATGTTGCCATGACTCATGCCATTACCCCTGCCGCAGCCCACGAAGAAAGCCATGAAGCGGCGGCCGGTATTGGACTGGGTTTGCGGCCACCGTTCTATGGTGACGCCATTACAGGCAATATTGCGGTTGACCAAGTCAAGTAAAGGCAGTCAAGTAAAGGGGACGGAGGGATTAAAAGATAGGCAATCGCGGGCTGCTTAAAGTTTAATCCCTCCGTCCCCTATTTGCGGGTTCAACAAAGGGCTCGCTATTCGGTTTTCTTCGTCAGGCCTCGGCTGCGTCCACGGGGGATTAAAACCAACCGGTACGTACAAATTCTGAATAAAATTAATCTGTCCCGGTGTTTTAATCTTTTATTACGGTGCTGAAGATGAATTGAGCGGCATCTCGTCCCAAGTACGTCCAGACAGTTTGCGCCCGTTTGCCTTTTTTGCTCGGCGCTTGCCATCTGCACCCCAACCGCCCCACTGTTTGAAGAAAAATGCAACTTCCTGTTCTATGCACTGCTCCTTTATTGCTTCGGCCCATTCCGGTTTCATAGGCCGTGCCTTAGGTCCCGATTCACCGCCGACAATCGCCCAGTGGATATCTGTCAAATCCAGCCATCCAAGGTCTTCGAGCAAGGGCTCAATAGACAAAAACCGGATGCGGGCATCAACCGTACGTAATTCATCGATGCGCGGAAGCCCGTATTTTTTGTTCTCGACGGAAACACCCAGCCAGGCATTGGTGGGCACGGTCCTGTTTTGTTTTGCAAAATATCGGCTCATTCGTTCGGCCCGCTTGGTGAGAATCTGGTAGGTATGCTGTGGTGTTCTGCGAATAACATCAAACACCTGATCAAGAAAAGCGAATGGAATATTCTCGTGGAACAAATCACTCATTGAATTAACAAAATAGATCGTTGGTTTACGTCGCTTGAGTGGCTCACTCAAGCGTTCCGGCAACAAGGACAGCATGAAGCCGTTCTCATACCCATTTGCACCCATGGCCTGGAGTCGCTTGGCCATGGTTTCTGCATAACAGTGTTTGCAACCAGGCGATACTTTGGTACAGCCAGTCGTCGGATTCCAAGTTTGCTCAGTCCATTCTATGTTACTTTTCGTCGACACTTGCACCTCCTAGAATTCAAAACCCTTTTGTGGATCTATTTTCCGTATTTTATCCCAGAAATCGTTTGCCACTTTATTACGTGCTACAAAAACTAAAAAATAAAGTGGTTGATTTTTCCCACCTGTAACCTTTTCTATTGTTTCATCTAACGTTTCGAGGCCTAATGATCTAATTTTACTTAGCCAATATTGAAAAAATTGCTGCCTAATCTCTCTGTCTGGCACGTTTTCACTTATATTACCTCTCCAGCCGGGAGCAAACTTATCCAAAACAGAGTCCGTCGAAG